>NZ_CP109787.1:3137500-3470000 GCF_025857195.1 Leisingera thetidis | reverse complement strand
CGTGAAATCCTGTTCGAAGATCGGAGGACCACCTCCGAAGGCTAAGTACTCCTTACTGACCGATAGCGAACCAGTACCGTGAGGGAAAGGTGAAAAGCACCCCGGCGAGGGGAGTGAAACAGTACCTGAAACCGAACGCCTACAATCAGTTGGAGGCCCCTTGAGGGCTGACAGCGTACCTTTTGTATAATGGGTCATCGACTTGGTCTCACGAGCAAGCTTAAGCCGCTAGGCGGAGGCGCAGCGAAAGCGAGTCTTAATAGGGCGCATGAGTTCGTGGGATCAGACCCGAAACCGAGTGATCTAGGCATGGCCAGGCTGAAGGTGCGGTAACACGCACTGGAGGGCCGAACCCACATCTGTTGAAAAAGATCGGGATGAGCTGTGCCTAGGGGTGAAAGGCCAATCAAACTCGGAGATAGCTGGTTCTCTGCGAAATCTATTTAGGTAGAGCGTCATCCGAATACCCCGGGGGGTAGAGCACTGGATGGGTAATGGGGCCCCACAGGCTTACTGATCCTAACCAAACTCCGAATACCCGGGAGTACTGGATGGCAGACACACGGCGGATGCTAACGTCCGTCGTGGAGAGGGAAACAACCCTGACCTCCGGCTAAGGCCCCCAATTCATGGCTAAGTGGGAAAGCAGGTGAGACGTCCAAAACAACCAGGAGGTTGGCTTAGAAGCAGCCATCCTTTAAAGATAGCGTAACAGCTCACTGGTCTAATCAAGATGTCTTGCGGCGAAGATGTAACGGGGCTCAAGCCATGAGCCGAAGCCGAGGATGCACATAGTGCATGGTAGCAGAGCGTAGTGTGACATAGGTCCATGCGTCCTTACTTTCCTCCGGGAAAGATTGGACGCAAGGAGCTTTCGATGAAGCGGGCGCGTGAGCGATCCCGTGGAGAGATCACTAGTGAGAATGATGACATGAGTAGCGACAAAGAGTGTGAGAGACACTCTCGCCGAAAGTCCAAGGGTTCCTGCTTAAAGCTAATCTGAGCAGGGTAAGCCGGCCCCTAAGCCGAGGCCGAAAGGCGTAGGCGATGGGAACCACGTTAATATTCGTGGGCCAGGAGGATGTGACGGATTGTGACGGTAGTTCATCCTTATCGGATTGAATGGGCTGCTGATCAGTCCCTGGAAATAGCCCTCCATCAGACCGTACCCTAAACCGACACAGGTGGACTGGTAGAGAATACCAAGGCGCTTGAGAGAACGATGTTGAAGGAACTCGGCAAAATACCTCCGTAAGTTCGCGAGAAGGAGGCCCGGGTCCTACGCAAGTGGAATCCGGGGGCACAAACCAGGGGGTGGCGACTGTTTATTAAAAACACAGGGCTCTGCGAAGCCGCAAGGCGACGTATAGGGTCTGACGCCTGCCCGGTGCCTGAAGGTTAAAAGGAGGGGTGAGAGCTCCGAATTGAAGCCCAGGTAAACGGCGGCCGTA
This sequence comes from Leisingera thetidis, assembly GCF_025857195.1. Classification (NCBI taxonomy): domain Bacteria; kingdom Pseudomonadati; phylum Pseudomonadota; class Alphaproteobacteria; order Rhodobacterales; family Roseobacteraceae; genus Leisingera; species Leisingera thetidis. The sequence goes on along the minus strand of NZ_CP109787.1, from coordinate 3,468,549 downwards.
ACTATAACGGTCCTAAGGTAGCGAAATTCCTTGTCGGGTAAGTTCCGACCTGCACGAATGGCGTAACGACTTCCCCGCTGTCTCCAACATCGACTCAGCGAAATTGAATTGCCTGTCAAGATGCAGGCTTCCCGCGGTTAGACGGAAAGACCCCGTGCACCTTTACTACAGCTTCGCACTGGCATCAGGATTGTGATGTGCAGGATAGGTGGTAGGCATCGAAGCCGGAACGCAAGTTCCGGTGGAGCCTCCCTTGAGATACCACCCTTCGCACTCTTGATGTCTAACCGCGGTCCGTTATCCGGATCCGGGACCCTGCGTGGCGGGTAGTTTGACTGGGGCGGTCGCCTCCTAAAGAGTAACGGAGGCGCGCGAAGGTTGGCTCAGAGCGGTCGGAAATCGCTCGTTGAGTGCAATGGCAGAAGCCAGCCTGACTGCGAGACTGACAAGTCGAGCAGAGACGAAAGTCGGCCATAGTGATCCGGTGGTCCCGCGTGGAAGGGCCATCGCTCAACGGATAAAAGGTACGCCGGGGATAACAGGCTGATACTGCCCAAGAGTCCATATCGACGGCAGTGTTTGGCACCTCGATGTCGGCTCATCTCATCCTGGGGCTGGAGCAGGTCCCAAGGGTACGGCTGTTCGCCGTTTAAAGAGGTACGTGAGCTGGGTTTAGAACGTCGTGAGACAGTTCGGTCCCTATCTGCCGTGGGTGTAGGATACTTGAGAGGAGTTGCCCCTAGTACGAGAGGACCGGGGTGAACGATCCACTGGTGGACCAGTTGTTATGCCAATAGCAGTGCTGGGTAGCTATGATCGGACAGGATAACCGCTGAAGGCATCTAAGCGGGAAGCCCCCCTCAAAACAAGGTATCCCTGAGGGCCGTGGAAGACCACCACGCCGATAGGCCGGAGGTGTAAGCGCAGCAATGCGTTCAGCTGACCGGTACTAATCGCCCGACAGGCTTGATTTGATCCAGTAACAGACAGTGTTACTCAGAACCAAACAAGCAAACACATCCCAAAACAAAACTTGGACAAACGTTGATTGTACTGCCTTCCGCTCGTGGAAACGTCTCGTGACGCAACCCAGGTGCGGCAACGCGCATTTGCTTTGCAAATACGCTGCCTGCCGCCAAATCCACTTGCCGGAGGCAAGTGGATTTTTCTCGGTTTGGTGGCAAAAGCGCAAGTGAAACACCCGGTCCCTTCCCGAACCCGGAAGTTAAGCACTGCAGCGCCGATGGTACTTGGGCTCAAGCCCTGGGAGAGTAGGTCACCGCCAAACCTAGTAAAATCCAAATATCTCTCAAAAACGATGCGAAATACACCTGACGCGGGATGGAGCAGCCAGGTAGCTCGTCAGGCTCATAACCTGAAGGTCGCAGGTTCAAATCCTGCTCCCGCAACCAAGATAAACTAATAATACCAGTATGATAGCGCCCTAAGGGGCGCTTTTGACGTTTTGACGCCTTCACCGCTGGAAGCACTGTGGAAGCAAATGGGGCGGATTGTTGCTGTAGCATCCGGGCAACAGTGCGCCAGGCCGTTGGTCCGATCAGGGCATGAGCCTGGCAGCGGCCGCTTCCTTACAGGAAAGAGCGCTGCCCGTGACCACCTGTTTCCTTAGTGCGCCAGACCGGTCTCAGCCCGAAGCGGACATGGCCTGTGCTACCGCAGCATCAGAGCATCCCGGCAGGCGGGGCGAGAAGCGGACGTTCGCCGCGGATGCAGGTTCCTGGGCCGAAATCAAGAAAGCCGACTTTCGCGTCGGTTGCGGGTGGCCTACCCAATGAATTTGGGCGAGAAGTGAACATCCGAACATTTCAAAGGCAAAGGTTTATCGTCAGATGAATATGGTAACTAAGTCCGTTTCCAAGGGTCTGCCACCGGCATTGAAAGCCTTCCGGCCAGCGAGAGCAGATGTAGATCAGTTTGCCTCGAACTTGGGTGGTTACCTTGATCATATTGATAGCCAAGAGAGCGAAGAAAACCTCAAGACTCACCTGATGGCGTTCTTGAAGCCGACATATTCACCTGATCATACAATTGAGCAACAAGGTGCTATCGACTTTGTTATTCGCTCACGTGGCAAGGGTTCGCCCGCTGCGGTTCTTTTTGAGAGCAAGAGAGAGGCAAACAAAGCTGACATGATCCGTTTGGACAATGTCAACCGCAAAGCAATGCATGAACTGGTACTTTACTTCATGCAAGAGCGCGACGCGGGAAACACGGACATACAGCACCTTGTGATCTGCACGGAGTACCAATTTTTTGTCTTTTCTTCGTCAAGCTTCGAAAGAGCTTTCTTCAAGAGCTCGGTCTTTCGAAAAGATTTCAAAGCGTGGCGTGATAACAAGAAAACAGAATCGACTACTGATTTCTTTTACCGGGAAATCGCCGCTCCCTTCATCGAAGCTAGCGACGTCGAACTGGAAGCCATTCATCTTGATTTGCGGACATATCGATCGAAAATTCATAAGGGTGCCGAGAGCAAGGAAATTGTAAAGCTATTCAAGTTCCTGGGCCCTCACTTCCTTCTACGGGAAGAGTTGAACAACGACAGCAATAGCCTGAACAAAGCATTCTACGATGAGCTTCTGCACATCATTGGGCTTGAGGAACGCAAGGAGGGGTCCAAGCGTTTGATTGGGCGCCTATCAAAGGCAAAAAGAAATCCTGGGTCACTGCTGGAAAACGCCATCACCAGAATCCGATACGAGGATGACTTCAACTCCCCGGAAATAATCTTGGAGTATGGCGCTTCAAACGAGAAGCGTGAGTTCAACATTGCACTCGAGCTATGTCTAACTTGGATCAACCGATTGCTTTTCCTCAAGCTTCTAGAAGCTCAATTGGTCAAATTTCACGGTCACGACAGCAGCTACAAGTTTCTCACTAGGTCCATGATCGCCGACTTCGATGACCTATCAGACCTGTTCTTCATGGTTTTGGCCTTCAAGCCAGACGACCGTCCGGACGGTGTACGTGAAAAGTATGCCAAAATCCCCTATTTGAACAGCTCGCTTTTTGAGCTCACGAATCTGGAAAAAAGGTTTAGAATCAATGCATTGAATAATGCTCTGGAAATACCGATTTTCAAAGCAACGGTCTTGAAGGACGCCCTCGGTCGACGTCTGAGCGCTGACAAGAACACGCTAGGATACATTTTTGAGTTCCTCGACTCCTACGACTTCGGAACCGTGGGCGGGGGAGATGTCCAAGAAGAAAGCAAGACCATAATCAACGCTGCAGTGCTCGGTCTAATTTTTGAAAAGATCAACGGATATCGTGATGGTGCAATATTCACTCCCGGTTTCATTACAATGTACATGGCCAGGGAATCGGTTGAAAAATTGGTTCTAGAAGCTTTCCGTCGGGAGTACTCAAGCTGGACACTTGATGACATTGACGACCTTAGGAACAACATCACGGATCGATCAAAGTCTTCAATTCTTAAGCTGAACGAAGTGATCGATGGCTTGACAATTTGCGATCCGGCTGTGGGTTCTGGCCACTTTCTTGTTTCCTGTCTTAACGAACTCATCGCCCTTAAATCCCGTCTCGGTGTTCTGGCCGACTCCGAAGGCAACCGACTGTCTGACTACCAAATTGAAGTGGACAATGATGAGCTTATTATCGTCCACGAAAACACTGATGAGGTTTTTTCCTACCAAGTCATCGAGAATGCCGTTCCTAAGGCGCTTCAGCACGTTCAGAAAACGCTTTTCCATGAGAAGCAAAAACTCATCGAAAACTGCCTGTTTGGTGTAGACATCAACATCAACTCGGTGAGAATTTGCCAGCTTCGTCTTTGGATCGAACTCTTAAAGAATGCCTATTACCGAGACGGTCAGGATGGGCAACTCGAGACGCTGCCGAACATCGATATCAATATCAAATGCGGGAACGCGATACTCTCGCGCTTTGCGCTGGACGAGAACTTGTCCGAGGCTTTCAAGAATGCCGGGCTAACGGTGTCGACGTATAGAGCACTTGTACAAGAATATAAGAACACGAAAGACAAAACGACAAAGAGGCATCTCCAAGAGAGGATTAACGGCGCGAAATCACGTTTTCAGGAAGAGCAACTGGGGCGATTGACTAGAAAAATAGATGCGGAAATAGCCGAGCTCAGAGCCAAAGAAGCACAAGAAGATTTATTTTCAGACGATGAGGCACAAAAATCCAAACGTGCGACGACGATCAGTAGTATCCGGGAAAGCATCGAAAAGCTTGAGAGCGAGCGAGATAAGTTGGTGCAACGGAAAACTTTCCTTAGCGCCCTAGAGTGGCGTTTCGAGTTCCCGGAAGTTTTAGATGACAAAGGAAAATTTCTTGGTTTCGATCTCATAATCGCGAACCCACCTTACGGAGTCTCAATATCGGAACCGGCCCGTTCCCACATTACGCGATCTCTGGGAAAGGTCCCTGACTTTGAAATTTACTATCTTTTCCTAAATTTGGCGGGTGCAATCTGCAAAAAAGAAGGCACGACCTGCCAAATCGTACCGAACAGCGTGCTCTTCAATCACTTTGCAAAACGCTATCGGGAGCAACTCCTACACGACTGGCGGGACATCCACATTGATGATCTAACGAGTTTCCGGGTCTTCGAAGGCGTGGTTGTTCACAACATCATCTTTCATGCACGACGCAGAAAGGGACGGGAAGGCGTAGAATTTCGCCGTACGGGGCTTGACACAAATGTCTTGGAGTACTTGCGTCGGGACACAGAATTGGCATCGTTCGCAACTCTCTTCGAAAACAATAAAAACTGGGGATTGGTCTTCCGCCTGGATCCTCAAGTCATGGAGACCGTGACTAAAATTAAGTCAAGCGGCACAGACTTAAAGGCGCATTTTCCAGATATTTCCCAAGGGCTTATAGCCTACGACAAGCACCAAGGGCAGTCAGAGGAAATCATCTTGTCTCGAGCTTTCCATTCAAACCAGCCGACGGGCACCAATTCACCGTGGTTGAAGGGGGAAGACGTCACCCGCTTTTCTGTTCAATGGAACGGTACAGAGTACATCGAATACTCAGCCGATCTAGCCAATCCAAGGCAGCCTAAGTTCTTCAATGATCCTAGAATCTTGGTCCGTGAAATAACCAATCCGAGGATCTTCGCTGGCTACAGTGAAGAAACGCTGTATAATGACCCAGCCCTCATCAACATTCTAGACAGACCAAACGGCGATTTCCCAGCATTTGCCTTGCTGGCGGTATTGAACTCGAAAGTCGCAAGCTTCTATCATTTTAATTCGTCCCCCAAGGCAACGAAGGGTGCGTTTCCAAAAATACTTGTCAGCGATATCAAATCATTCCCATTGCCTGATATCCATGGAAAGAGTGAACTGATTGAACGTCTGGTAGAGCGTACCAAGAGGCTCTGCGAACTTGCTAAGTCTTCAAAAATGGGAATGGAGTTCAGAGTCCTTGACGAAGAAAACGAAGCGGATGTCGTCAGTCTGTACGGTCTTTCTGACGATGAAGCTGCTATTGTAGCTGAGTATTTTCTCGAAATTCGCACAGAAGACATCTGAAGGTCGGCCATGAAAGTTGCATCTGTATCACCTGTATTATGCATGCGGCGCGAACGGCTGCGTTCTTTTGCTTGTCTCCGCACAGTGATTGTCAGAAATGGGCCGTGGGCGTTACTGGCATGTCTCGTCGCACCAACTTTGCAAAGTCCGGAATCTGCGCTTGTCGTCGTACTAGGCGACCAGGGCTATGCCCGCAGCGAACGGCCGTTTTGGAGGGCTTCCTGACAGTGACTAGGGGCGTGTTGACTCTATCGGTCACTTGAACCGATACCTGCCTACCGCCTTTCCAAGCCTTTCCTCAATTGGCACCGGGTGTTCGTCGGATTGTCGCTGTAAGGTTTCTACATGGCTGTCTAGGAAGTCCCGGAACTCATGGGGCTTCACCTCTGACGCTACTGCTCGCGACACCAGCAGGCCCAAAATTTGCCGGTCTAGCATGCGCATATGTTCCTCCCGATTGGTCTCGATCACTTCGTTGGGCAGGACGCCGCAGCAGTTCTCGTGCAGGTCCAGGGCAATCACGCTGCTGACCTGATGCCACAGCTCATGCGTAAGCGCCCGATTTTTACCGCAGCGGTTGATTGTTGACGCGGGCGATGATGTCGGGCTCAGCGACGAAGTCTTCGAGGAAGCTGTGCCATGCCTCAACGGACACTCGTGCTGATGCCAGCATGTCGCGCAATTCGTCGATGCCCTCGTCGGTCAGCGCCGTAATGTAGTCGTCCCGTCCGATGTGGACGCTGACGATGTTGCCGTAGGAGAGGTTGTCGTCGTTGCTGACGATGGCCTCGAGAAGTCCAGGATCCTCGCCCAGCAGGCTGGCGACATGGGCGATGGAGCAGACGTAGGTCGTCGCTGCCATCACGCAGCCTCGCTGCGTTTCTGATCTGCCGGCTTCCAGTTCCAAGGGAGTAATTCGGCCAGCCGGTTGACCATGTGATCGTGGATACGGTCCAAGACATCTGCGAGGTAGGCCTGCGGATCGAGGCCGTTCATCTTTGCCGTCTCGATGACGGTCATGGCGCGGGCGAGCGTTTCACCGCCGGTATCCGAACCCGCGAATAGCCAGTTCCGCCTGCCAACGCCAATGGGCCGCAGCGCGCGCTCGGCGGGATTGTTGTCGATGGCCACGCGCCCGTCCTCCAGAAACAGCGTGAATGAAGCCCAGCGGCTCAGCCCGTAGCGGAACGCCTTGGCCAGATCACTCTTACCGGGAATACGGGTGAGCTGCCTTTCGGCCCAGTCCCGGAACGCATCAACCTTGGGCTTGCTTTCCTTTTGGCGCACGGCCAGCCGCAGTTCGGCAGGCTTGCCGCTGATTTCCCGTTCGATGTCGTAGAGCTTGCCGATACGGTCGAGCGCCTCGCGCGCGATTGCGGATTTCGTCGCGGTCCAGACATCGTGAAAGTCGCGGCGAAGATGCGCCCAGCACGCGGCCTCCCGGAACTGGCTCTTGCCGTCCAGGTCCGCGGCATAGAGCTTGGCATACCCCTTGTAGCCATCAGCCTGGAGAATGCCGCTGGTCTCGCTAAGATGGGCGAGGACATGCTCTTCCTTCCAGTCCGGGGCAAAGTGATAGACCGCACCCGGCGGGGCCGTGCCCGCCCATGGGCGCTGATCCCGGACATAGGCCCAGATCCGGCCTTTCTTGACGCCCTTTCCGAGCCCCTTGTCGCGGCGGCCGCGATCGAGAACCCGGATGGGCGTGTCATCTGCGTGCAGAAGATTGCTGGCCATGATCTCGGCCTCGATCTTCTCGATCAGCGGCGCCAGCGTCTTCATTGCCCCGCCGCACCAGTCGACCAGGGTCGTGTCAGGGATGTCTGCCCCCATGCGGGCGAAGATCTCGTTCTGACGATACAACGGCACGTGGTCGTCGAACTTCGAGGTCAGCACATAAGCCAGAAGGTTCGGGCCCGCCATGCTCCGTGGGATCGGACGGCTGGGTGCCGGGCTTTGAACCATACGCTCGCAGCGCCGGCAGGATTTCTTGATACGCGCGATCTCGATGACCTTCAGCTGGGCTGCAATCATGTCGATCAGCTCGCTGACATCCTCCCCGACCACACGCAGATCGCCCCCGCAATCCGGGCAACTGTCGCCGGGGTCAAGCTCGCGGCGTTCGCGCGGCGTGTCCTGCGACACCTTCGGACGGCGGCGCCTCGACTCCCGCGGTTCGGCTGGTTCCGGGGTCTGGTTGTCCGTCTCCGGCTCATCATCGCCCTCCGGCGGCAGTTCATCCGCCTCGGCGAGCGCAACCTGCAGGTCCTCCAGCGCCAGTTCCAGTTGCTCGATCTCCCGCTCGATCTTTTCCGAACTGGAGCCGAATTTCTGCTTCTGCAATCTGGCAATCCGGACGCGCAGCGCCTGAACCAGCAGATCATGCGCCCGCAAACTGGCGGACATCTTTTGGTTTTCCGCCTGCAACGCGGCGATCATCGCCTTCAGAACGGCGGGATCATTGGGGAGAGGCGTGGCTTCTACGGACATGGTGGTGGATACCATTCTCCCAGATCGGACGCCATAAAAACAAACAATTCCAGAGAGATAAATCAGCCCGTCCGGGCTGGTGGCGCGCCCCAATCCGGCCTGCGCCAGTCGATCCCCTCCCAGAGCATGGCCAATTGAGCGGCGGTCAGACGCACGCTGCCATCCGTCGCCGCAGGCCATGGGAAACGACCCTTCTCCAGGACTTTGTAATACAGGCAAAAGCCCTGGCCATCCCAATACAGAAGCTTCACCCTGTCGCCGCGGCGCCCTCGAAACGCGAACACGGCACCGTTCGATGGCCGCTGCCTCAAGACATCCTGCGCGATCGCTGAAAGCCCCGCGATACCTTTGCGCATATCAGTGTGACCGCAGGCCAGGTAAACGCGAATGCCGGTGCCCGGGCCGATCATGCCGCCTCCACCGCCTGGATCAAACGGGTCAGCACCGCCGCATCCACATGGGCATCGACCCGCAAGCTGCGACCATTGCGCAGAACCACCTCAATCAACGCCAAGCTCGCTTCAGGGGCGCACGCTTCCGGCGGTTCCGGCGGCGACGTAATATCGACGGGCAGGAATAGCGTCGCGTCGTCTGGCGTCAGAAGCCCCTTCCTCCTCAGCTCGTATCGCCAGGCATAGATCTGCTGCCGCCTGATCTCGTGGCGCTGTGCGACCTGCGACACGGTCGCGCCGTTCACCCCGACCGAAAGCACAATCGCCAACTTCTCGTCGTCACTCCAGCGGCGCCGACGCTCCAAGCCAAGAATTTCGCCCCGCACAGCTGCCTCCCTCCCTGTAGGAGACGTCATTAAAGACGTCTTTATGGACGTCTCTTAGCAATCTCCAGGACACACGAGCAGGCGGTTCAAATCGGGCGGTTACGCTCATGCGCGGGCCAGCGGGCGCGGTTGCTGTCGGTGGTGGGGCAGGTGTAGCGGATCTTCTCGCAGAACTCGGTGTATGCATCGCCCACCATATCGCGGAGGTCTTGCCAGGAGCGCATTTCCCAGCGGTTGCGAAGCTGCTTTGACCCCATGCGCAGTTCAAAGCGCCAGACTTGGCTGGATGCACGGTCAGCTAAGTCCAGGGGCGGGCGGTTCAGTTGGATGCGGGCATCGTTCCAGATGGTAAGCCAGCCCAGCTTGCCCTTCTGCATGACTTCCTGACGCTTATCGTAGATCACCAGCTGCCTGTTGGCGACGGCCCCGGCGCGCAGACCGGTGACGCGGGCGCCGGTGGCGTGGGTTTCGGTTTCATCTATGCCGGTGTGTTCCTGAACGCGGGTGCCGGGCGGCACCACAAGGGCCTCACGGTCTGGTTCGAACCACGGGGCCAGGAAGTCGATGGCATAATCCACACGGGTTACGCGCAGCAGGTGTTCAGCGTAGCGGATGCCAAAGGCGTCCATGCACTCCCGGAAATGTTTTTCAGCGGCGTCCAGGCCGCCGGTGGCGAGCAGGAAGGCCCGAAAGTCTACCGTTATGCCGGGATTATTCGCAGGGCGGTTTTCCGGGTCCAGGAAGTACCATTCCGCGCCGTATTCGCCGGTATGGGCGGAAAAGGCAGAGCCGCCTGTGCGGCGCACTGAGAGGGCGACAGAGCCAAATTCCAGAACGGCTTCGCTATTGGCTTTGATCGCTTCGGCTTTGGCATCGGCAAGGGCGGTTCGGAACTCAGGCGGGATATCGGTTTCAATTGTGAATTTCAGCCCGTCAAAGCCCGAATGCAGGATATCGGCTTCCATTTACTCTGACCTTCGCTTTCGTATTCGTGGAGGGGGGTGTTACAAGACCCCCCTCCTGCGCGGCACATTGGGCCGCTGGTTTCTGTGGAGATGTGAGGGAAAAGGGCGGGGGCCTTTGGCCCCCTTTGTGCCTCCGGCGGGGCAGCATTGGTTTTGGGGCCGGGCCAAGCCCGGCGACCATTATTTCGCGTTGACCTGACGGCCAATCCAGATTTCGGCGCGCTCCGCGCATTTGGCGAGGTTCAGCAGGTCGGAATGATGGAAGCTGCCGGTATTGCGCCAGTCGCCGGTATCGGTCTTGTAGGCGCGGGACAGATCGACGGAAAAGAAGCCGTCATTTTTCCAGATGGTGGCCGTGATGAGGCCGATTTTCAGCTTGTGAGCAGGCTGGTTTGCCATGGGTTCTGTGCTTTCGAAATGTGTTGGAATGAGAAAGGGCGCGGGACCGTTTCGCCCGCGCCCCCAAGAGCCATCCGGCCCCAAAATCCCGCGCGGCGCTGCCAGCCCCACGCGGGCAAAACTCAGAGAGCGCTGGCGCTGGTGCTTTTGCGGCGGCGCTCATCGCCCCAGGTGAGCAGGTCGCGGCGGCGGTAGCGGATGGAACGGCCAGATTTGTAGAATTTCGGTCCGAAGCCAGTCACGCGCCATTTCTGGACAGTGCGCACGCTTTGGCACAGGAAGTCAGCGGCCTTGGCTTCGTCAATGAAGCTGTCCAAGAATTCCGAAGCGGGGGCATTGATGGTGTCTGCGGCGTTAGTTTGCATCTTGCATTCTCCAATTGAGTTCTGATGCGTTTGTCTTCGCTCAAGCCGCAGACACAAAAAACGACAATAAATGGGGGTGGATTTTATTGTTTTTTGTCTTCCTTCCACAGGGGGGAGACGATCCGCCGGAAGGTTTCGTAATTCGGTGTTTCGGCGGTCACTCCCAGGTCAGGAAAGTCTTCTGCGAGGCGGACTCGCACATTTTCGGTAACTGTCTTCACACTCATGTGCGGTGTCAGAACGCCACTTGCCAGAGTGCGAAGATAGGCCCGCTTGATCTGCGGCTGAACGCTCGGACGGCCCTTGATCGGGGGCTTGGGGGCAGTCGGCGGGTGCGAAGCTGCCGGGATTGAAGCGCTCAGCGTTTTGACGGTATCGTTCCCAACAATCCGGATTTCCACGAAGTGCAAACCTTGTGACTTCAGCTCGTTTTCCTGCCAGTTGATCTGCCCTTGCCAGAACTGCGCGGGAAGGCGGACTGGCTTTGAGGTCATGTGCCGGGGGTGTTCAAAGCCAATTGCAGACACGGCTTCTTGAATAAGTGAACGCACAAGAGCGTTTTTCATTTCAGCCACAAGGCGTTCCTTGGGGCCGTCCACGGCTCTAATTGCGGCTATGAGTTCCGGAGCAGCTTCGGAAAACTTAGCTTTGCGTTCCAGGAGTTCGTCGACTTTGAGCTTTGCTTCCAGGATGGAGTTACGTTTGCTGACAGTTTCCCACTCTTTCCGGAGGTCTGCCGGAGCAAAGCTGCGGTAGGCTTGGCTCAGGTAGGTGCCTGCATTCCAGAGCTGTTCGTTGATTTCATCAGTGTGCATTTCAGTGCTTTTGCAGTCTTTTGTAGGGTCTTATCGCCCTTTGTAGAGGGACGGAAGTGTGCGGAAGTGAGTGGAAATGTACTGAAATGTCATGAAACCACACGTAACCTAGGGGCGTAGATTTCCGGAGAGTTCATAGCATTTCCGAGCATTTCCGCGTTTCTCTCGGCCGCTTTGCGGACCGGGTCGTCTGCAAGATGGGCATAACGCATTGTGGTTTGCAATTGCGTATGTCCGAGCAATCGTCCAACCATTTGAATGGGCATCCCAGAGGAAACGGCATTTGACGCGTAAGTGTGCCGCAGATCATGGATGCGCACATTGGGCAAACCTGCCTTTTCCCGGATGCGCCGCCAGGGGTGCTGCAAGTCGGTGGCATATTTTTCCGCCAGCTTGCCTTCGATCACATAAGGATTGCCGGGAGTGCGGGGCAGGTGCGCCAGGATTTCTCGTGCAGGTTGGGGCAGGGGGATGCGGCGCGCGCCGGTCTTGCTGTCCGGAAGTTCCATGCCCTGCGGGGTGATATACTCCCATTTCAGGGTTTGAATTTCCCCCAGGCGGCAGCCGGTCAGGATCAGCAACCGGAAAGCGGCCACCACGAAGGGTGTTTCGCTGCCCTCGCGCTCCGCTTCCGCCAAGACCTGCCCCAGCCGCTGCAATTCATTCTGGCTCAGATATCGTTCTCGCTTCACCTCCCGGTATTTCGGCACATGGCGGCAGGGGTTGGAGCCGTCCGGGCGCAGCCCCCAGACTTCCGCCAGATTGAACATCTTGGACAGAACGCCAAGGGTGCGGTTGGCCTGATACGGCTTGTCTTTGAATTTGTGGTGCAGGTCGGCAATGTCCTTGCGTTCCACATCAACCACTTTGAAGCTGCCCAGGGCGGGGACAATGAACAGGTCGATAGCGCGCCGGTATTCCTTCTGAGTGGAAGGCTTGCAGCGTTCTTTGGCATGGGCATCAAAGAACCGCTCGCAGAGGGCGGCAACGGTGGGGGCCTTGCGGTGCTGCGAGATGTCCTCGGCGGGGTTTTCGCCTTTGGCAACCTGCCCCATGATTTCCTTGGCGAGCTTGCGGGCTTCATCCACTGTGACTTTGCCATGCCGCCCGACTGAAACCCGCCGCGTGCGCCCGCCTTTTCGGTATTGGGCCTGATAGGTCTTGGCTCCGGAGGGCATGACGCGCACCCCGAAACCGGCAATCTGGCTGTCCCAGACAAAGTAATCTTTCGTCCCCGGTTCAAGCGCCTCAACGCTGCGTTTTGTGAGTTTGGCCATGTCCCTAATCCTACCTCTGAATTCCCTCGTGGAAGCACTGTGGAAGCAACTGGAAGCAAACCACGGGGTAAGGCGTAGGAGCTGAGCGCGCGGCGCGTCAATTTAAAATAAGCAATAACAATAAGATAGGGCAGCTGGGCGCAAGGTGGGGTAAAAGGTGTGAGTGGGCCTAGGCTCTCTCATAACCTGAAGGTCGCAGGTTCAAATCCTGCTCCCGCAACCAAACACATCACTGTAATAGCAGTAGCTTAATAGCCGCCCAAGGGGCGGCTTTTTGCCATCCAGAACAGCCCGGTGCTACAGCGGTGCTACGCAACGCTGCAAACAAGCGAAAAAACCTAAAGCCAAGCAGTGCGACTCGGAAAGCCGAAAACAGCCCCTTGGCGACATCCGTACCAGAAACAGCGGGCACACTCCGCTGCGGTCGCGAAACTCTGGGGCAACATTCCCGGAAGTAGGCGCCCGATGGATGAGGCGATGTGGCATGAACCGCATCGGGTTTGCCGGAGGCTTCAACTCCTGCGTAGGATGAAGCCATAATGAGCAAGACAACAAACAAGTATTCTCCTGAGGTCCGCGAGCGTGCGGTGCGTCTGGTGCTGGACAACCAGAGCCAGCACAGTTCCCGCTGGCAGGCAATCATGTCGATCTCCGCGAAGATCGGCTGTTCGGCGCACACGCTGAATGAGTGGGTGAAGAAGGCGGAAGTCGACAGCGGCAAGCGGGCGGGTGTTCCAACTGATGTCGCCGACAGGATGAAGGCGCTTGAGCGGGAGAACCGCGAGCTGCGCCAGGCGAACGAGATCCTCCGCAAGGCATCGGCGTATTTTGCGATGGCGGAGCTCGACCGCCGGTCGAAGTGATGGTGTCATTTATCCGCTGCCCGGCAGCACATGCGCAGCATGTGCGAGAGGGGACATGCATCGCGGTGAGCATGGGGTCGAGCCGATCTGCATTCGCCATTGTCTCTCGGACCACTGGCGTTCCAATGGCTCCTTCCTGCCGATTGCCCCTTCCACGTATTACGAGCATCTGGCGAAGCGGGCCGATCCGGCCCGGTTGTCGGACCGTGCCCGGCGTGACGCGGCATTGCGGCCCGAGATCCTGCGTGTTTTCGAAGAGAACTGGCGGGTCTATGGCGTGCGGAAGATCTGGCGGCAATTGCAACGGGAAGGTTTTGACGTCGCCCGCTGCACGGTCGCCCGGCTGATGAAAAGTATGGGGCTTCAAGGCGCTCGCCATTGTCCTCGGACCAATGGCGGACAAAGGCTCGCTCCGGGGCAAGCCGCACAAAACCACGGTGCCCGACAAGAAAGCCCCGTGCCCCCTCTCGCACATGCTGCGCATGTGCTGCCGGGCAGTGGATGGACAAGGTAAACCGGCAATTCCGTGTGCCCGCGCCCAACATGCTCTGGGTCAGCGATTTCACCTATGTCGCCACCTGGAAAGGGTTCGCCTATGTCGCCGCTCGCCATTGGGCTCGAACCAATGGCGCCTTCAATGGCTCGCTCATTGACGCCTATGCCCGCAAGATTGTCGGCCCCCTCTCGGCAGATTTGGCATGGCCAAATCGCCTGCCGGTCAATGGGTCGTGTCAGCACTTCGGCGCATGCCGGGTTCGTTCTCGACGCCCTGGAACAGGCTGTTCACGAGCGGCGGCGGACAAAGGCGATGGGGCTTGTTCATCACTCCGACCGCGGCAGCCAATACCTTTCGATCAAATACACAGAACGGTTGGGCGAAGCTGGCATCGAACCTTCCGTCGGCAGCGTTGGGGACAGCTATGAGTTCAAGCGGGTCTGCGCAGCGGATCAAATGATCCGGGGGGATCATTTGAAGGCGCAGAACGCGCTGGCTGAAACGATCAATGGCCTTTTCAAGGCTGAGGTCATTCACCGCCGCGGCCAATGGCGCAACTTCGAAGCCGTGGAATACGCAACGCTCGAATGGGGGGATTGGTTCAACAACCGCCGCCTGCTTGAACCCATTGGGAACATCCCGCCGGCAGAAGCAGAGGCCAATTTCTACGCCGCTCTGGAAACTGAGGACATTGCCGCGTAACTAACTGAAATCAGCCTCCGGCAAACCCGGTGCGGTTCAATTCGTGCTCAGCGCAGCATTCTTTCAAAGTAACAACGGCAGGCGGGAGTTGCTGCAGCTCAGGGCAAACAGCTCCGAAAGAAAGGTGCCATCGATTGCGGTAAAACCCCAACAATTGAGCCTAGGTATCTGCGCTTGGCGGTCCTCAAGCCTCAAGCGCGGCTCGTTGTTCATTGCCGGGAACCGACAAAAGTAATGTCATTTCAGGCAGCGGACCCACGTGGCGTTACTCATTTCTGACAACGTTGAAGCGATCAGGTAAGGAAACCTTGATTATTGCCTGACGGTAGTAAAACTGGCCGAAAGGACTTGCTTTTCCCTGATGCCGTGGCCATGCACGGTGACCGTGGTACATTCTATTGTTCAATCACCCCTGTCGTTGGCCAACCTCGGCTGGTCCCAGTTCTTTGGCAACCAGCTAGGTCCTGACGAGACAGATTTAGCCCGGATGCGCATTGCGACTGTCCACCGGTCTCGCATGACAGCTGTATCTGAAACCGGCCCGGTGAAGCTGAACCTCCCCGCCCAAACGATTACGGCAGATTTCGCCGTGGGGGACTGGATCTTGGCGGATCCACGGACCCACATAGTCATTCGCCGTTTGGAAAGACGTGCCTTGTTGCAGCGCCGGACCGAGGGTGCCCGGACCCAGCAACTGATCGCCGCAAATGTGGACACGCTCTTCATCGTTACTTCTTGCAATGACGATTTCAATCAAGCCCGGCTGGAACGTTATCTGGCCCTCGCAAATGAGGCCGGCGCAAACCCCGTGATTATCTTGACGAAAGCCGATCAAGTGGCGGATGCGGAGCCATACCGGCAGCAGGCAGAAGACCTGCAGCGCGGAGTGGCCGCCGTTGCGGTGAACGCGAAAACCTGCAATGCAGTGATGGCTTTAGCTCAGTGGTGCGGGTCAGGGCAGACTATTGCTCTTGTCGGATCATCCGGGGTGGGGAAATCAACTCTGCTCAACACTCTTGCTGCCAAGCCACCTGGGGAAGCACAGCTTACTGGCAGCATTCGGGAGGACGATGCTAAGGGGCGCCACACAACTACGTCTCGCTCCCTACACTCTATCAAGGGCGGCGGTTGGGCGATTGACACGCCGGGAATGCGTACGCTGCATGTCAGCGATGTCCGGGCTGGTCTAGACATGCTGTTCGCGGAGATCACTGAGCTTGCACCCAAGTGCCGTTTTCGGGATTGTACCCACGCGCATGAGCCAGGCTGTGAGGTTCAGGCCGCGGTTGCGGCTGGGGCGGTCGACCCAGTGCGACTTGGCCGGTGGCGCAAGCTTGTCGAGGAAAACCACAACAACACACGCTCTGAATCCAGGGCCCGTGGCTACAAGACCCCAGACGTCCGTGGCAAGCGACGCTAAGTCTATTCCCACTATGCACGACCTATGATCCACCGAGACTGAGTTCTCCGGCCCACAGCCGCAGTTGCCCGGTTCGTTAAACGCTGCCAGCAGATTGCTCAGGCCGGCCATTCGTGCTCAGTTCAACACTGTGATGGCTCTAAGGTCGGCGGCGGGTCGAGAACCTTGCGGGGCGATGCCAGTTGCTTTCCGCTTTCGCAAAGCCACGCTGCGCTCTAAACATCCCTATCTTCGCTAGCCCGGGAAAAATCATGGCGCAAAAGGCCACCATCTATAAAGTAGAGCTTTCCGTATCCGATATGGATCGGCACTATTACGAGACCCACAAGTTGACCGTCGCCAAGCATCCTTCGGAGACGGATGAACGGTTGATGGTGCGTATTCTCGCTTTTGCGCTGAATGCCCATGAGCAATTGGAACTTACTAAGGGTCTTTCAACGGATGATGAGCCAGATATTTGGCAGAAAAGCCTGAGTGGAGAGCTTGAATTATGGGTAGCGTTAGGTCTTCCCAGCGAGAAGATTGTTCGTCAATCTTGTGGCAAGGCCAAAGAGGTGATTGTCTATAGTTACGGCAGGACCGCTGAGGTGTGGTGGGAAAAGATCAAAAACAGCACCGCCCGGTTTGATAACCTTCAGGTTGTGAATTTTTCAGAGACGGATACCCGTGACTTGGGAAACCTTGCAAGTCGATCGATGAAGCTGCAGGTCAATATTCAGGATGGTGATGTCATGGTCAGTGTTGATGATAGTATCGTTTACGTGACCCAGGCCAAATGGAAGAATGCGGTGTAGGCACGGCATGACCTGCCACTGAACGTTCATCCAGCCGCGACCGGAGTCCGGTTGCTTTTTACGCCGATCAGCGCAGGTTGAGCAATCGCCCGCCCAGGCAGCGATCACGGCACGCGCTTGGGCCAGCTCGCGGAACATGGTCACGTTGAGCAACGCATCGCGCATTCGCCCGTTGAAACTGTCCACGAAGCCATTCTGCATCGGCCTGCCTGGCGTGATGCAAGGCCATTCAGCCCGGTGCCCGGAACACCACCGCAGGATGGCATTACAGGTCAGTTCCGTCCCGTTGCCGCCGGCAATCATCCCGGGCTTGCCGCGGCGCTCGATCAGGACCGTCAATTCACGCGCCACACGGCGGTCCGGGATAGAGGTATCCGGGATCGCTGCCAGGCAGCCGCGGGTGCCATCGTCGACCAGGTCGAGAACGCGGACGCGCTGGCCGGCGGCGAATTGATCCTGGACGAAATCCAATGACCAGCGCGCGTCGGGCCGTGCCTCAACGAGGATCGGGGCTCGTGTGGCGGCCGCCTTGCGCCGGGCCTTTCGCTGGCGCGCGGCCAGCCCCTCCCCGCGGCGGAGCCGATAAATCCGGTTGATCCCCGAAGCTTCTCCCTCTCGGCGCAACAGCACGGAGAGCCGCCCCTCTCATGGTTTGCAAGCAAACCACTGCCGGACAGTGGATAGCCGAACCTGCGGCGCTCATTGGCCAAGTCCCGCAACCGGCCGCGCAGCACCCTGTCCGGCGCACGCCGGGCCTGGTCGCGGACCATGTTGCGATCCGCCCCGGCACTCCGGCACGCCCGCCGTTCCGAGAGCCCAGGCAGGGACCTCAGGTGCGCGGCTGCGTCGCGCTTCACGGCAGGCGTCCCCACTGTTTTGAACCCAGTTCCTTCATCGCGGCGAGATTGAGCATCTGTTCGGCCAGCAGCGTCTTCAGCCTGGCGTTCTCGTCTTCGAGCGCCTTCAGCCGCTTCGCCTCGGGCACCGTCATGCCGCCGGACTTGGCCTTCCTGTTGCAGAAAGTGTCTTCCGGCATACCGTGCTTGCGGCACAGGTCAGCGCACTTGGCGCCTGCCTCGTGCCCGGCCAGGATGCCGATGATCTGCTCGTCCGAGAACCTTGTCCGCGTCAGTGTCCGTCCTCAGGTTGGGCTGGACTCCAATCGAAGGTGGAGGAAAGCCCCCTGGCAGGTCACCCTTGCCACCATGGGGCAAAATTCTATTGCCGTCAGGTGTCGCCGTGGTTCCTGGCCTGGCTTCGACAACGTTCGGTCCAGTCTCTTCCGGGATCGGCGTTGAAATGATGTTGCCGGCCGGATCACCGGGGATCGGAGAACCTGTGTGGTGAGGCAGACCAAGCTCCTCAATAGGGTACGCTTCAAGCCATTGCTCGATCCGTTCCAGAGTGAAGCCCGGCAAGTGCCCCTAGCGGCGTTCATCTTCCGTCAGTTCGGGAAAGACCTCGACCCAGCCCTGCGCCAGTTCACCGTCCAGGGACGTAAACCGCCTTGCTTCCAAGGCAACCAAGGTGTCTGCCGCAAGCCGGCGTGCTTGTGCTCCCGCGTTCGCCACGTGGCAGATCAGCAGGAACAGGCGGCTTCGCCGACTGAACCTGCAAATCAGCCCTGATTTTCCGGTAGGAAGTCAGATCAAACGTAACAGAACACGCGAGCCGAAGGCGGGACTTCGGCCGCCAATCTGACGGAAAGGTCAGTTTTGCTTGGCATTCAACAACCACGGTCAACACCTTCATCAACAAAGTGGAGTCACTGGTGGATCTGGACAAGCTCTACCGCCAGGACGGCCTGTGGGGGGGACCGGGTCTATCCGTTCCGCAGTTTCCGGGATGCCGGTGGCATTGTCGCGGCGGGCAGCAATGCGCCGGTGGATGTGCCGTCGCCGCAGCCTTTCGTCAACACGGCGGCGGGCTTGATACGGGCGGACCTGCTGCCGGCCAACCCGCTTTCAAAGGATGAAAACGGGGAAATCATGGTAGTTGCGGTCAACGCGGAGGAAGCGCTGGAACTGGACGACATTCTGGCCGCCTATACGGTGAACGGCGCGATTGCGATGGGGCAGCAGGATTTGACCGGGTCGCTGGAACCGGGAGAGCGCGCGGATCTGATCATGATTGATACCGACATCGAAGCGCCGTCGCAGAATTTGGAGACGATCTGGGACATCGCGGAGACCAAGTTCCCGCTTACAGTCTTCGACGGCGAGATTATCCACGACGCTCGCTGAAGCGAGTGCAATAGTCCAAGACAGTGGCCCGGGCAGTTTCTGCCCGGGCTATCAAGCCAGGTAACCGGGTACAAATTTGGGTCGAGTAGTACAGGCGGCTCCTTCGGGCAAACAAGGGCTTCTGGAAGCGGCCGTTGGCTGCCATGCAAGAAGGTTCACCTGTTTGCGCAGTTCCGTTGCTGCTGATCCGAACCGTGCTGCGGCTTGCATGAATGGCTGCTTTTTCATAGTGAAGCAGCGGTGGACACAGCCATGGCGCTTCGTGGAAAATTCTGCGCGCGCAGCAGGGGCTTAGCGCTTTCGGAATGGGCTCCAAGCCGTCAAGCTGCCTCATAGTGTTCTGATCGTCGCTCTGGGCCGATGCCGCCTCTGCCGAACCAATATGTTTTTATCTCCAAACTGCATGCATCGGCGGTTGGCATTAGGACTCTGCAGGGCCAATCTTCCTGTCAGATTTTGCGGACTGGCTCGCTGCTGCGCTGGGTCTGGCCCGTCCCCGGGGCGGTGCCAACCGCGGCATTCGATGGCGGCAGCAGCGTGCGCCCGCGCACCATGTCCGCCGCGCGTTCCGCCAGCATGATCGTTGGGGCGTTCAGATTGGCGTTGGGCTCACTCGGGAAAACTGAGCTGTCAATCACGCGCAGCCCGCCGATACCGTGTACCTTCAGCTCGCTGTCCACAACGGCCATTCCATCCTCGCCCATGCGGCAGGTGCCGCAGGGATGATAGGTGCTTTCCATCGTTTCACGCACCCAGGCGTCGATCTCGTCATCCGTCCGGACGTCCTTGCCGGGGGCCATTTCCTCACCTCGGTACCTGTCAAACGCAGGCTGGGCGACAATCTCCCGCGTCAGCCGCAAGCACTTGCGGAACCCTTCCCGGTCTTCTTCCCGCTCAAGGTAATTGAACAGGATATCGGGCTGCTCAAACGGGTCGGTGGACCGCAGCCGCACATGGCCCCGGCTTTTGGGTTTATTGGGCCCCGTCAGCACCATGAAGCCATGCTCCTTTAGCGGCTCTTTGCCGTCATACCGCATCGCGGCAGGCAGGAAATGGAACTGAATATCGGGCCATTCCAAGGAGGCATCCGAACGGATGAAACCGCCGCTTTCGAAGTGGTTGGTGGCCGACAGGCCGCGCTTGAACAGTATCCACTCCGCGCCGATCAGGAACTTGCTCCAAAGCCCCATCTTGCCATTCAGCGTAATCGGTTCCTTGCAGGCGTACTGGATGTAGACCTCGGAGTGATCCTGCAGGTTTTCCCCCACGCCGGGCAAATCGTGCTGCACGCCGACACCGGCTTTGCGCAGAACCTCTGCCGGGCCGATCCCCGACCGCTGCAGCAGGTGCGGTGCGCCGATCGGGCCAGAAGAGATCAACACCTCGCAGGTGGCATGAGCAATGTGGCGCTGACCGCCGCGTTCATACTCGACGCCCACCGCGCGCTTTCCCTCCAGGATCACCCGCCGCGTCATGGCGTGGGTCAGGACGGTCAGGTTCGGCCGGGACATCGCGGGTTTCAGATAGGCGTTGGCAGTCGACCAGCGGCGCCCGTCCTTCACGGTCATGTGCATCGGGCCGAACCCCTCCTGCAGGTGGCCGTTCGGGTCGTCTGTGGTGACATAGCCTGCCTCCCGCCCTGCCGCGACGAAGGCGCGATAAAGGGGGTTTTCCATTTCATTGCCGGCATTCGTGGCAAGCGGGCCGGTGTCCCCGCGCCATTCATCGCCTCCGCCCTTCCAGCTTTCGGCGCGCTGGAAATAAGGAAGGCAGTTGGCGTAGCCCCAGCCTTTGGCGCCAAGCTCCTCCCATTCATCAAAGTCGCGTGCATGGCCGCGCATGTAGACCATGCCGTTGATCGAAGATGACCCGCCCAGCACCTTGCCGCGCGGGCAATGCACCCGGCGCCCGTCCAGACCTGGTTCGGGCAGCGTGTAGTAGCGCCAGTTATGCTTGGTGCCGTTCATCGGAATGGACAGCGCCGTTGGCATCTGGATGAAGATGGACTTGTCCGACCCGCCGAATTCCAGCACCAGAACGCGGGTTTTGGGGTCTTCGCTCAGCCGGTTCGCCAGCACGCATCCAGCTGAGCCCGCACCAATGATGATATAGTCGTAGGACTGGGTCATGGGACACCTTCCGTTATTTCAAGTGGATTGCAGCCTTGCGGCGGCCGGCAGGCAAACGAAGCTTCACCTGCCGGATTTTCGTTAGTTCTTGGGGTAATTCCCCCAGCCGAGACGGTTGGCCAGCAAGCGGGTCAATACGTAGTGGACCAGCCCGGCCATTGCGCAGGATGGCAGCGACGCCGTGAGGTAGCGGAAGGCTTCCACGTTATCGAGCGTTTGCGGGTTGAACAGCCACACATAGGTGACAAAGCCCGCCAGCAGCGCGAAGAGACCAATCGGGTTGAACCCGCCCAGGAACTGGTAAGCGCCGTTTTCCTGCCTGCCGTGCAGCGCGCGCAGGTCAAGCCGCTGGCGGCGCAGGAAGAAGTAGTCGGCGATGCCGATCCCCGCCAGCGCCGAGTTGAGCGCCGAAGTCCAGACCAGGAAAATGAAGAACCCGTCATATATCTGCGGAAAGACCACGGCCAGCAGCAGCGGCACAATGCAAAACCCGAACAGCAGCGTGCCCCAGCCGATCCGGCGCACGCCAGCCGTGCCGACCTGACGCAGCCCGACATTTGCAGAATATAGGATATTGGCCATTGAAGTGATGTTGGCGAAGGCGATGAAAGCGAGCGCCAGCACACCGAAACCAACGCCGGCAATCATCGTCATCCAGATTGTCGGGTCGCTGTCGCCCAGAGATACCGCCGCCAGCAATCCCACGATCTCGCCGAGCACTGCGGCCCCGAAAATGCCGACAAGGTTGGGCCAGAAGGCGGTCCGCTCATTGCGTGTCAGCCGCGCCAGGTTGCCGATATAGGGCCACCAGGAGAAGCCCGCCGCCATGTTGACCTCGATCGCGATGATAAAGTTCAGATGGCTGTCCTCGAACGGCGGGTCGAGTGCTTCCATGGCCATCAGTTCTGCAAAGGAATGCTGACGGAAGATCAGCCACAGCATGCCTGCCATCAGGAGCACCAGCGCGGGCGAAACGATCATGTTGAAGACCTTGATCGACGTCGGCCCGCGGGCGACGATATACCAGGTCAGCAGGATCGCCCCGACCGCCGCAATGGCCGTCTTGATGCCGACAGGAGAAGCCGTGCCGCCGCTTGCCAGCGCGGTCAGCCCGTCAATCGAACGGCCGAACATCATTGCCAGCACAGCCAGCCAGCCCATGGTCAGAACGATGACAGCCAGCAGATAGACAAGGCGGCTGCCGTTGTAACCGAACTGGCTGCGCAGGGCGGTGAACTGTTCCACACCGTAGCGCCCTGTCATGACCGTGGTGGCCAGTGCAGTCAGAACCACACCGAAAATATTGCCGATCACGATTGCCGCGATCCCTTCCTTGGGACCGACAAACAATCCAACCGCGCCTCCGATCAGGAAGGCCCAAGTGGCAATTGCCAGCGCCGAATTGGCAAAGGTGAATTCCTTGAACCCCCATAGCCGTTCGGATGGCAGCAGCGGCGCATCGCCCCGTTCGGCTGCCGCAGCATAGCCATTGGATACATCGCCTGCGGGTTCCGCCCCAAAGCTCTCAGATGTTGTTTCCATTGTCATCTCAGGTCCCCCACACCCAGAAAACGGCGGCAACCGCCAAAGTCAGCGCGGCTATCCCGAGATAGTCGACTGCGGTCATGCGGCCTTGGCCGTCTTCGCCGGTCTGGTCATAGACCGCGGCGCGCCGATCAATCTCAGCGAGCCATTCCTCAGTATGTTCGTTCATCGTTCCCTCCCTTGATGGCAGGCCAATTCAGCCCGCAGTAACTCTCCTTAGGTATCCATTAGGTTCTCCGGACCTGGACGGGTTCCGGGTAATGCGGCAGCTTGTCTACGCGCGGGCTCCATGCCCCGCTTTGCACCACATCCTGGACATGGGCCGCGATCTCCTCCATCGGTGCAAACCAGACACCGCCGCGTTCCAGAGCCTCTTCAATAAACCGGTGCATGATCTCCCACCGCGCCAGCCGGCCGGTGGCAAAGGGATGCACAACGGGAATCCACAATCCGCCGTGGCGCCATGCCGCCTCATATTCCTGCGAGAAGATCTTGAATCCCTCTTGCGGCGCGCGGATGGGCATCATGTAGTCGAGATCCATCGACTGAACATATTGCGGCCAGTCGTCCATGCCCCAATGCGACGGCAGTTCCACCAGCTGCCCAGCCGCGGATTGAAGCAAATACGGCTGGTCGTCGCCCATCAGCGAGGCATCATAGACAAAGCCCCGCTCCGCCAGAAGATCCGCCGAGCGGTGCGAGAAGTTGTAGAGCGGCGCACGCCAGCCGCGCGGGCGTTTGCCGGTCGCCTCGACGATGACTTCAATGCCCCGGTCAAGCCAATGGGCCTCTTCGTCCGCTGAAAGTTCACGCGGATGCTCATGCAGGAAGCCGTGATGGGCGATCTCATGCCCGCCCTCCAGGATCGCCTCGACCGCCCTTGGGTATTGCTCGATGCACCAGGCCGGAATGAAAAAGGTCTGGCGGATGCCAAGCTGCCGGTAGCTTTCGACGATACGCGGGATGGCAATTTCCGGCCCGTAGCGGAGCATGGAAATTGCCGCGGTGCGGCTGTGGCCGTCGTTCGGATGCGCCAGATGGATCAGGCTGTCGGCGTCCATGTCGAAGGTGATGCAGGCCGCGCATTTTGCTCCGCCCGGCCAGGGGATAGGGTTGCTGATCATGGCATGACGCTCCCGCCGTTGGGGCCAATCCCTTGGCCGGTGAAATACCGGCCGCCGGGGCCGGCGAGGAAGGCCGCCACCGTGGCAACCTCCTCTGGCGTGCCGAAGCGGCCGAGCGGAATGGCAAGCTCTTTTGCCCGCCATTCAGCGCTCATGTGTTCGGCGCCGAGCATTTCGGTATCGATCGGTCCGGGGCAGATGGCGTTGACAAGAATGCCGGGGGCGAACTCCTTGGCCCAGCTGCGCACGAGCCCAAGCACACCGTGTTTGGAGGCGACATAAGGTGAAAATGTCTCGCGCCCGTAATAGGCCATGTCGGAAGCGATCAGGATCGCGCGGGGCGGGTTGGCCGCATCGGGTGTCATCAGGCCGATGGCGGCCTGGCCAACCAAAAAACTGCCACGAAGATTGACGGCAATCACGCGGTCGAAGTCTGCCGCCGGGGTGTCCAGAAGCGGAGCTTCGTGGATGATTCCGGCACAGTGGACCAGCACATCAAGCCCGCCCCAGGCAGATTGCACGGTCTCAGCCAGCGCGGCCACCGCGGCCGCATCGGAGACATCGCAGGCGTACGCGTGAGACTCTGCCGCTCCTTGTGAGCCTGCCGCTCCGGCGGATGTGTCCGGCGCACTGAGATCGGCAAGCGCCAAACGCGCGCCCTGTCTTGCAAAGGCCAGGGCAGTGGCGGCTCCGATGCCGCGCTGAGCGCCGGTAATGAGAACACGCGCCGTCATGCCATCACCTCGCCGCGGTCAACCATGACCGCTTGACCGGTGATATCCCGCGCGCCGTCAGAGGCGAGATAAAGGTAGGCCGCAGAAATATCGTCAGGTTCCAGCAGTCCCGGCAGGATTTGCGCGGCAGTGATCTCGGACAACAGATCTTCTTCGCTGCGCCCGGTGCGCTGCGACATCTCGGTCAGCGACAACATCGCTGCATCGGTCTTGACCCATCCCGGACAAACCGCATTCACCCGGATACTGCGCGGCCCGAGTTCCTTGGCCATCACGCGGGTGAAACCCAAGTTGGCATGCTTCGAGCCGACATAGGCCGCAAACTCCGGCACCGCGGTACGGCTCCAGATCGAAGCGGTCACGATAATACTTCCGCCATTGCGCATTTTCGGCACGGCGTGGCGGGTGACGTAGAAGGTACCGTTCACATTGATGTCAGTGATACGCCGGAATGTTTCCTCTACGGCCGCGTCAGGGTCGAGCAGCGGGGTGATGCGCTCCAGCCCGGCATTGTTGACCAGCACGTCGATCCGGTCGAGCGGCGCAAGCGCTGCCTTTACGGATGCGCTATCGGTGATGTCGGCTTCGAGCGCCCGGCAAGGACGCCCGCTTTCTGTGGCAATCGCATCAGCGGCGGCATGGATGCCGGCGCCTGAAGACAAGACCGTCACCTCGGCACCAGCCATGGCAAAGGCTCTGGCGGCAGCAAAGCCGATACCACGGCTTGCGCCTGTGACCAGCACCTGTTCCCCGGTGAAATCATAGCGGAGTTTGCCCATTTTCAGACCTCCCGCGCGTGCATGATGCGGCCGATAAGGTTCATCAGAACCTGTGCCGCCAGAATTGCCGTGCCGCCGGTGTGGTCGTAGTCCGGCGCAACCTCGACGAGATCGATGCCGACAATCGTGCCGCGTCCGGCAAGGCCGGCGAGAATTTCCAGCACCTCGTAGTAAATGAACCCGCCATGCGAGGGCGTGCCCGTGCCTGGAGCAATCGAGGGGTCGAACCCGTCGATGTCGATTGTCACGTAATAGCGTTCGCCCTTTGGGATCCGCGCCAGCACAGCCTCCACTCCAAGCGAACGGATCTGGCGTACCGAGAGGATATCGGAGCCCATGGCACGCGCTGCCTCATAGCCGTCGCGCGCTGTCGAGGAGACATTTCGGATACCAAGTTGCGACAGGCCGCAGACATAGTCCTTCTCGGCGGCGCGGCGCATCGGGTTGCCATGCCCGCAACGCACACCGTGGCGTTCATCGACGAAGTCGAGATGCGCGTCGATCTGAATGACGTGGATGGGGCCTTTCCGGGCACAATCCTCATCAAAGGCATTGATGCAGGGGATGTTGACCGAGTGATCCCCGCCCAGGACCACTGGCAGTGCGCCAGCGGCCAGAATTTTGCGGACGCCAAGTTCGATGTTCGCGTGGCTCTTTTCAGTATCAGTATGGATGATATCGGCATCGCCAAGATCGACTATCCGGACCTTCTCCGCCGGCAGATAAGTAACATCGTCCTCATGGTCATACGCGCCGCCATGGCCAAACGAGAACAATGTGGAAGCTTCACGGATTGACCGCGGCCCGAACCGCGCGCCGGCGCGCCACTGGGTACCAAAGTCGAACGGAGCACCGAGAATCGCGACATCGGCGTCTATGCGGTCCCAGTCCGCTACATACGGGTGTTTCCCAAAGGTGCTGATGCCAACAAATGGCAAGTTGAGGCGGCCTTGGTCATAGGCATTGCCGGACATGCTTTTCTCCCCTCCAAATTTGGACGGGATCAGGAAAGCACCGAAAATCGCTCAGTTAAATCTATATGTATCTAAGCTTAGTTGTGATAATCTCTATGTATGGAAAAGATTGCTCTTCAAACGCCCCAGCCACACGGCCTTGCTGATGTTGATTTGCGCCTGCTGCGGGTCTTTGCCGAAATTGTGAATGCCAACGGGTTTTCGGCCGCTCAGGTAAACCTCGGCATGACGCAGGCTACGATTTCAGCGCACATGCGGCATCTTGAGGAGCGGCTCGGCATGCGGTTGTGCGAGCGTGGCCGCGGCGGCTTCTACCTGACCGAGGAAGGCCGGCAGATCTATTCGGCGATGCTTGATCTTTTCGGATCCATCGACCGGTTTCAAAATGCGGTCAGCGAAGCGCAGGGGGAATTGTCCGGAGATCTGAGTTTCGGGACGGTGGATGCCATGTACACCAACCGAAGCCTGAAACTGGATCGTGCCATCGAGCAATTTTCAAAACTCGCACCACAGGTGCGGCTGTCGATTGACATTGCAGCGCCGCAAGTCCTGTCTCAAGGCATCTTGAACGGCCGCTATCAGGCCGTGCTGATGCCGTCTCAGCGTCAGCTGGGCCAGATGCAGGCTGTCGATGTCTTTGAAGAACGCCAAAACCTGTATTGCGGCTGCCGTCACCCCTTGTTTTCCGTAGAGGAAGACACGCTGACGGATGCGGTTCTTGCCCGGCAGGATTTTGCTGGACGCACATATATGCCGCAAGGACCGATCTGCGGCATCGACTTTAATTGGCACGCCGTTGCCGCGCATATGGAAAGCACGCTTCTTCTCATTCTGTCCGGGGCCTTTATCGGGTTTCTGCCCGATCATTACGCGGATCCCGAAGTGCAGCGCGGCCGTTTGCGCCCCCTGGCCAAGGACCGGATCACGTTCAATGACACGTTTCAAATCGTATATCCGCGTAAACGACCTTCGCGCGCGGCTGGCCTTTTGGCGAAAGCAATTCTTTCCTGCCAAAAGGATCATGAATAGTGGTGCCGCCTCCCGTAAGGTCCGGTTTCTCCGCCTTCAAGGAAAATGGATACAGTTGCTAGAGAGGGACGGCTATTACTTGAAGCGATACCGCCTCGCCGCCTTTGCAATCCGTCCGGTCAGCGGCGTTGGGTGTTCGTCAAACATCCGTCTGATCGCTTCAATATGTCCGTCCAAAAATTCCCCGAACTCATGTGGTTTGACCTCCGACGCCGCGGCACGGGAAACCAGCAGCCCGAGGATTTGCCGGTCCAGCATTCGCATGTGTTCGGCACGGTTGGTCTCGGTCACATCGCAGGGCAGGACGCCGGAACGGTTCTCGTGCAGGTCCAGGCACTAGACATGCGCCCGCCAGCGCCCGACACTCTCATTCGGATTGGCCCATAAAAGCGGGTCTGGACAAAGCTGTGGGGTGCATGGTCCCCGTTTCCTCATCCGGGCGCCGAAAATGGCCGGACGCGCTCCATGCTGCGGCCGTTCAAAAGATCCTGGCTGATGCCGGAATCCACGAGACGGCTGAGGAGAACGGAGCCAATAAATTGCTGGTCGCTCTTTGGGTCAAGAAGGCCGGCACCTCCAGGAAGAACCCAGCTTTTGTCGAGGTCGTTGCTCCGGCGGCCCAGCGGTCAGCAGCGCCTCCTCACGAGAATGGACCCGAGGCTGCAAGCAGCACTTCCTGCCGGATCAGTATCGGAGCGGCAGCCATCAAGATACCCTCTGGCTATCCTGCCGATCACATGGTGGAAGTGTTGCGGGCAGTGAGGACGGCACAATGATGTCTCCTGCCAGCAACTTCCGGATTTACCTTGCCTCAGAGCCGGCCGACTTCCGCAAGGGTATGGACGGGCTTGCCGCCTGTGTGGCTAACAGTTTCAAGCTCGATCCCTATTCAGGGGCGATTTACCTGTTCCGCTCCCGGCGCGCCGACCGGTTGAAGATTCTGGTCGGCGATCCTCGCTGCCTGAGCGCCTGATGTTACGCGCGCCAGTTGGCGGTCTAGTAGGTCGTCCTAGGACGTTCGCTCACCGAAAAGTTTCCCTGCGTTCTTGCACTTGAAGAGCAAGCAAGCTTGCCGCCTGATGAAGATTCCGCCGCAGTTGCGAACCGCTTGAACCTGCCGGTGGAGCACGCGCAGCGAATTCATGCTGTGTTGAGAATTGCCGCCAGCCGCACGCCGGACGGCATTGGACTGTCCGGGCTCAGTGCCGCCATTCACCACATCCGCGTCCTGGCGTATTCCGCGTAGCCCTCGTCATAGGCTTCGGCTTCGAACCCCTCATCCTGTTCCTTCAGGAACTGGCCTGCGGTGGGGAGGGCGGGGCGATCGGCCTCCGCATCCCAAAGCCGCGCGCGCAGGATTGCCTTGGCGCATTGGAAATAGAGCTCTTCGATGGTGATCACCGCCACCGTCGCGGGCAGCAGAGTCCTGCGGGCAAAGGTTTTGCGCGCGGTCTCGTCTGCGGTCAGGTAAGCGGTGCCGTTCACCCGCACCGCATTGCTTTCGCCCGGCACCAGGAACATCAGGCTGACGCGCGGGTCGCGCACAATGTTGCGCAGGGAATCGAGCCGGTTGTTGCCGCGCCAGTCCGGCAGCCACAGAGTACGGGGGCCGGCGGTATGCACCACCGGGCCATCATCGCCGCGGGGGCTGGCATCGGTGCCTTCCGGGCCGGTGGTGGACAGCACCAGGAACCGGGAGGCCCCGATCCAGCGCTGGTAAAGCGGCGTGAGGCGGGTGGCAACTTTGGCCAGGGACCGTGGTGCTGCAGCCCCGAAAATTTGTTCAAGTGTCTCAGTATCGGTGATTTTCTGCATGCGCCGTCCTCCTTTTGGCTGCAGGGTATCTTGCCCTTTCGTGCCGTTGGGGCCAGTTTCGGCGCAAATGGGCCAGAATGCGGATATCCGGCGGCGGGGGTGGTCCTCGTCCGATGCGGTGCAGATGCTGCCGCACGGGGTGGCGAGCTATGCCCGGACCTATCAGGACGGCTATGTCTCGACCTGGCACGACCACCCGCGCCACCAGCTGGTCTATGCGGTGGCAGGGCTGATGATGGCGGAGGCCGATGGCACCAGCTGGGCGGTGCCTGCAGGTTCCGGCCTGATCGTTCCGGCCGGAACGCTGCATGAAATCCGGATGATCGGCCGGGTGGAGCTGCAGTCGCTGTATATCGCCCCGGCTGAGGCGGGTGCCGAGGCGCTGTCGGCCTGCCGTGCGGTGACGGTTCTGCCGCTGCTGGCGGGGCTGATTGCGGCACTATGTGCGATGGGCAACCCCTGGCCGCTGCCGCCGCGGGCCTATCACCTGGGCCAGCTGCTCCTGATCGAGCTGGGCGCGGCGCCGGAATCGCCGCTGGCGCTGCCTTACCCGCCGGATGCGCGGCTGCGGCGTGTGTGCGATGCGCTGATGGCAGCACCCGGTGCGGCGCAGACCCTTGACCATTGGGCGGAGCTGGCAGGGATGAGCCGGCGCTCCTTCACCCGCCGTTTTCCGCAGCAGACCGGCCTCAGCTTTGGCCAGTGGCGGGACCGGCTGCGCTGCCAGATCGCGCTGCGCGCCGAGGCCAGGGGCGCGGGCATGGAGCGGGTGGCGCAGGAGCTGGGCTATGCCAGCCGCCAGTCCTTGCAGGCGATGATGCGGCGGCTGGGCTGACAGTGCCGCCGGTCGCACCGTATTGAATTCCGTAATCGCACGGCGGCTGGCGTTGTGGCAGGTTGCCCGGAAAAACCCGGGTATGAGGCTGGCATGAAGTTCGTCCGTGATGTGATGGCGCAATTGGAAACCCCGCGCGCGGCGCGGCCTTTTGGCAGCGGCTGGCTGTCGGGGGCGATGGCGCTGCTGGCTGCCGTCACCGGCCTGCTGCTGGTGCTGCTGCGCTGGTACCCAGAGACCTTCTCCTACCCGCAACTCGCCATTGTCCATTCCAGCGGCTATGTCACAGCCTTCCTGCGCTTCGTGCTGCTGGCGGGCTATGCGCTGTCGCTGCTCAGCCTGATCCTGAGCCGCCAAAAAGCGCTGGGCTGGGCGGCCTTGGGGCTGTCGGTAGCGGCCTCGCTGATGGCCGGAGCACAGCCGCAGCATGCGGGCGATGCGCCGCAGAGCCTCTATTTCGGGCTCGACTACTTCATCGTGAACGTCTTGCTGGTGGGCTTCCTGTTTGTGCCGCTGGAGCGGGTTTTTCCGGCCCGGAGCGAGCAGACCGTGTTCCGCACCGAATGGCGCGAGGACATGTTTTATTATCTGGTCAGCTCGATGCTGGTGCAGGTGCTGACCTTTCTGACGCTGGCGCCTGCGAATTATGTGAATGCAACTGCCGATCTGGAGGGCATCCGCGCCCATATCACCAATCTGCCCTTTGGCGTGCAGGTGCTGATCATCATGGCGGCGACGGATTTTGTGCAGTACTGGGTGCACCGCGCCTTTCACAGCGTCCCGGCGCTGTGGCATTTCCATGCCATTCACCACTCCGCCAAGAAGATGGACTGGCTGGCGGGCGCGCGGATGCATTTCATCGAGATTGCAGTGCTGCGCGGGCTGACGGCGGTGCCGATGTTCACCCTGGGCTTCATGCCGGAGGCGATTCAAGGCTATCTGCTGATTGTCTATTTCTACTCCAGCTTCATTCACGCCAATATCGGCTGGAAGCTGGGCTTCCTGGAGCGCTTTCTGGTCACGCCGCGCTATCACCATTGGCACCACGGCAGCGAGCGGGCAGCGATCGACATCAACTATGCCTCGCATTTTCCGCTCTATGACTGGCTGTTCGGCACCCATCATCTGCCGGAGGCGGCCTGGCCCGCCAAATACGGGGTGGCGGGCGACACGGTGCCAAACGGCTACTGGCGGCAGTTTCTGTACCCGTTCAACCAGAAGCGCTGGAAGAAGCAGCCCGGCAAAGGTCCCGAGGCCTAGGCGGCGATTCCATGCGGGCCGTGGCGGATGACGGCCCACTGGCCGTACGTATCCTCCAGGTCCAGCGCGATTGCGGCGGTGGATCTGCTTGAGCCGCTGCCGATTTCCGCCAGCGTGAATTCGATGCCGCCAGGAATGCCGATTTGCACCCGGTGCTCGCCGCCACCGTGCGGGGCCTGGATCGGGCGGCCCGTGGCCTGCAGCAGCCCTTCTATGTCCACCTTGGCGGTGCGGTTTTCGATGTCCACCTCATAGTCGATCCGCTTGGTCAGCGTCTCGTGCACCGTGTCGCACATGGCGCGGAACACCCACCAGTGGGTGGCCTCCTCATCCGTTTCGCCGCCCAGAAGCACGGTTTCCAGCGCCGCGCGCTGGTCGTCCGTCGCGCGGTCGTCGATGATTGCCTGCAGCGCGCCCTTGCCTTCGAAAATCGGGCCCGGCCAGGCGTAGAGCAGGGCGGACCGGGTGCCGGTGAGGTCGGTATTGCCGAAATGGCCCTTGTCGATGTGGAGCACCTCGAACCCGGTGCAATTGCCGTGGGTCGGCAGGTCTTCGAACTGGCAGGGGCAGCCGTAGTTGCAGTTGCAGTTTCCGAAGCTGCGGCCCTCGATGTACCAATCCACATGTGCCATGACTGTGCCCTCCGGTGCTGCTGAAAAGATGCAGGCGGAGTGTACCATAAAACGGGCGTGAATTCAGCGCCCGGGCCGCCGCCAGCAGCGGCCCCGGCCTGACCGGGTCCGCCCCGGTCACCTGGGTATCAGCTGAGCAAGCAGGCGTCGGTGCCGACCACCGCTGCATAACCAAAGGCGAGCGCTGCCATAAAGGCCTTGTGGACCTGAACGGCCGGGATCACGTCGCCATTGAACTCCAGGTCGCGGGCAGAGCAGGCGTCTTCGGCCACGGTGACAGTGTAGCCGTAATCAGCGGCGGCGCGGGTAGCGGCGTCGATGCACATGTGGCTCATGTCGCCGGCAATGGTTATTTCGGTGATGCCGTTCTCATCCAGCAGCTGTTTCAGGCCGGTGCCGAGAAAGGCGTTGATCCGGTGCTTGAGCACAACCGGCTCATCCGTGGCAGGCTGCAGGGTGGCATGGAATTCGGCTCCAGGGGTTCCGGCGGCAAAGAAAGGGGCGTCGCTGCTTTCATTCTCATGGCGCACATGCACGATCAGGTCGCCCAGAGAGCGGGCGTGGTCCAGCAGCCGGCGGGCATTGGCGGCAGAGGCCTCAATGCCATGCAGCTCGTATTTGCCGCCCGGGAAATAGTCGTTCTGGATGTCGATCAGGATCAATGCGGATTTGGTCATTTGCGGCTCCTTCGCGGTTGCCGTTTTGGTATAGCCCCCGGCCGTGCCGTATGGTGACTGGCGGAAATGACATAAGCCGGGTTAGATTCGACAAATGGCAACGGGTGATGAGATTCGCGTTGGGCTGGCGGCCTATCCCGGAGCCCAGCAGGCGGCGGTGCTGGGGTTGCGGGACCTGCTGGAGGCGGCCGGATGGAGCCTGACGGGGCAGGGGCGCCGGTTCAAAGTTGATGTTGCGGAGGATTTTTCGGCGGAGAAGCTGTATGACGCGGTGATCCTGCCGCCCAGTCTGGGCCCGCGCCTGGAAGGGGCGGTGCTGGCGGAACTCTCGGCCTGGGTGCAGCGGCAGCATGGCGCCGGCGCGCTGGTCTGCTCGGTCTGCGCGGGCGCCTTCCCTCTGGCGGCGTCCGGTGTGTTGGATGGGCGGACCGCCACCACCCATTGGGCGCTGGCGCAGGAGTTTGCCCATGCCTTTCCGCAGGTGCGGCTGCAGGCGGAGAGGCTGCTGATCGACGATGGCGATGTGATCACCGCGGGCGGGCTGATGGCCTGGACAGATCTGGGGCTGCGGCTGGTGGCGCGGTTCATGGGGCTGGCGGTGATGCTGCAAACCGCCCGTTACTTCCTGATCGATCCGGGCGGGCGCGAGCAGAGCTATTACAATCTGTTTGCCCCGGATCTGACCCATGGCGACGCCGCGGTGCTGAAGGCGCAGCACTGGCTTCAGACGCGTTTTCACGATCCGGTGACGGTGCCGCAGATGGCCGCCGCCGCCGGGCTGGAAGAGCGGACTTTCCTGCGCCGGTTCCAGGCGGCAGCGGGGTTTAAGCCCTCGGAGTATCTGCAGCAGCTGCGCGTCTCCAAGGCCCGGGAACGGCTGGAGCTGTCCACCGCCAGCATCGAGGCGATCGCGATGGAGATGGGCTATCTGGACGTTTCTGCCTTTCGCAAGCTGTTCCAGCGGGTTGTCGGCCTGTCGCCCAGTGAATACCGCAAGCGGTTTGCGCCGGCGCGGGGGTGAGGCACCCGGCCCGCCGCAGCGCGGTGACACACGCCCGGGGCTTTGGCCTTGGCCCTCTTGCTTTCAGCCGCCCTTGTGGTAGCAGGGCACAAGCAGAACTCGAGGGGCCGTGATGGACGATCTTAAAGCCAAATACCTGGGTCAGATTGCAGACGCCGCGGATGAAGCCGCACTGGAAGCGATCCGCCTTGCCGCCGTCGGCAAGAAGGGCGAAGTGGCGCTGAAGATGCGCGAGCTGGGCAAGATGACCCCGGAAGAGCGCCAGGCTGCAGGCCCGGCATTGAACGCGCTGAAGGATGAGATCAACTCGGCCCTGGCGGCCAAGAAGGCGGGTCTGGAAGATGCCGCCCTGGACGCGCGCCTGCGTACCGAATGGCTGGATGTGACCCTGCCGTCGCGCCCTTCGCGCCAGGGCAGCCTGCATCCGATCAGCCAGGTGCAGGAAGAGATCACCGCAATCTTTGCCGAACTCGGCTTCTCGGTGGCCGAAGGCCCGCGGATCGACACCGACTGGTACAACTTCGACGCGCTGAACATCCCTGGCCACCACCCGGCGCGGGCCGAGATGGACACGTTCTACATGCACCGTGCGGAAGGCGACGACCGCCCGCCGCATGTGCTGCGCACCCATACCAGCCCCGTCCAGATCCGTTCGATGGAGAAGATGGGCGCGCCTCTGCGCATCATCTGCCCGGGCGGCGTCTACCGCGCCGACTATGACCAGACCCACACGCCGATGTTCCATCAGGTCGAAGGCCTGGCGCTGGACAAGGACATCTCGATGGCGAACCTGAAGTGGGTGCTGGAGGAGTTCGTGAAGAGTTTCTTTGAGGTGGATGACGTCGAGCTGCGCTTCCGCGCCTCGCACTTCCCCTTCACCGAGCCGTCCGCCGAGGTCGACATCCGCTGCTCCTGGGAGGGCGGTGCGCTGAAGATCGGCGAAGGCGACGACTGGATGGAGATCCTCGGCTCGGGCATGGTGCACCCCAAGGTGATCGCGGCCGGCGGGATCGATCCGGAGATCTACCAGGGCTTTGCCTTCGGCATCGGCATCGACCGTCTGGCGATGCTGAAATACGGCATCCCCGACCTGCGCGCCTTCTTCGACAGCGACCTGCGCTGGCTGCGCCACTACGGCTTCCAAAGCCTGGACGTGCCGGCGCTGCATGGCGGTTTGAGCCGCTAACAGATCCAATGTGCGGCCCGGCGGCACCGCCGGGCCGCGATTGCCGGTTTGCGCAAGCGGGCGCTATGCTGCCTGCGATACCGTAAACTGATTGAAGCTGGGATCTTGAGCAAATGGCTTCGGTCTAAGGGATGACCGCCTGAGGTTAGGCACAGGCCCGCTTAGCATCGCCGGCCCTGCACACCGCAGCTTGAAGGCGTGGCGGCTTTCCATGTAACTCACTGTATGCCTGCAAAGATTTTTTCGATGGAGGCGCGGGATGACGGCGGTGCCAGGCTCGCGCTCAACTACAAGCACGCCGGCCGCAGCGGCATCCAGCGGATCTCCTGCGATTTGTCGCAGGCCGGCCTGCTGCAGCTGGTGCTCTTCTCGGAAGCTCTCGGCCTGCGCAAACGCTTCGGACATCTGGTTGCGTCGGATGTGTCGGCTGATGGCCTTGCGCTGTCCTATGACCCTGCGCAGCGGGCGCTCCATATCGAGCGGCAAGCCGGCTACTCCAGGCAGACGGCTTGTATTCCGGTTGAAGTATTTCAATCGGAGATGCCAGACATGACTGACGTCTGCATTGCCCGGGCTGAGGAGTCCAAACACGGGCCGGCCTTGAAACGCCTGCTTGCAGACTCTGCCGTGCCAGACGGGATTGGAAAGCTGCTGACGCAGGACGAGGCCGACCTGGCCATGCATCAGCTGCGCGAAATTGCATTTCTGCTGCTGGTGCAGGAAGCTTCCGCCCGCGGGTCTGCCCTTGCCCGCAAATTGCGCGGAAAGAAAATGCAGGAACAAGCCCGGGAGGCGGTCAGCAGCCTCGTGCTGGAGCTTGCGGCTGAACTTGTTCCAATTTCAGCATGAGCCCGAACTGTCTTCTCCTGGACGACGCGGGAAGCGGCTTTGAGGGCCGTCAATCTTCGCCAGCGGGGGGCATGCTTTTTGGCCGGATCCCCCCCCACGGGTTTCCCGATGCGTGAGCATTCGTCACCGCCGGGTTTCCGGGGCGGCAACCGCTCGTCAGCCTTCGATCCGGCCGGCCGGGCACAGCCAGGGCACTGGCTGACCGCAGCCCGCCCCAGCCAATGACCGGCTGCACTCTGCAAACCCGGTCCGGGCAGTGCGCCTTGGCCGGAAGCCGGGATCGCGGGAGACGGCAAAAGGGCCGGAAGTTGCAACGATGTCAGGACCGGAGAACGATATTCCTGCTGTCTCAGGCGTTCAGCGCATGTTCAGACGTATCCATGGTGCAGCCGTCGCCGTAACGGCTGAGGAAAAAGGACATTCATCCGAAGCGTGAGCAAAGAGCAGGCTAAACTGCATTTGGAACTGTCCCAGAGCCATTCAGCCTCGCTTACTTGGGCTGCTGCTCAAGTAAGCGCCGCGACGTGATCCCGATTGGCATTGATGACGTCCAGACCGCCTTGCAGCGGCTTACCCATTTGAAAGCCCCGCCAATTCGTCGACCAGTTCCTGTGTCGTCACCTGCCTGCAATAACCCTGGATCGTGCGCAGGCTGTGGTCATGGCGTTCCTGGCTATAGGTAAGGCAGGCATCCGTGACCTGAGTGACCAGGTAGCCAAGATCGCAGGCATCGCGGATGGCGCCTTCGACGCATTGATCCGTAAGCAGCCCGGACAGCACGAACTGCTTCACCCCCAGATTGCGCAGGATGTAATCGATATGGGTCGAAACAAAGACCGAGGACGACGATTTGGGTAGAACGATCTCGTCGCCTTCCGGGGCAATCTGATCGATGACCTTGCCATCCCAAGAGCCTTTGGGCACGTGGAACCCGGTAATCTTGTAGTCAAGAGACCGGTCACGCCCATCAAGGGTGAGGCTTTCGATGGTGGTGTACATCACCTCGACAGCGGCTGTGCGGCATGCCTGCTGGATGGCCTGCATGTTGGGAATGACGCGCGTTTCGAGTTCGGAGAAGAACCATCCGTATTTCTCGTTGAATTCCGCGTCGGACAGCCCATCGAATTCGGCCCCCTTGCGATGGGCCGAAAAATTCTGAACATCAATGAACAACAACGCGGATTGCCGCGGCTCAAGCGGGATCTGCCGGGTCGTCGGGAAGGTTTTCGAATTGGTGGCCATGGCGCTACCATCCTCCAAAATGCGTAAGTTTGTTTGTGTCGAAACGGCCCGCCAAGACGTCCTTGAGGGCTTGTTCCAAATTATCGGGGCCTTCTTTTCGCCTCGTCCCTGGTCAAGGTACGGGGCGGGGTCAGTTCCAGCACGTTGGAGTTCATTCCAGCGTAATACAGAACCGCCCCCGGTTCGAAGGTGCGGCAAATCATTTGCGCGGCGGGCTGCGGGGGCGGATCGTGCGTTTGTGGATCTGCGGCCAGTTCCGCTCCGATGGCCAGCCCGCGGCCGCGCACATCCGTGCACAGGCGCGCTCCGTGCCCTTTGGTCACCGCCAGTGGAAAAAAAGCGCAACCGCTGGAACGCGGACGCCGTCCGGCATTCCCGTGAACGGCGGGAACTGGGTTCCTGTCTCATGGCTCGCACTCAAGTATTTTGAGAATTGCATGAGAGAGATGATCCGCCCAAATCTCGACACCATCCCGATCTTTCAACAGATCATGCCGCACTTCGATAAGTGCGTGCTCAATTTCGTATTCCTCCGGAAACTGCGGGATAAACCAGTCGCTGTCGTCGCAGATTTTGTAGGGTTCGTTTACAGCCAGCACCAGATTAGGATCTCTGGCCGCGATGGTATCCAGCATCAGGCTGGCGGTGGTGAGATCGCAGCGTGTCAGGAACCCCGCATGCCAGGGGCGTTGACGGCCGTTCAAAAGCGCAGGCACATAAGAGTGAATGGAAAACCCGGCCCGTCGCGGGGCGCGTTCAAACCCTGACCGGATCGCCGCGTTCAACGGCGCAAAGATTTCTGTGACGCGTCGTTCTGCATCAGCTTGGGAAAGGCCGATATTGCCGGGAATGCCGACACCATCACTGACACTCGGGATTGATCCGGGCGTCCCGGGCGGGCGGTTGCAATCAATAACCAGCCGACTGTAACGCTGCAGGACAAGCGGACAGTTCAATCGCTCTGCGACAGCGCGGGCCAGGGCTTCTGCGCCAATATCCAGCCCGATATGCGTGTCAATTACTCCAGGTGCGAGCCCCAGATCGCCAAGGGATTCAGGGATGCTCTGTCCTGCATGTTCGCATAGGAGCAAAACGGGAGTCTCGCTTGACTGGTTAACCCATTCAACGGGAGCCGGGTCATTTTCGGACAAAAGGGGATATGCGCTGGTCACGTTCATTAGACTTTTTGTGCTTGGAGAGTGGCGGCCGGGATTATCCCGTTTGGCCGGAAGATCAGCATCACAACGACGAGGGCCAGAGCTATCGGCTCGCGGAACTCCTGCCATTCGGCAGGCAGGAAGGCCGACAGGAACACCTCGATAAAGCCCAGGAGAAAGCCTCCGGCGACTGCCCCCTTGAGCGAGCCGAGCCCGCCAAGAATTGCGGCGATGAACGCCTTGAGCACCGGTGTGAACCCCATGAGCGGATCAACCGACGCCCGTTGCGACACCCAAAGCACGGCAGCAACACCTGCCAGCAGTCCCGACAGTGCGAACGCGGCTGAGATGACTGTATTCGCTCGGATGCCCATCAGTCGGGCAATGGCGAAGTCCTCGGCTGCGGCCCGCATGGCGATGCCGTGTTTCTGCCGGGTCATGAAGTACTCCAGAGCGATCAGCATCACGATGGTAGCGATGATCGCAAACAGCTTGCTGACTCCGACAACGAGGCCGCCAATGACGATGCTCTGGTTCAGCAGGCCGGGGATCAGCACCGGCTGCGAGCGGGCCGAGATTAAGTTCTGAAACAAAACTTGAAGGATCATGGCAACCGCAAAACTGGTGACAAGCATGGTTGCGCCCGAAGCATTGCGCACTGGCCGAAAGGCGATACGTTCCATCAGCACCGCGACCAGCATTGCTGCGATCACCGCCAGCGGAGCGCCGATCAGGAAGGGCACCCCCGCGATCCCGCAAAACATCAGCACGTAGCCCGCGATCGTCATCAACTCGCCATGGGCGAAGTTGATCAGCCCCATGATCGAAAACACCACAGCCAGGCCCAGGGCAAGGAGCGCATAGATTCCGCCCAATGCGACAGCGTTCACGGTCTGTTGCAGCAAAAGATCCATGGTCAGTGTCCTCCAAGATAGCTTTCGGCCATATCGCCGGATTGCCGCATCTCGTCGGCGCTGCCCTGTTTCACGATCTCGCCCGAAGCCATCATGTAGGCACGGTCCGCGATCTCCAGGGCACCGGCGACGTTCTGCTCGACGAGGAAAATGGTCATTCCATCATCGCGCAGTGTTTCGATCAGTTCGAACACCTGCTCGACGATAAGCGGCGCAAGGCCAAGCGAAGGTTCATCAAGCAGGAGAAGGCGCGGATTGCACATCAGCGCGCGCCCAATCGCCAGCATCTGTTGCTGCCCGCCCGACAAGGTGCCGGCGTATTGCGCGCGCCGCTCGGCCAAGATCGGGAACAGTTCGAACACATGTGAACGGGCGCGTTCGATTGCGCCGGCGTCCTTGACCGCGTAGGCCCCCATTTTCAGATTGTCATCGACGGTCAGGGTGCCGAAGACACGGCGCCCTTCGGGGGACAGCGTCAGCCCCGCGATTGGAATTTCTTCAGGCGGTAAACCTGTGATATCGCGCCCCTCGAACCAAACCTTGCCTTCTGCCACGGGCTCCAAGCCGGCGACAGCGTTCATGGTTGAGGATTTTCCCGCCCCGTTAGCGCCCAGAAGGGCGACGATCTCGCCCTTCCGGATCTCAAGATTGAGACCGCGCACGGCTTCGACGGCGCCATAGCGCACCTTGCAGTTCTCAAGTTTCAGGAATGAAGACATGCGCGCTGAACCTTACTGCATCCGCGGGGCGGGGATCAGGTCAGCCTTGGGAGACGGCTGGCCGACCAGTTCACGTTCGCCGCCTGCCACGCGGATCAGCGAGACCTGGCGCACAGGCATGCCGGTAGTGCCCTTGTAGGTGATCGTGCTGGTGGCCCCCTGGACGTTTTCCAGCTCGGCCAATGCGTCACGGATGGCTTTTGCGTCAGTCGATCCTGCAGCCAGAACCGCGGCTTCGAGCACCTTCACGAGGTCGTAGCCCACCGCGTTGAACACGGTCTCGGACGCCGCACCGGTCTTTTCCTCAAAAAGCGTGTTGAAGGCTTCCAGCGGGCTGCCGGCAGTGGCATGGCCGGCGGTGGTGAACACCACCCCTTCGGCAACATCGCCAAGACCAAAGGTGGTGAGGCTGTCGATGCCGTCGGACCCAATGACCTGCCCCTTGTACCCGGCAGCGCGGAGCGCCTTGATGAAGGTCGGGAAATCCGGTTCGTATGCCGATGTCATGACAACATCAGGTGCCGGGCTGAGAGCCGCAATCCGGGTCGCAACCGCCGAGAAGTCAGGCTGGCCGATATTGTAGGTCGCTTCGCCCAGAACGCCGCCGCCAAGCGCCTTCATCACGTCGGCAAAGTAAAGCGGCATTGTGGTGTACTGGCTGTCGGGAGAATAGAGGATAAAGGCCGACTTCATACCCTGGTCAAACGCCCAAGAGGCCGAAACCGTGGCCTGCACGTTATCGCCGGGGAAATTGGCAAAGACGTAGTCGCCGCCGATCAGCGGCAGCGTTGGCGAGGACGCGCAGGTGGAAATCGCGGGGACTTCGGCAGCGCCGACGATGCTTGCAGCGGCAATGGACGGATCGGCGTCGCAGGGCAGCACGATTGCCTCGGCACCGCCATCCACCAGCTCCTGAGCGGCAATGACCGTCTGGGCTGTGTCGGAACGCACGTCTTTTTCGATCAGCTCGATCATGACGTTGCCGCC
Source organism: Leisingera thetidis (assembly GCF_025857195.1). NCBI lineage: Bacteria > Pseudomonadati > Pseudomonadota > Alphaproteobacteria > Rhodobacterales > Roseobacteraceae > Leisingera > Leisingera thetidis. Next base: position 3,427,788 of record NZ_CP109787.1, on the reverse strand, counting down.
GATCCCGCCAGCGGCATTGATCTCGTCAACGGCGATGCGGATGCCTTCGACGACCGGGGCGTCATAGGAGGCAAGTCCGCCCGTTTGGGCCGTGGCCAGTCCGAGTTTCAGTTCGTCCGCCTGCGCGGTCATCGCGGCCAAGCTTAGAGCGGTGGTGGTAAAAAGCAGTCGTTTCATTGTGTTCTCCCTGTTTCAGCCTACGCGGCTTCGTGGTTGGTTGTGCCCAGATAGGCCTCGATGACAGCGGGATCGCGGCGGACTTCTTCCGGGGTTCCTTCGGCGATCTTGCGGCCTTCATTCAGAACGACGATGCGCTGGCAAACCGCGTTGATCAGCGCCAGGTCGTGATCGACCAGCAGAATGCCGATGCCCAACTCGGTGTTCAGTTTGCGCAGGATCAGCATCAGCGCATCGGTTTCTTCGCGGTTCATTCCTGCGGCAGGCTCATCCAGGAAAATCAGTGAGGGCTGACAGACCAGTGCCCGCGCAATCTCGACCCGGCGCTGATCGCCATAGGACAGGGTGCCGGCAGTTGCTTCGGAAATACCGGTCAGGCCAAGCCGCTCCAGCGCGGCGGCAATCCGGGCAGGTGCATCTTTGCCGCCTTTGGTTGAGAGAGCTGCAGCCTGAACATTCTGGTAGACACTTAGTGTGGGGAACAGGCGGATATTCTGGAAGGTGCGCGAAATCCCGGCATCCGTAAAGCGATGGGCAGGCAGTTTGATCAGGTCACGGCCCGCTCGGGTAATTTCGCCGGAGTCCGGGCGCAAAATGCCGGACAGCTGGTTCATCAGCGTGGTCTTGCCCGACCCGTTCGGCCCGATCAGCCCCAGAATCTCTCCCGGGCGGACGGTAATGCCGACATCATTCGTGGCGACCAGCCCTCCGAAGCGTTTGATGATATTGCGGGCTTCCAGTGCGTCGGATTCCGCAGGTTCCAGGGGCTTCGGCCCGACTTTAGCGCGCCGCGCAGGCAGCAGCCATTCTTCCCACTCTTTCAATCCTGCCAGCCCATCGGGACGGCGCACCAGGGCCAGCAGGATCAGGATGCCGATGCCGATCTGGGTGGTGCCGAAGACCTGCGGAATCTCGACGAAACCCAGGTCCAGCCCGCCTTCAAGACGGCGGAGAACTTCTGTGACGAGGGTCACGACCACGGCACCGGCCATGGCGCCGGTCACGGTTGTCATTCCACCGACGATGAGCATTGCCAGAAGAAAGAAAGTGTCAGTGAAGTAGAACTTCTTGGGGCTGAAGGCACCGAGGAAATGCGCGATCAGGGCACCGGAGAGGGCCATTAGCCCGGCGCTCAGCACAAAGGCGACAAACCGTTCCATAGGGACGTTGATGCCGACAGCGGCGGAGGCGATGGCGTTCTCGCGGCCGGCTCTCAGACGAAGCCCCGAGACGGAGTCGCGATACAGGCGCGCGGTAACAAGAGCAATCAGGCATGCGGCAGCTGCCACCCAGATCGTTGTTTCGCGCGGCACTCCGAAGAAGGTCTGCGCGCCACGGGTCACGTCGCGCCAGCCGATCAGAATTCCGTGAGTGATGATCAGAAGCGCAAGGGTGGAGATAGTTGCCGCGGAGCCTTCGAGCCTCCAGATCGCAAGCCCGACCAAAACGGCAAGCAGCATCGTCAGGCCGACAGCAAAAACCGTGGCTGGCCACAGATCCAACTGGATTGCGGTCAGCCATTCGGGAAGCGCGGGGAGCGTCGCTTCCTTGATGTTTGCAGGCACTGTCAGCAAGGCGGAGGCATAGGCTCCTATGCCCATGAAAGACAAATGCCCGAAGCTCAGAATTCCGGAATTTCCTGAATAGACCCCCATTCCGGCAATCGCCGTCAAGGAAATCAGGAAGACGATCAACGTCCGTTCAATGGCTGAGCCGGCGGCGGCACCGACGGCCGCTGCCATCCCGACAACCAATAGCAGCGCCAGGAGCGCCGGAAGCATTTGCGAGCGTGGGGCAGTTGTGATCATCGGATTCTCCTCGTGGCAGCAGGATATCGATGAAAAATTTTCAAAGTCAATCCAGTTAGCCTTGACTGAAAAATTATTTTCAAACACAGTCAGCACAAAGAAAGGAATCCAATCTCATCATGCTGGTAAAAGATCGCATCACTGCCGAGGCGGAAAACCTCACTGCAAGCGAGCGCAAGCTGGCCGCCGCCGTGCTGTCGGACTACCCCTATGCGGGGCTGGTTTCGATACAGGATTTAGCGGCTCATGCCGAGGTTTCCGCCCCCTCCATCTCGCGTTTCGTCAACAAGATCGGGTTGGCCGGGTATCAGGAATTTCAGCGCGCTCTGATTGCCGAACTGAAAGAGGGGCAGCGGTCGCCCGCCGAGATTCACACCGGAAACCGTCATGTCGAAGGCGGGTATCTTGGCGACTTCATTGCACGGGCCTCAGCCCAGATGGCGGTGTCTTCGGCCGCCATTACCGAGGCCCAGTTCGGGCGCATATGTGCCCTGTTGATGGATCCCAAGCGCGAGATTCACATTTTGGGCGGACGGGTCAGCGATTCAATCGCATTTCACCTGTCCTTCCATCTGCGCCAGATGCGCAAAGGTGTTTATCACCTGCCCGCGAATATCGAGACATGGCCGGAATACATCCTGCGGATGAAGCAGGACGACGTGCTGTTTGCCGTTGATTTCCGCCGTTATCAGTCCAGCCTGCTGCGGCTTTGCGAAGCCGCCCAGGCGCAGAAGGCGCGTGTTGTTCTGATGACGGACAAATGGCTTTCGCCCATTGCCCGGCACGCCGCCGAAGTACTGCCCGTGCCGATCGAGAGCGGCACGCTCTGGGACACATACACACCGGCGCTGGCGGTCATCGAGGCCATTGCCACGAAGATCGCAGAAGACAACTTCGACCAGACCCGCGCCCGGATCAAAGCCTGGGATGCGGTGCGGCTTACCGATGAGGACCGTTCCACATGACACCAATGCCCCTGATATTCGCCGCAACGTGCGACCTTGCCGGAAAAGTGCGCGGCAAGGCATTTCCTGCCGGCCAGTTGGAAAAACGGCTGAAACGCGGCGTCGGCTGGACACCGACAAATGTCATGATCAACTGTTTTGACGGGATCGGGGACAGCCCGTTTGGCGCGCTTGGGGATCTTTTGCTGGTTCCCGATCCGGCCACGGAGGTGAGGGCCGATTTCGGCGCGGGTGTGACGGAACACTACATGCTGGGCGATATCACTTCGCTGGATGGCGAGCCTTGGGCGCTTTGCACGAGGTCGATTTTGCGCGGGGCGCTGGATCGTCTTAAGCGCGTTGCCGGCGTGCATCTTCTGGGGGCGTTCGAGCACGAGTTCCAGCTCAAGGGCGCGCCCGGAATCCGCAATCAGGGTTTCGGCCGCGAGGCGTTCGAACTGCAGCGCAGGCTGAGCGAAACGCTCATGGCCGCGCTGCAGGAGGCCGGTATGGAACCTGACAGCATCATGAAGGAATTCGGCCCCAATCAGTATGAAGTCGTGGTCGGCCCCGATAAAGGGGTGCGTGCGGCTGATGCTGCCGTGCTCCTGCGTGAGCTGACCCGCTCTGCCGCCCGCGCCCAGGGCGAAGAGGCGACGTTTACCCCGATCCGTGACGTGGCAAGTGTTGGCAACGGGGTGCATATCCATATGAGCTTCCTGAACGATGACGGCAGCCCGGCAACCTACGACGAAAATGGCGCCTGCGGGATGTCGGCCCTGACCAGCGCATTTTCGGCCGGTGTGCTGAAATACCTGGAAAACATCGTGGCGTTGACAGCGCCTTCTGCCATTTCCTACGAGCGGCTCACCCCGCACCGCTGGTCGGCGGCCTACAACAATCTCGGTTTCCGGGATCGTGAAGCATCGCTGCGCGTTTGCCCGGTCACGGCGAAGGACCCTGCCTCGATCGCACGGCAGTTCAACATCGAATACCGTGCCGCCGACGCAGCCGCCTGTCCGCATCTGGCACTGGCGGCAGTCGTGCATGCGGGCTGTCAGGGGATTGAGGAGGGTTTGACGGCTCCGGCTCCCACAGAGGAAGACCTCTCGCTGTTGCCGCCTGAAGAGCTTGCCGCACGAGGGTTTGTCCGCTTGCCGTCCTCACTGGAAGAGGCATTGGACCGGTTCCAATCCTGTGACGTGGCCAAAGGATGGTTCGCAGACCCGTTCCCGGCGGTTTACCGCGCTCACAAGCAGGCTGAATTGGCCTCAATTGCCGAACTTGACACCGAAGCCCGCTGCGCGGCTTACGAGGATACCTATTGATGATGCCTGCCTCCTTTGCGCCTTCTGGCAAGGCGCTGGTCCCGTTTGTAAGCGTCGAGAGTATGTTGGCCCTGGTTCATCAGTACGGGATTGAGCGCTGCCTGCACGAACTCACCGACTATATCGAAGCTGATTTCCGCCGCTGGGAGTTGTTCGACAAGACCCCGCGTGTGGCTTCGCATTCTCCAATCGGTGTAATCGAATTGATGCCGGCTTCCGACGGCACCGACTATGCGTTCAAATTCGTCAACGGCCACCCGTCCAACACCAAGCGCGGGCTGCAAACCGTGACCGCCTTCGGCGTGCTGGCTTCGGTGGAGACGGGATACCCGGAGCTCTTTTCGGAAATGACCCTGCTTACTGCCTTGCGCACCGCTGCGACCTCGGCGCTGGCCACGCGGACACTGGCAGCCAAGGGGGCGGACACGGCGGCGATCATCGGCAATGGCGCCCAGTCGGAATTCCAGATCCTGGCGCTGGCCTCGGTGTGCGGGATCAAGAACTTCCGCCTTTATGATGTTGATCCCGCTGCAACCGCCCGCTGCATGGTCAACCTGGAGGGCAAGGGGGTGGCCCTGACGGCGTGTTCCAGCGGTGAAGATGCCGTGGAAGGCGCACAGGTCATCACCACCTGCACGGCGGACAAGCGGTACCAGACCATTCTGACCGACAACCTGGTCGGCGCAGGCGTTCATGTGAACGCAATCGGCGGCGACTGCCCCGGCAAGACCGAACTGCATCGCGACATCCTGCTGCGCTCGGACATCTTCACCGAATACACCCCGCAGACACGCATCGAGGGCGATATCCAGCAACTGGATGAGGATCATCCTGTAACCGAGTTGTGGCAGGTGCTCACCAGCGCCTCTTCCGGACGGACCAGCGACCGGCAGGTTACGATCTTTGATGGTGTGGGCTTCGCGGTCGAGGATTTCTCGGCGCTGCGCTGGCTGCGCGACCGGGTCGGTGACCACGATATCTCAAGTCCACTTGATCTCATCGCCGACCCGGACGATCCACGCGACCTGTTTGGAATGCTCAAACGCTACGTGGCGCGGGCCTAGGAAAGTGACGTCGCGTGTTCTGAATTCAAGCTTGCGGTTCCGTTGCAGGACAGCCTCGATGTTCGCAAAGCAGCCATTCTTTTCGGGGGGGCAGCCTTCAGCGCATTGGGGTCTGTGCCGCCGTAGGTTGGTTTCCGGTGCATGGCTGGCCCGGCCAGGCAAGCAGCAACCGCCGTTCGCCTGACCGTTATCCGTCAATGCACTCTGCAAACCTCGCCAGAAATGAGCCGCTCAGACCGTCAGAACAATACAGCTGCTAGGGTTTGGATGCGCTTTTGGCTGCCAAGTAGCATTCCAGCCAGTCCCAGCAGAACGCCTGGATCTTTTCCTTGTCAACGGCCTTGGGATTCAGGCAGCTTTCGAACCAGACACCTTCCAGGAATACCAGGAGGAATGTGGCGAAAGTCCTGGAATCCACAGATATACTTCGTTCTTCGATGAGACCTAGGACCAGCATCTCGAAGGCAGCGCGCTGGGCCTGGAACGTTTTCTCAAAGGCGGTTTTGAGCGCTGGGATCGTCTGCGAAAGGCTCCAGAAACCGGTATAGGTGCCGATCACGCCGTCCTTTGACCACTCGTTTGAAAAGTACAGTCTGAACAGCTGTTTCAGCCGATCTTCGGCGGAAAGTTCCGTGGCGTCGGCTATGGCTCGGACTTCAGCCAGATACTGCTGCGCCATATGCTCGTAAGCTTCGATGAACAGGCTGTCCTTGCCATCGAAATAATGGGTGAGCAGGCCGGGGGATACGCCCAGATCCTTGCAGATCTCCCGCACGCCAGTTCCCTGGGCGCCATACTTCGCCAGAGAGTCCCGAGCAGATTGCAGCATCAGCTGGCGCCGCTCCTCGGGGTCGAGGCGCTGTCTCTTTCCATTTGCCACGGCCGAATGATTCCTGGCTGTTATTCAAGTAATTGAAAACTTGTACAACAGTTGGCTGAATGTGCAAACCAGCATTCCCGCAAATGACAAGCCTGTACTTATACGAGTGTATAATTGCTTCTTGACAGAAGCTGTACAATTGTACAATAAGACTCCTGAACAGGGTCATGAGCGATCAGGGAGCGAACGATGTCTGACAAAATTGAAACTGTGCAGGTTGCCGGGGCGCATCTGGAGGTGTCCTGGACCGGAAACGGCCAGTTATCCCGCTATCCGGCGGTCTGGCTTCGGGACCATTGCCATGCCGCCCGCAGCATGAACCGGAGCTCGCATCAGCGATCGGTAGACACTTTTTCGATCCCCGAAACGCTGGCGCCGGCAGCGGTGCGCATGGATGCTGAAACTGTATTTGTCACCTGGCCGGATGAAGCGGAGGAAAGCGTGTATCCGGTTTCTTTTCTGCAGGATATGGCGGAACCGGGTCTGTGGACCGAAGATCGGCCCAAGAGCCTGTGGATGGCGGCGGATATCGAGGAAACCCTTCCAGAAGTGCCTCACGCGGCAGTGATGAAGGAGGACGGCGACGGCCTGGCGGAGTGGCTGGAGCAGGTCGACCGCCACGGCTTTGCTCTGGTGACCGGCGTGCCGGCCACGCCGGAGGCCACTGAGGAGATGCTGAAACGCGTCGGTTATATCCGCCAGACCATCTTTGGCGGGTTCTGGGATTTCACCGCCAACAAGGCTTTTGCCGATACCGCCTATTCGACGGTGGAAATCGGCCCGCATACCGATGGCACCTATGCCATCGACTCGCCCGGCTACCAGGCGTTCCATTGCCTGGAATTCGACGGCACCGGCGGCGAAAGCATCTTTGTCGACGCCTTCAAGGTGGCAGAAGTGATCCGGGAACAGGACCCCGAGGCCTTTGAAGTGCTGGCCAGCGTGCCGGTTCCGGCGCAGTACAAGGGCGACGGGGTGCATCTTATGGCGGAGAACCCGGTCATCGGCCTGGACCGCGACGGGGGCCTGCGCAAGATCACCTACAACAACTATGACCGTGCGCCGTTCCGGCTGGAGGACAGCCGGCAGGCGGCCTTCTACCGGAGCCTGGGTCTGTTCAACAGGCTGATCAACGACCCCGCCTACCAGCTGCGTTTTGGCCTGCGTCCGGGCACGGTGGTGCTGTTCGACAACTGGCGGGTTCTGCACGCCCGGGAGGCCTATGAAGGCCACCGCCGCCTGTGCGGGGCTTATCACAACAAGGAGGATGTGCTCTCCAAGCTGCGGCTGCTGCGCAACCGGGGCTGACCCGCTGCCGGGGATGGCCCGCAAAGACCGCGAAGCGCGCCAGCCGGCCGGAAAATCGGGCCGGCTGGCGGCGTTGTGGAACGGGGCCGGCGGGAAGAGCAGGGGAGAGCGGCAGTGCCGCCCTCAGCGCGGTCCAAGCAGGCCCTAAATACAGAGCATCAGGGAGGTCAGATGGCCAGGAACAGAGTGATCAGCAACCACGACCGCAGCTGGCCGGTCCGGATGGACCGCGGCAAGGGGCCGGTGCAGCACGGCGCGATGGACCATTCCGAGGCACCCGTCGGTCTGGATGCTGTGCGCCGCTACCGGCTGGCGCGGCTGCAATCGGAAATGCTGCGGCAGGATGTGCCGGCGCTGCTGCTGCTGGACCCGATCAACACCCGCTATGCCACCGACTGCACCAACATGCAGATCTGGTGCATGCATTTCGAGACCCGCTGCGTCTTTGTGCCCGCCGAAGGGCCGGTGACCCTGCTGGATTACGCCGATATGCCGTTCCTGGCCGAGGGGCTGCCGACGGTGGACAATTACGGGGTGATGAAGGCGCATTACTTCTTTGCCGCGGGCAACCGGATGGCGGAATGGGCGGGAGCCTTTGGCAGCCAGATCGGCGGGCTGATGGCCCGTTATTGCCCGGGCGAGTCACGGCTGGCGATCGACCGGCTGTCGCATCTGGGCGGCAGCGCCATTCAGGATTTGGGGTTCGAAATCGTTGATGGCCAGGGGGTGGCCGAGGTGGCCCGTTCGGTCAAGTCAGCCAGAGAACTGGAGCTGATGAAGGCGGCGATTGCGGTGGCCGACAAGGGGATGCATGCGATGCGCGATGCGCTGCGGCCGGGCATCACCGAAAACGCCCTGTGGGCCAAGCTGCATGAGGTCAATATCGCCGAAGGCGGCGAGTGGATCGAAACCCGCTTGCTGGCCTCCGGCCCGCGCACCAACCCCTGGTTCCACGAAAGCTCGATGCGGGTGATCGAGGCGGACGACATGGTGTCTTTCGACACCGATCTGGTGGGGCCTTACGGCTATTGCGCCGATATTTCACGCGCCTGGGTGTGCGGGGATGTCTGGTCGCGCGAGCAGGCGGATCTTTATCAGCTGGCGCGCGAGCAGGTGGAGTTCAACATGGAGGTGATCAGGCCGGGCATGTCCTATCGGGAGATCGCGGAGAAGTCCTGGCCGATCCCGGACCGGTTCAAGAAGAACCGTTATGGCTGCCTCGCGCACGGGGTGGGGCTGTGTGACGAATACCCGTCGATCCCCTACCGCGAGGACCTGGAGGAATACGGCTATGACGGTGTGGTGGAGCCCGGCATGGTGCTGGCGGTTGAATCCTACATCGGCGAGGAGGGCGCGATGGAAGGGGTGAAGCTGGAGCAGATGATCCACGTGACCGAAACCGGCTGGGAGCTGCTGTCCCACTACCCGTGGGAGGAGTTCGAGGCCTAGCCCGCTGAGAATGTGGACGCCAAACGGCCGCCGGGGGAACTCCGGCGGCCTTTTCTTGCGATTGCGCAGCGCACTGCGGGTGCGGGGTTACGCGGACAGGGCCGCCGGTACCGGGCTGCCGTCGTCCTGTGCGGCAGCCGCCGTTGCCTGGACCGCCAGTCCGAATTCGGCGGCGGACAGGGTGAGCCACTCCCAGAAACTGGCGGCATGGCTGGCGGGGATCAGCAGATCGAATTCCGTGTCCGAGCAGCGGTGCAGGTGGAGCTTTGTGTGGGCCATCAGGGTCACCGCGCAGTGGCCCGGCTCAAACCGGTCCAGATCCAGAACGCAGCCCTTGCCCATCAGCGCGCAGGCGGCGGTGCCGCTGATCTGCAGGCGCAGGAAGCCGCCGCCGGCGCTGCTGACCGCGGCGAGGCCGGCAAGCGCCTGTTTCAGTTCCTGTTCCAAGGCCGGGCGGGGACTGATCAGATGCCAGCAATTGCCCGCCGCCCAGGCCAGGCAGTTCTCCTCGGCCTCGGCAAAGCGGCCGGGAGCGGGCAGGACGGTAAAGCCGAAAGGCGCCAGCGCGGCACCGGCGGCCGCTGCCTGGTCCCGAAAGGGCATGATCCGCAGCACGGTGGTGCCGGTCACGATCCGCACCTCCACACCGGCAGGCTGGACGGAGGGGACACCGGTCAGGTCCAGGCCTTCGAGGCAGAACAGAGGGAGGGCTTCAGCTGCGGACACGGGCATTCTCCGGATCATAGAAATGGTGGGACACGATGGTGGCCGGGACGGGGTCTTCGCCGTGCAGGGGGTCGATGATCTCGACCACCTCGCCCAGCCGTTCCCGCCCGCGCCGGACCAAAGCGATGGCGATATGGCTTTCCAGCGTCGGGCTCCAGGCGGCCGAGGTGATGTAGCCGTCGTCATTTTCCGGGGCGAGGGGGGCGCCCTTGGCAGTGATATGGGCGCCCTGGCGGAAGCTGCGCGCGGGGTCCAGGGGTTTCAGCCCCACCACCACCTCACGGTCCGGATCTGTCAGGCCGGGGCGGGTGCTGAGGGCGCGGCCGATGAAGTCCTTTTTCCCCGACATCATCATGCCGAGCCCCAGGTCCCCCGCGGTGGTGAACTTGTTCAGCTCCGAGCTGACATGGCCCTTTTCGATGCGCAGCACATCCAGCGCCTCGACCCCGTAGGGGGTGATGCCGAAGTCCGCGCCTTCGCGTTCCAGCGCTTCGGCCAGGGGGCGGCCATAGGGGGCGGGGACGTAGATCTCATAGGCCAGCTCGCCAGAGAAGGAGATCCGGAAAAGCCGCGCTGGGACGCCGTCCAGAATGGCGGTCTCGCGCGCCGCCAGAAAGGGCAGGGCTTCGTTGCTGGTGTCGGTGCCGGTGGCGATCCGGGCCAGCACCTCGCGGGCGCGGGGGCCGGCCAGGGAAATGCCCGCCCAGTCTTCGCCAGCATCGGCGAAGACCACGTCCAGCTCCGGCCACAGCACCTGGTGGCAGTACTCCAGGTGGCTGAGCACGGCTTCCGCCTCGGCGGAGGAGGTGGTGACGAAGTAATGGTCCTCAGCCAGCCGCGAGACGGTGCCGTCGTCCATCACGATGCCGTCTTCGCGCAGCATCAGCCCGTAGCGGGACTTGCCCACTGGCAGCTTGGCAAAGCCGTTGCTGTAGACCCGGTCGAGGAAGACCGCGGCATCGGGGCCCTGCAGGTCGATCTTGCCCAGGGTGGAGACATCGCAGAAGCCCACTGCGCTGCGCACCGCCTGAACCTCGCGGTTGACGGCCTGGCCCATGGTCTCGCCCGGTTTGGGAAAATACTGGCTGCGGTGCCAGAGGCCGGATTCGATGAACACGCCGCCCTGGTCCGCGACCCAGCCGTGCAGCGGGGTGCGCAGGATCGGGCGCCAGTGCCTGCCGCGGGAGCGGCCCGCCAGCGCGCCCAGGCTGACCGGGCGGTAGGGCGGGCGGAAGCCGGTGGTGCCGACCTGGCCCATCGGCGAGCCCAGTGCCTTTGACATCGCGGCGATGCCGGGGATGTTGGAGGTCTTGCCCTGATCGGTGGCCATGCCCAGCGTGGTATAGCGCTTGACGTGCTCGACCGAGCGATAGCCCTCGCGAGTGGCCAGCGCGATGTCGGCGGCGGTCACATCGTGCTGCAGGTCGATGAATTTCTTTGAGGTGCCGGCGCTGGCCTCGAAATAGGCGCAGTTGGCGGCGCTGTGTTCGTTGGCTTCCAATAAGGCGTGGTAATCGGTGAGATCGGCGCTGTCCGGGGCGGTGAACCGCCGGGCGGCGGCGTCGCCTGCGATGCGGCCATGGATCTGGCAGGCCTCGCGGTCCTCCAGCCCGGCCAGGCTGCCGGTGCAGAGGAAGTCCGCGCCGGCCATCTGTTGCGGCAGGAAGGCCTGCAGGCTGTCGCTCCAGCGCGGTTTCTGGCCGCGCTGCGCCAGCAGCTGCACCGCCGGGTTCCAGCCGCCGGAGACGCAGACGACATCGCAGGTCAGCTTGCGGGTGCTGCCGTCCTTCTGGCGCAGGGTGACACCCTTGACCGAGGTGCGGCCATGCACGGTTTCGATCTCATCGCCGTCGCGGGCATCGGCCACCGCGGCGATCGTGACCCCGGCGGCTTCCAGCGCCGTGGCGAGTCCTGCGGTGCTGTCATTGGTCGTGAAGATCACCGCGCGATCGCCGGGGCGCACGCCGTAATCGCGCAAGTAGCGCTCGGCGGCGGAGGCCAGCATCACGCCGGGGCGGTCGTTGTTGCCAAAGACCAGCGAACGTTCATGGGCGCCGGTGGCGAGGATCACCTGAGCCGCCGCGATCTTCCACAGCCGCTGGCGCGGCTGGTGGGCGGCGGGCACAGCCAGGTGGTCGGAGACCTGCTCGACCGCGCCGAAGGTGTTGCCGTCATACCAGCCAAACACCATGGTGCGCGGCAGGATGCGAACGTTCTCCAGCGCTTCCAGCGCGGCGATGTCCTGTTCCAGGCCGGTGCTGTCAAAGCCGCCAAGGCGGGCGTGTTCCTCCACCAGGGTCACCCGGGCGCCGCTTTGGGCTGCGGCACTTGCGGCGCTGAGGCCTGCGGCACCGCCGCCGATCACCAGGATATCGCAGTGGTGGTGCTGCTTCTCGTAGGTGTCGGGGTCGATTTCACCGGACAGGCGCCCCATGCCTGCGGCGCGGCGGATCACCGGCTCATAGAGACGCGTCCAGAATTTGGCGGGCCATTTGAAGGTCTTGTAGTAGAACCCGGCGGCAAAGAACGGCGCGAGCAGCTGGTTCACCGACAAGAGGTCATATTGCAGCGAGGGCCAGCGGTTCTGGCTGGTCGCCTCCAGCCCGTCGTAAAGCTCGACCATGGTGGCAGGGATGTTGGGTTCCTGCCGGGCGCCGCTGCGCAGCTGCACCAGGGCGCTGGGTTCATGCGGGTCGCAGGTGAAGATGCCGCGCGGGCGGTGGTACTTGAAGCTGCGCGCGACCAGGCGGACGCCATTGGCCAAGAGGGCAGAGGCGAGCGTGTCGCCTTCAAAGCCGCTGCAGGGCTTGCCGTCGAAGGTGAAGCTGATGGGCTTGCTGCGGTCGAGGCGGCGGCCTGCGCCGCCGGGCAGCCGGTGGGTCTGGCTGGTCATCGCTGCACCTCTCCGGCGGGGCGGGCCTGGGCGGCCTGGGTGATCTCATGGGTGACGGTGTTGCGGTCCACAACCAGCCAGCTGCCGCAGCCTTGGGCGTGGCGCCAGTGCTCGCGGTGGGGTCCCTTGGGGTTGTCGCGCAGGTAGACGTAATCGACCCAGGCCTCCATCGGGGCGGCTGCGGCGGGGCGGGTGACGGTGGCGTCGCCGCGGTAGGTGAATTCTTCCAGCGGGCGGTCGCCGCACAGCGGGCAGGGGATGCGCATCGGGTATCAGCCCTCCTCAGTGATGGTTGGGGAAGGGGCCGCCGCCGGTGGCATCCACCGGGCGGCCTTCGGCAAAACGGTCAAGGTGGAACGGCGCGTTGAACTTGTGCGGCGCGTCGTTCGCGACGGTATGGGCAAAGCACCAGGCGGCGCCAGGGATGGCCTTGAACCCGGTATAGTTCCAGCCGCCGTTCAGGTAGAGACCCTCGACCGGCGTCTTGCAGATATAGGGGGAGCCATCCATGGTCATGTCCACCACGCCGGCCCAGTGGCGCAGCAGCCGCACCCGGCCCAACGAGGGCAGGAACATCATCATCGCCTCGGCCACGTCCTCGACAATCGGCAGGTTGCCGCGCTGCGCAAAGCTGTTGTAGCCGTCCAGCATGCCGCCAAAGACCAGCCCGCCCTTGTCGGACTGGCTGATATAAAGATGGCCGACGCCAAAAGTGGCGACGGTGTCGACGCAGGGTTTCACCGCCTCGGAGACGAATGCCTGCAGCTTGTGGCTTTCGACCGGCAGCCTGATCCCGGCCATCTGCATCACCTGGCTGGTGTGGCCTGCCACCGCGACCGCGACCTTGCCCGCGCCGATGCGGCCGCGGCTGGTCTCCACCCCGGTCATGCGGCCATCGGCGTCACGCTCAAAGCCGGTGACCTCGCAGTTCTGGATGATGTCGACGCCCAGCCGGTCGGCGGCGCGGGCGTAGCCCCACACCACAGCGTCGTGACGGGCGTTGCCGGCGCGCGGCTGCAAGAGGCCGCCGAGCACCGGGAAGCGGCCGTTGTTTTCATCCACCAGCGGCATCATCTCCAGAACCTGCTGGCGGTTCAGCATCACCGCGTCGACGCCATTCATGATCATCGCATTGCCGCGGCGCACCGCCTCGTCGCGCTGACCGTCGGTGTGGAAGATATCGAGCACGCCGCGCTGCGAGAACATCACGTTGTAGTTCAGTTCCGCACTGAGGCCCTCCCACAGTTTCAGCGACCACTCCAGCAGGGGGATTTCGCTGTTCAACAGGTAGTTGGAGCGCACGATGGTGGTGTTGCGGCCCGTGTTGCCGCTGCCGATCCAGCCCTTTTCCAGTACCGCGACATTGGTGATGCCGTGGTTCTTGGCCAAATAGTAAGCGGTTGCCAAACCGTGGCCGCCGCCTCCGATGATCACCACGTCATACTGCTTTTGGGGCTCCGGATGGCGGAAGGCCTCGGGCCAGCCCTGGTGGCCGCGCAGGGCCTGTTTTGCCAAGGATGTGATCGAATACTGCATCGTCTCCGGCGCCTGTTCCTGGTCTCGTGCTGCGGGGGTGTATTGCCGGCCTGATGATGGCGCGGCGGGCGGTCCTGCCGACAGGGCAAAAAATTTCAGCGGTGGCTCAATAAATTCTGCAATTGTGGAAGCGGCCGCTTCCCGGCAGATTGGATGGACCCTGAAAACTGGCGGACAGGACCATGAAAAGACGGCTTCCCCCCTTTGCCGCAGTCAAGGCCTTTGAGGCGGCTGCGCGCCATTGCAATTTCCAGCTGGCGGCGGAGGAGCTGGGCATTTCGGCCTCGGCCGTCAGTCATCAGGTCAAGGCGCTGGAGGATTTCATCGCCCTGCCGCTGTTCATCCGCCGCAACAACCGGCTGATCCTGCGCGAGGAGGGGAAGGCCTATTACCAGCGCTTAAGTGTTGCGCTCGACGAAATCGAAACAGCAACGGATGCGCTGGCGCGCGCCACCGGGCGGTCGCAGCTGACGCTGAACCTGTTCCCGTCACTGGCGGATGTGTGGCTGATTCCGCGGCTGGGGGATTTCCACCAGAAGCACTCCGACATAGCGGTGCGGCTGAGCACCTCCGAGCTGGCTGGCGACAGCCTGAACCGGGAGGCGGATTTTGCCCTGGTCTATATGCCCAGGGATGAGGTGCCAGAGGGCGCGCCGGTGCTGTTTTCCGATGACATCGTGCCGGTGGCGGCGCCGGAATATCTGGCCGCACACGGCCCGGTAAACAGTCCTGAGGATCTGCTGGAGCACACCCTGATTGCCAGCCTATCGGAAGACGAGGAATGGAAGTTCTGGTTTGAGGCGCAGGGACTCAGCGGCCACCGGCAGGCGCGCTATCTGGAACTGGACATGTGCTCCACCTGCCTGAAGGCGGCCAAGGAAGGGCTGGGGATCGCCATGGGGCGCAGGCCCTATCTGGATCAGGATCTGGCCGCCGGCCATCTGGTGGCGCCGCTGCCGGGGGTGATCTCCACCGGCTACTGCCTGGCGCTGGTCACCACACCGCGGGGCGGCGGCCTGCCTTACGCGCCGCGCTTTCGCAACTGGATGATTGCGGCGAGCCGGGAGTCGGAACAGGCTTGGGCCAAGCTCTGCTGATCAGGGCCGGGTGCGGGTGGCACTATTGTACAAATGAACAATAATGATTGCGCGGGAGGAGTTTTCGTGCTTTGTTATTGTTCAAGTGATCAATAGGTAACTCTCCGCAGGAAGGCAGCCATGACCCGAACCTCCGCACGCAGACGCGCCCGTGGCGGCGCCCGGCCGGACCGCAGCAGCGGCGGCGTAACCCAGGCGCCCTGGACCCAGGTCCGCTACCGCAGCGCTCCCGCAAACATTCTGAGCGCCGATCAGGTGGAGGCGATCCATGAGGCTTCGCTGACCATTCTGGAGGAAATCGGCGTCAAGGTGCTGGAGCCGGAGGCGCGGCGCTATCTGCAGGAGGCCGGCGCCAAGGTGGACCACGGCGCCGAGATGGTCTGGCTTGACCGCGGGCTGGTGGAGGAGAAGCTGAAGCTGCCGCCGTCCTCGTTCATGCTGCATGCCCGCAACCCGGCGCGCAATGTGCGGCTGGGCGATGACTGCGCGATCTTTGCCTCGGTCGGCGGCCCGGCGTTTGTCTCCGACCTCGACAAGGGGCGGCGCCAGGGCACCTATGCGGAGATGTGCGATTTCATCAGGCTGGTGCAGAGCCTGAACATCCTGCATCAGGAGGGCGGCGGCCCGTTCGAGGCGCTGGACCTACCGCAGGAAAGCCGCCATCTGGACCTGCATTTTGCGCAGATCACCCTCACCGACAAGAACTGGCAGCCTTGGGGGCTGGGCGCCGACCGCGCCCGCGACGGGCTGGAAATGGCGGCGATCTCCTTGGGATGCACCCGCGAGGATCTGATCGGCAAGCCGGTGTTCACCACGGTGATCAACACCAACTCGCCATTGCAGATCGACGGGCCGATGGGCGAGGGGCTGATCGAGATGGCCAAGCACGGCCAGCCGGTGATCATCACGCCCTTCACGCTGGCGGGGGCGATGTCGCCGGTGACCATTGCCGGCGCGCTGACCCAGCAGAACGCCGAGGCGCTGTCCGGCATCGTGCTGGCGCAATGCGTGCGGCCCGGCACCCCGGTGATCTATGGCGGCTTTACCTCCAATGTGGACATGAAAACCGGCTCGCCGGCCTTTGGCACCCCGGAATACACACTGGCGGCGCAGGCCACCGGGCAGCTGGCGCGCCGCTATGGCATTCCGTTCCGCTCCAGCAATGTGACCGCCTCCAACGCGGTGGATGCGCAGGCGGCCTATGAGAGCCAGATGTCGCTGTGGGGCGCCATGAGCGGCCATGTGCATCTGCTGAACCAAGGGGCCGGCTGGCTGGGCGGCGGACTGGTGGCCTCTTTCGAGAAGCTGATCATCGATGCCGAGATGCTGCAGATGATGGCGGCGGCGCAGCAGCCGTTTGAGGTGTCGGATGCGGCCATCGGGCTGGACGCGATCCGGGAGGTGGGGCCGTGCGGCCATTTCTTTGGCACCCAGCACACGCTGGATCGTTACGAGAACGCCTTTTACTCGCCGCTGGTGTCGGACTGGGACAACTACGAGAACTGGACCGACCGCGGCAGCAAGGACACAGCACAGCGGGCCAATGATGTCTGGAAGCAGCTGTTGGCCCAATACGAGCAGCCGCCGATCGACGCGGCCATCGAAGATCAGCTGAAGGATTACATGGCCCGCCGCAAGCAGGAGATCCACGGCGGCGCGGCCTGACCCGAGAAAACCTCTCCCAGCCTTATGCGGCAGCGGAGCTGCATAAGGTCTTTCTGCCCGGCTTCCCATGGCCGGGCAGCTTTTTTTTGCGTTGCGGGCCAGCGAGGCCCTGTATCGGGCCAGTGTCCGCGCGGTTGTCCCCCGTTCCCGTAGCTTCGCCGGGGTCAGCGCGCTGTGCTCAGGTGCAAACCAACGGCCCGCCAAGACTGGAGGCTTTCTTGCCGGGGCAGGACGCCGCGCAAAAAACCGGAGCAGGCCTGTCTGGCGCTGCTCCGGTTCGGGGCTGGATGCGGTGAGGATAATGCCCCAGCCCGTTCCGGTGATGGCGGAGTGTCAGCCGCGCATGCGCAGGCCGTCGGGATCGACCGGCGGGGCGGTCAGCAGCCGCGCCTTGCAGCGCTTGCCCACGATGTCGATCTCGTATTCGGCGTTTGCGTCGATGGCATCCGGATAGAGATACCCCAGCGCCAGGCTGGTATCCGCGCAGTAGCCGTAGCCGCCGGAGCTTGTGTAGCCCGCCAGCTTGCCATTGAGGAACACTGGCTCGCCGCCAAAGGCGTCGGCCTCATCCGCGTCGACGGCGAATTGCACGAAGCACTCCCGCGGCCCGGCTTCCCTGGCGGCCAAGGCGGCCTCGCGGCCGATGAAGTCCCCCTTGCCGTAGCGCACAAAGCGCGCCAGCGCGGTTTCATGGGGGTAGTAGTCCGAGGTGAGCTCCATGTTCCAGCCGGCAAAGCCCTTTTCCAGCCGCAGCGCCATCAGCGCGTGGCCGCCAGCCAGCGTCAGGCCATGCGGCTCGCCCGCCGCCATGATCTCCTCGAACAGCGTGCGCTGGTATTCCATCGGCATGTAGATCTCAAACCCGCATTCGCCGGTGTAGGAGACCCGGACCACAAAGGCACCGGGGCAGGGGCCCAGCTCCATCTCGCGGCCCGACAGGAATGGGAAGTCCGCGCTGTCGAAGCTGATGCCGGGGGCCACAGCTGCCATGATCGCCTTGGCGTTGGGGCCGGCCACATGCAGCCCTGCATAGCGGTTGGTTAGGTTTTCATACGTCACGCCGGTTTCGGGCATTGTGTCCAGGAACCAGCGCTCGTGAATCTTTTCCATCGAACCGGACCCTAGCACCAGGCAGCTGTCCTCGCTCAGGCGGGTGACGGTGAAATCGCCAATCACCTTGCCCTGATGGCTCAGCATCGGGCAGAGCGCGGTCTTGCCCGGGGCGGGGATGCTGTTGGCCATGATGCGGTCCAGATAGGCCACAGCGCCGGCGCCGCTGAAGCGGTACTTGCCGTAGCTCGTCAGCTCGAACAGGCCGGCGGTCTCGCGCACCGCGCGGGATTCGCGGGCGACGGCGGCGAACCAGGCGGGGCGCTCGTAGGAATAGCTCTCCTGCCGCTCGGCCTCGTTGGTTGCATACCAGTAGGCATCTTCCCAGCCGCAGGTCTCGCCGAACACCGCGCCTGCGTCTTTCAGCCGGTCGTAGATCAGCGAGGTCTTCATCGGACGGGCCGCCGGGAAGGTCTGGTAGGGGTAGATCCGGCTAGAGCGGTTTTCGTACCAGTATTTGGTCATCTCCTTGGCATAGCGGCTGCCGGCATAATCGCCGTAGCGGGCCACGTCCCAGAAGCTGACGTCCAGCGAGGGCTCGCCGTCGATGATCCATTCCGCCAGCACCTTGCCGATGCCGCCGCCCTGGTTGAAGCCGGTCATCACGCCGTTGGCGCAGAAGTAGCCGGGTTTTCCGGGGTAGGGGCCGATCAGCGGGCCAAGGTCGGGGGAGAAGATCATCGGGCCGTTGATCACGCTTTTGATGCCGGCATCGGCCAGGCTGGGGATCAGCTCGACCGCCTGCAGGAATTCCTCCTCCATGCGGCTCAGATCGTCGGGCAGCAGTTCGTGGCCGAAGTCCAGCGGGGTACCGTTTTCGGCCCAGTGGATGCATTTGCTCTCATAGGCGCCGATCAGCAGGCCGTTGCCCTCGGGGCGCATGTAGAGGTTGGCATCGGCATAGGACAAGAGCGCGTGGCCGTGCTCCATTTCCGCCATGCCGGGGATTTCCTCGGTGACCAGATAGTGGTGCTCCACCGGCATCAGCGGCAGTGTGATGCCCGCCAGCGCCGCCACTTCACGGCCCCAGAGACCGGCGGCGTTGACCACATAGTCGGCAGTGATGGTGCCGGTTTCCGTCACCACGTCCCATTTGCCGTCGTGGCGCTGGTTGGTTTCCAGCACCGGGGTGTGGCGGTAGATCGAGGCGCCGTAGTTGCGCGCGGCCTTGGCAAAGGCATGGGTGACGCTGGCCGGATCGCAATAGCCTGCGGTTTTTTCGTGCAGGATTGCGGTCAGATCCTCGGTGTTGAGGGTGGGCGCCAGCTCCTTGGCGCGGTCCGGGGAAATGAATTCGGATTCGATGCCGTAGCGCTTGCCGAAGGCATGGGCGATGGCCAGTGTCTTGATCTCTTCGGCGTCCTTGGCGACCAGCAGTTCGCCATTGTAGTGCAGCCCGCAGTCCTGCCCGCTTTCGCGTTCCAGCTCGGGATAGAGGTCGATGGTGTATTTCTGCAGCACCGCGGCGTTGCCCGGCGCGGTCAGGGTGAACAGGTTGCCGGCCGCATGCCAGGAGGAACCCGCGGTCAGCTCCTGCCGCTCCAGCAGCACCACATCCTTCCATCCCCGTTTGGCCAGGTGATAAAGAATGCTGCAGCCGACGACCCCGCCGCCGATAATGACCACTTTTGCTGTTGTTTCCATCGCGCTCGCCCTGCTGCCGTTGAGGTTTCAATGGAAAACTGTCGAGCAGGGCACTTCTGAACTCAAACGAATAAAATTGCGCGGTCCCCAAATTTGTTTCCGCCGCACCGCTGCGAAGCCTGCCAAGCGGGATGGAAAGCAATCCGGATCGACAGCGTCCCGGCGGCGCCAATGCTGTCAGGGAAGCTGGAAAACGGCAGCTGGACACCCGCGAATAATTTTCTTGGTGACGATCAAATTTTTTTTGTTTGAGATTAATCCAATGCTGCCGGATCGTTAATCGAAAGCAATCCGATTGCAAGAGAAGGAATGGTTTTCTTTCGGTGGGCAGGTACTGGTTGGTGCCAATTCCCGAAAGCATTAGCCATTCGGCGGTGCTCGAAGAATATTCAGGGCAGCGAGCGTATGAAACTACTTGGGTAAACGCCCCGAACCGGAATTGGCATTGATGCCAGAGAGGAGCGACGGTTGCACTTACGAACCGAAGCAGGCAAGGGCCTGGCGCTGAGCGCCCCGGCGTCGCTTTATGTGGGGCTGCTGGTGGCGGCGCCGCTGGGCATCCTGGTGGCCTACAGCTTCTGGACCCAGACCTATGTCGAGGTGGACAGGACGCTGACCTGGGCGAATTACCTGGAGGCCGCCACCGATCCGCTGGTGCGCCACCTGATGCTGCGCTCGATCGCCATTGCCGGCGCGGTGACCGCCGCCACCGTGGCGCTGGCCTACCCGATTGCCTATTTCATCGCCTTCCGCACCCGGAAGAAAACCCTGTGGCTCTTGCTGATCACCATCCCGTTCTGGTCGAGCTACCTGTTGCGGGTGTTCAGCTGGAAACTGATCCTGGGCTTCAACGGGGTGATGAACTCGGCGCTGCTCTCGCTGGGGCTGATCGACGAGCCGCTGACCTTCCTGCTGTACAATGAATTCGCGGTGGTGCTGACCCTGGCGCATGCCTGGGCGCCGTTTGCGATCCTGCCGATCTATGTGTCGCTGCAGAAGATCGACCGCGCGCTTCTGGAGGCGGCCACCGATCTGGGCTGCTCGAAACTCGAACGTTTCTGCCGGGTCACCCTGCCGCTGTCGGTGCCCGGCATCATCGCGGGCAGCCTGATCATCTTCATTCCGACCGTCGGCGACTACGTGACGCCGTCGCTGGTCGGCGGCTCGCAGGGCAAGATGGTGGCGAACCTCATCCAGGTGCAGTTCGGCCCCGCCAACAACTGGCCGCTGGGCGCAACACTGTCGCTGGCGGCGATGGCCGCGGTCGGCTGTGTCGCCCTCCTGTTCGTCATCCTGGCCACCGCCCTGGGGAGGAGGATCCGTTGAGCAAACCCGTCCGTTTCCCCTGGCTGCTGGCCTATGCGGTGGCCTATCTGGCCTTCCTCTACCTGCCGGTGCTGCTGCTGCCGCTGTTCTCCTTCAACGACGGCACCATCGTCGCCTTCCCGATGAAGGGCTTCACCCTGAAATGGTACGCCCAGCTGGGCGCGCAGGACACGCTTTTGCAGGCGATGGCGAACTCGCTGATCGTCGGCGCGGTGACCGCGCTGGTGGCCACGTCGCTGGGGCTGTTCGCGGCCCGCGCCTATGTGCGCTACCGCTTCAAGGGGCGCGAGCTGTCGGAGGGGCTGGTGATGCTGCCCTTGGTCATCCCCGGCATCATCGTGGCGTCGTCGATGCTGGTGCTGTTCATCTCGCTGGGGCTGAAGCCGTCGCTGACCACGGTGATCCTGGGCCATGTGTTCGTGGCGCTGCCGTTTGCGGTCTCGATCATGAAATCGGCCTTCGACGACTTCGACCAGTCGCTGGAGGAAGCCGCCTTCGACCTGGGCGAGAGCGTCATCGGCACCTTCCGCCGGGTGACCCTGCCGATCGTGGCGCCGGGGATCGTCGCCAGCCTGCTGGTCACCTTCACCGTGTCGTTCGACGAGTTCGTGCTGGCCTTCTTCCTGTCCGGCAACCAGCCCACCCTGCCGGTCTATATCTGGAGCCAGATCCGCTTCCCGGCGAAGCTGCCGAACACGCTGGCGCTTGGCTCCTTGCTGCTGCTGGCCTCGGTGCTCTTGCTGCTGACGGCCGAATACTTCCGCCGCCGCTCCACCAAATCCGCCGCCACATCCGCCTGATGAAGGATACCCAGATGACCAGCCAGAACATCATCGAAATCTCCGGGGTGGAAAAGCGCTTTGGCACCTTCACCGCGGTCAAGGACCTGAACCTGGCGCTGAAGGAGGGCGAGTTCTTCTCGCTGCTCGGGCCTTCGGGCTGCGGCAAGACCACCGCGCTCAGGATGATTGCGGGGTTCCAGGACCATGATGCCGGCACCATCCGCATCGCGGGCCAGGAGATGGCGCATATCCCGGCCAACAAGCGCCCCACCAACATGGTGTTCCAGTCCTATGCGATCTTTCCGCATCTGAACGTCGGCGACAACGTGGCCTTCGGCCTGCGCAAGCTGAACCTTGGCAAGGCGGAGGTGAGGGACCGCGTCGCCGAAGCGCTGGAGATGGTCGAGCTGGGCGGGCTGCAGGCGCGCAAGGCGGATGAGCTGTCGGGCGGCCAGCGCCAGCGGGTGGCGCTGGCCCGCGCCCTGGTGATGCGGCCCAAGGTGCTGCTGCTGGATGAGCCCCTGTCGGCGCTCGACAAGAACCTGCGCGAGGCGATGCAGTTCGAGATGCGCCGCCTGCAGCAGAAGCTCGGGATCACCTTCGTGATGGTCACCCACGACCAGTACGAGGCGATGACCATGTCCGACCGCATCGGCGTGATGTTCCAGGGCCGGCTCAAGCAGGTCGACAAGCCCGAGGTGCTCTATGCCCGCCCCTGCAGCCGGGAGGTGGCCGCCTTCATCGGCGGCATGAACTTCCTCGACGCCGCCGTGACCGGCGAGGTGAACGGCAAGCTGCAGGCCGAGGTGCAGGGGTTCGGCCCGCTCGCCATCGACGTGAACCCCAATGTGGCGCGGCGCGGGCCGCAGCTGCTGGCGGGCATCCGTCCCGAGCAGCTGGAGATCTCGGCGCAAAAGCCCGACGGCTATGACGGCTACCTGCAGGGCACCGTCGCCAACGCCGCCTTCTACGGCGAGAACGTGCACTACCACGTCACTGCCGAGGGGCTGCAGCAGCCCATCGCGGTGTCGGTGCCGAACTACTTCCACACGGTTGATCACAAGCAGGGCGATCCGGTCTGGCTCGGGGTGCAGAACGCCTCCGTCATCGACCTCGGCGCCCGCGAGACATGAGAATAAAGGGAGGAAATCACATGACGCATTTCAACACGGCACTGGCGGCTGCCGCAGCCCTGGCCGCCTCGGCAGGCCTCGCCGCCGCCGATGCGGCCAGCCTGTCGGTCTTTGACTGGTCCGGCTACGAGGACCAGGGGTTCTACGGCGATTACGTCGCAAAATACGGCGGCGCCCCCAGCTACACCTACTTCGGCAGCGTCGAGGAGGCCTTCACCAAGCTGCAATCGGGCTTTGCCGCCGATCTGGCCCACCCCTGCACCGATGCGCTGCGCAAATGGGTGGCCGCGGATCTGATCAAGCCGATCGACACCTCGAAGATCGCCAACTGGGACAAGCTCTTGCCGCAGATCAAGGAGGTCGACGGCGTCACCATCGATGGCCAGACCTACATGGTGCCGTTTGAATGGGGCAACACCGGGCTGATCTACCGCACCGACCAGATCGCCGAGGGTGACGTCTCGCTGCAATTGCTGGCGGATCCCGCCCATCAGGGCAAGATCGCCATTCCGGATGCCGCGTCTTCGGCCTATGCGATGGCGGCTTTGGCCACCGGCGCCTCCAGCTATACGGACATGTCGGACGCGGAATTCCAGAAGGCGTCCGATTTCCTGCGCCAGATCCACCCCAACGTGCGCTTCTACTGGTCCGATGCGGGCCAGCTGGACCAGGCGCTGGCCTCGGGCGAGGTCACCATGGGCTGGGGCTGGAACCAGTCGGAGCTGAACCTGATCTGGAACGAAACCCCGGCCCGGATGATGCGCGACGTCGGCAAGGGCATCGCCACCTGGGTCTGCGGCTATGTGCATCTGCAGTCCTCGACCCGGAGCGACGAGCAGGTCTATGACATGCTGAACGCGCTGAGCGCGGAAGGAAGCGGCAAATACATCATCGAGAACTGGGGCTATGCCCACGCCAATGCCGACGCCTTCGCCTCTGCCGACCCCGAGCTGATCCAGACCTACGGCTTTGGCGATGTGAACAGCTTCTTCGAGGACAGCCTGTTCTTCGACGCGGTGACCCCGGAGCTCGAGGGCCGGATGCTCAAGGAGTTCGAACGCATCAAGGCCGGCTTCTGATCCGCCCCGCGATACGCCCCGGGGCCCGCCGCTAAATATATGAAATTCCCTCCTTGGCTGACGGGTTTGCACCGCCTGGCAGCCAAGGAGGGACCCGGCGGGCGGGAAAGCTCTCGGCAACATGGCCAAGGCGTGCAGATGCTTCGGCATCAGCCGGGAAACGTTTCATGACTGGCAGAAGCGCTGCGCCGCCAAGGGCGGCGCAGCGCTGTTGAGCTCCTGGCCTTGCCCGCAGAAGCCCGGGCTTCGGATGCCCAGGGCCATCGGGGGAAAAATCCTCAATCCCTGCAGCAAGCGCCATTTCGGCCCGTCCTGCGTTGCCGGCCTGGCATATTGCCGGAAACTGCTTATCTCCGGCGGCCTGGCTTCCTGGAAGCAGGTCAGCTTGATCCGGGCTTTTCAGCCAAACTGCCGGCTATCCTCGGGGGCAGGGCGTCCGGACCCTTGAACCTTGCGCCATTCTTTGCCATTGCCTGTGGCAATCACGCATGTCTGCCAAGGGGTCCCCGACCGATGAAATTCACGCTTTCCTGGCTGAAAGACCACCTCGACACCGATGCTTCGGTCGAGGAGATCACCGATGCCCTGACTGATCTGGGCCTTGAGGTGGAGGAGGTCATCAACCCGGCCGACAAGCTCAAGGACTTTACCCTCGGCTATGTGACCCATGCCGAAAAGCACCCCGACGCCGACAAGCTGCGGGTCTGCAAGGTGAACACGGATGAGGGCGAGCTGCAGATCATCTGCGGTGCCCCCAACGCGCGCGAGGGCATCACCGTGGTGGTCTGCAAGCCGGGCATGTATATCCCCGGCCTCGACATCACCATCAGCGTCGGCAAGATCCGCGGCATCGAAAGCTTCGGCATGATGGCCTCGGAACGCGAGCTGGAGCTGTCGGAGGAGCATGACGGGATCATCGAGCTGCCTTCGGGCGCGGTCGGCGACCGGTTCATCGACTGGCTGACGGAGAACGACCCGGCCAAGGTCGACCCGGTGATCGAGATTGCCATCACCCCGAACCGCCCCGACGCGCTGGGGGTTTACGGCATCGCCCGCGATCTGGCGGCGCGGGGTCTGGGCACCCTGAAGACCCGCGCGTTTGAGGCGATTCCGGGCGATTTCGACAGCCCGGTCAAGGTCTCGATCGACGCGGACACGCGGGACGGCTGCCCGCTGTTTGCCGGCCGGCTGATCAAGGGTGTGAAGAATGGCCCCAGCCCGCAGTGGCTGCAGGACCGGCTGAAGGCGATTGGTCTCAGGCCCATTTCGGCGCTGGTGGATATCACCAACTTCTTCACTTTCGACCAGAACCGCCCGCTGCATGTGTTCGACGCGGCCAAGGTGCAGGGCGACCTGCGGGTGCACCGCGCCGCAGGCGGCGAAACCCTGAAGGCGCTGGACGAGAAGGAGTATACCCTGCAGGCGGGCCAGATGGTGATCTCGGACGAGAACGGCCCGGAGAGCATCGCGGGCATCATGGGCGGCGAGGCAACCGGCTGCACCGAAGAGACCGTGGACGTGTTCCTGGAAAGCGCGTTCTGGGACCACGTGCAGATCGCCATGGCGGGCCGGGCGCTGAAGATCAATTCGGATGCGCGCTACCGCTTCGAGCGCGGAGTGGACCCGGAATACACCATCGAAGGCCTGCACAAGGCGACCCAGATGATCCTGGACCTGTGCGGAGGCGAGCCGTCGGGGGTCGTGATCGCAGGCGATGTGCCGGACCACTCGCGCGCCTACAAGCTGGACGCCGGCCGGGTGCAGTCGCTGGTGGGCATGGAAATCCATGAAAGCGATCAGCGCCAGACCCTGACCCGGCTCGGCTTCCGGCTGGAGGGCAACTTGGCACACGTTCCCAGCTGGCGCCCTGATGTGCAGGGGGAGGCTGACCTGGTCGAGGAAGTGGCGCGGATTGCCTCGCTGACCAAGCTGCAGGGCAAGCCGCTGCCGCGCCTGGCCGACGGGATCCCGAAGCCGGTGATGACGCCGCAGCAGCGCCGTGAGCAGATGGCGCGCCGCACCTGCGCCGGCCTCGGCTACAATGAGATCGTCAGCTACAGCTTCATCGACAAGGCCTCGGCGGCGCTGTTCGGCGGCGGCGATGACGCCACCATGCTGGCCAACCCGATCTCGTCGGAGATGTCGCACATGCGGCCGGATCTGCTGCCGGGCCTGCTGCAGGCTGCGGCCCGCAACCAGGCGCGCGGCTATATGGATCTGGCGCTGTTCGAGGCCGGCCCTGCCTTCACCGGCGGCGAGCCCGGCGAGCAGGTCAATCAGATCTCGGGCCTGCTGGTCGGCCGCACCGGACCCAAGGACGTGCATGGTGCCTCGCGCGCGGTGGATCTCTATGATGCTAAAGCAGACGCCGAGGCGGTGCTGGCGGCCATCGGCGCGCCTGCCAAGGTGCAGATCCTGCGCGAAGGTGATGCCTGGTGGCATCCGGGCCGTCATGGCCGGATCTGCCTGGGGCCGAAAAAGACTCTCGGCGTGTTCGGAGAACTGCACCCCAGGGTGCTGAAAGAGATAGGGATCAAGGGCGCCGCCGTCGCCTTTACCATCTGGCCGGATGAGATTCCGCTGCCGCGCAGATCCGGCGCCACCCGCCCGGCGCTGGCGATCAGCGATCTGCAGGCGGTGGAGCGGGACTTTGCCTTTGTGGTCGACGCGGATGTCGAGGCGCTGGCGCTGGTCAATGCCGCTGCTGGCGCCGACAAGGCGCTGATCGAAGATGTGCGCGTCTTTGACGAGTTCATCGGTGGCTCACTGGGCGCGGGCAAGAAGTCGCTGGCGATCACCGTGCGGCTGTTGCCGACGGACAGGACGCTGAAAGAAAAGGACATCGAAGCGGTGAGCGAAAAGATCATCGCCAAGGTGGCCAAAGCCACCGGCGGCACTCTGCGCGGATAAAGCGGGACCAAGACTTTTTGAAAAGTCTTGGCAAAAGTTTTCTGAAAACTTTTGGGCAGCGCACCCGTTGGGGGCGCTGCCTTGTTCATTCTGTCATCTCCCGGAGAAGAATTCCGCCAGCAGGTCGAACACCAGCCGGATGCGGCGGCTGGTGTGCACTTCGCGGTGAGTGGTGAGCCAGACCGGAAAGGTTATTGCGCCGCTTTCGGGCAGCAGGCACTCCACCTCCGGCGCGGCTGCAGCAACCTCGTCTGACATCGGGGTAATGCCAAATCCCTGCCGGACCAGTTCCCAGGCGACCAGGCCGCTGTTGGAGCCGATGCGGAAGTTATCTGCCGTCACGGGAATTCCCATCGGGCCCAGAAAGCCGATCATCCGGTCCGTGTCGCCAAAGCTGACGAAATCATGGGCCGCCAGTTCAGCGTATGAAGCCGGGCGGCCGCGCCGGTTCAGATAGGTTTTGGCAGCATAGAAATGCCCGGAGGCCTCCTGCACCAGCCGGGCGATCAGCTCCGGCTGCTCGGGGCGGACGTGGCGGATGGCGATATCCGCCTCGCGCCGCATCAGGTCGCGGATGTCATTGGCTGCCACCACGCCGATGGTGAGGCCGGGCGCGCGCTGGCGCAGCCGCTGCAGCAGCGGCGGCAGCACATGGGCGGACATCACATCCGAGGCGGTGATCCGCACGGTGCCATCGATCGACTGCGCCTGGCCGGTGGCCGCGAGGCTGAGCCCATCGGCGGCCTCTCCCATTCTGCGGCTGTGGTGGAGCAGCTCCTGCCCGGCCTCGGTAAGAGCCAGGGAGCGGCCAAGGCGTTCGAACAGCAGCACGCCCAGCTCGCCCTCCAGTGCTGCGACCTGGCGCGACAAGGTGGGCTGGGTCAGGCCGAGCCGCCGCGCTGCCGCCGAAAGCGAGCCGGCTTCAGCGGTGGCGAGGAAGGCGCGTATGTGGTTCCAATCGGGGTTGTTCATGCAAATGTGTATAGCACCCCTGCGGATTTCAGCAATTTATCTGCGGTTCTTGCATGGATAGGGTTCGGGCACCCAAGGAGATCCGCCATGACAGCCGACGCCCGCTTTTGGAACAAGGCCGCCCCGAAGTATGCCAAATCGCCGATCCGCGACGAAGACGCCTACCGCTGCGCGCTGGAGCGGACACGGTCTTATCTGCAGGCGGATGATACCGTGCTGGAACTGGGCTGCGGCACCGGCTCCACCGCGATCGAGCTGGCAAGCAGCGTGTCCAGGATAGTTGCAACCGATCTGTCGGAGATGATGCTGGAAGTAGGCCGGGAGCGGGCATGGAACGCGGGCGTCAGCAATGTGGACTTCCAATGCAGCAGCGCCGGGCATGCTCCGGACGGCCCGTTTGACGCGGTGCTGGCGCATAACCTTCTGCACTTGCTGCCGGATCTGGAGGATGTGCTGGAAGGGGTGGCTGCGCGGCTGCGTCCCGGCGGGCTGTTCATCTCCAAGACGCCGTGCCTGGGCGAGGCGCGGGGCAGCTGGAAGTACCGGATGTTTCAGGTGGCGATTCCGCTGATGCGGCTTGCGGGCCACGCGCCCGGCCATGTGGATCTCATGGAGATCCGCAGCCTCGAGGCGGCGGTGCAGCGGGCAGGATTCGAAATCATCGAGACCGGCAACTACCCGGCGGATACGCCCGGCCGTTATCTGGTGGCGCGGCGGCTCTGATTCATTGCCTTTGCTCCGTCCGCGCTAGGTAACGGGGTGGAGGCCATAATGTTCGAGGACCGGACCGCTGCCGGGCTTCAGCTGGCCGGGCAACTGGCTGAACTGCCGATGACAGACCCTGTGGTGCTGGCGCTGCCGCGGGGCGGTGCGCCTGTGGCGCTGCCCATTGCGCAGGCCCTGCAGGCGCCGATGGATCTGCTCCTGGTGCGCAAGATCGGCATGCCCGCCAACCCGGAGCTGGCCGCAGGCGCGCTGGCCGAGGGCAGCAATCCCATTTTCAATGGCGCGCTGCTGCAGGCCACAGGCATGACGCCGGAGGACTTTGCCCCCCAGGTCGCCCAGGCGCGGGAGGAGAACGCCGCCCGCCGCACCCGCTATCTGCACGGGCACCCGCCGCTGGAAATGGCGGGGCGCACGGCGATTGTTGTGGATGACGGGATCGCCACCGGGGCCACCTTCATGGCAGCGCATTTCTGGCTCAGGGAACGCAAGCCTGCGCAGGTGATCCTGGCGGTGCCGGTGGCGCCGCCGGAAGCGGTGGACGAATTGCGCCCCTTGGTAGATACTCTGGTCTGCCTGCTGAGCCCCAGGGAATTCTGGGCGGTCGGCGCGCACTACAGGGATTTTACGCAAACCAGCGATGACGAGGTCATGGCCGCCTTGGCCGCGGCCCCTGAAGCTGGCGCAGGAAAGGACAGAACGTGGCATTGAAGGTTTACCTCTCGGGCGAAATTCACACCGATTGGCGGGAGCAGATCATCGAAGGCGCAAAGGGATTGGAAGTCAGCTTCAGCGCGCCGGTGACCGACCACGGCGCCAGCGACGATTGCGGCGTGGCCATTCTCGGGGCTGAAGACAACAAGTACTGGCACGACCACAAGGGCGCGATGGTCAATGCGATCCGCACCCGCAAGGGGATCTCGGACGCGGATGTCGTCGTCGTGCGCTTCGGCGACAAATACAAGCAGTGGAACGCGGCCTTTGACGCAGGCTATGCGGCCGCACTTGGCAAATCGGTCATCGTGCTCAGCCCGCCGGAGCACCAGCATGCACTGAAGGAAGTGCATGCGGCGGCGCTGGCGGTGGCAGAGGAGCCGCGCCAGGTGGTGGAAATCCTGACCTATGTTCTGACCGGCAAGCTGCCTGCATGACGCCACCGGTTTTGGAAACGGACCGGTTGATCCTGCGCCCGCATCAGTCACAGGATTTTGACGCGGTGGCAGCACTTTGGGCGGATCCGGAGGTGGTGCGCTACATTTCCGGCACCCCAGCCACGGCAGAGGAAAGCTGGGCGAGGCTGCTGCGCTACATCGGCCACTGGCAGGCGCTGGGCTACGGCTATTGGGCGGTGACCCTGCGCGGCAGCGGCCGGTTCATCGGCGAAACGGGCTTTGCCGACTTTCAGCGTGCCATGCAGCCGCCGCTGGCCGGCGTGCCCGAAGCGGGCTGGGTGCTGGCAACGGAGGTGCATGGCCAGGGCATTGCCACCGAGGCGGTGCGCCGGATCCATCAATGGGCGGAAGAGGCGACGCAGTGGACGGAAACCGCCTGCATTTTCGACCCGTCCCATGCGGTGTCGCAGAAAGTGGCACGCAAGCTGGGCTATGTGCCGGCGGGCGAGGCTTTGAACAATGGGACCCCGGTTCTGGTCATGAAACGGCCCGTTCCCCGGAGCTGATCCGGGGGGCTCCTGCCCCCTGAAGCCGCTTCCGCGGGACGCGCCATGCCGCGTTGGGCGGGGGCGGCGCGGTGCGTGGAAGGCTGCGGCCGGAAGTCCCTGCCGGAACCGTTGTTTGCCCCGGTCTGACCATTTTGCGAGGATTTTACTGTTTGCGGCCTCGGTAAACCTTCCATTAACCGCATCCGGACTAACAAGGATTGAGACGCACGACACTATGAACAAAGACCTGCGGTCCCTGGGGCGGCAGTGTCTGGAAAGCCTCATGAACAACCGCCGCAGACCCGCTGTGCAAACCACACCGCTGATCGAGGACGCAGGGCTTTTTAAGCGCGAAGTGCGGGATGTGCCGGTGGAGCTGGTGCCGGTGTTCAGCCGCAACAGCCGCGGCGACCTGGTGGTGAAGGGCATCGTCAGGCCGGAGGCGGAGATCGAGGTGCTGTTCGCCGGGCGCCGCACCCGGGAGGCAGCGGGGCTGGTCGCCCGGATGAAGAAACTGCGGGCGCAGGGAGTGCGTGCGGCGATGAACGGTCATGATGCGATGACCCAGATCCGCCAGCTGCGGCTGCCCGTGCAGGTGCGCGGCACCTGGCGGTTCAGCTTTCGGCCCGATGCCTCCGGCTGGGAGATCAAGAGCTACCAGCTGATTGCCGCACAGTGGGCGTTCCACGATGAGGATGGGGTCACCGTGCTGTGCGGCTGGCCGCCGGCCGCGCCGGAAAACAGAGTGCAGGATCGTGCCCGGGCAGCCCGGGCCCGGCAAGCGGCGGCGCGGGCCAGACAGTCAGCAAAGGCACGCTGAACACCAGCTTTCCGCACAGCCGGGACGCCTCAGCCGTCTTTCTTGATCTCCACCGAATGCGGATAGGGAATAGAGATGCCTCTGGCGTCAAAGGCCTCTTTCACACTCTGGGTCAGAGCGAATTTCAGTTCCCAGTAGTCCTCGGCCTTGCACCACACCCGCGCCGTCAGATCCACCGAACTGTCGCCCAGGTTGGTGACCCGGACCCAGGGCGCCGGATCCTGCAGCACCCGCTCGTCCCCCTTGGCCTGCTCCAAGATGATTGCCTTGGCCGTCTCGGCATTGTCGCCGTAGTCGATACCGAACATCATATCGACCCGGCGGGTGCCGTGATGTGAGAAATTGGTGATGATCGAGCCCCAGGCCTTGCCGTTGGGCACGATGATCTGGACGTTGTCGGGGGTGGCCAGTTCGGTCACGAACAGGTTCAGGTCCTTCACCGTGCCGGCGGTGCCGCCGATGTCGACATACTGACCGATCCGGTAGGGGCGGAACAGGATCAGCATGAACCCCGCGGCCAGATCGCTGAGCGTGCCCTGCAGCGCCAGGCCGATTGCCAGGGTGGCAGCCCCCAGCATGGCCACCAGGCTGGTGGCTTCGATCCCGAAGATGTTGAGAACCGCCACCAGCACCACCGCCAGCAGCGCCCAGCGGACCACGCTGGCGGCGAAATTGCCCAGTGTCGGATCGATCCGCGGGGTCCGGTTGATGCGGTTGCGCACCACGCTGCTGATCCAGCCGGTGGCGATCCAGCCGAGGATCAGCACCACCAGCGCCTTGGCGCCGCTGACCATCAACGGCCAGTAGACGCCCGCCTGTTCAATGAGCTGTTCCATGAAAATCGTCCCTTTCAAACGCGCAAAAGGAGCGGCAGCCCGCCCCTTTGCACTTCTTCATTGCCGCGGCCGCGGTGTTATTTCTTCAGCGAGTCGCGGATTTCCAGAAGCACGTCAAGCTCTGTCGGCCCGGCGGGCGCCTGTTCCGCCGGAGTGTCCTTTTTGCGCTCCATCGCATCGCGGGCGCGGTTGACGGATTTCACCAGCAGAAAGACCACCCAGGCAATGATCAGAAAATTGATCACGGCCATCAGGAATGACCCGTAGGCAAACACGGAGGCACCGGCCTCGCGCGCCGCTTCCAGCGAGCTGTAGGCGGTGCCATCGCCGCCCAGGACCGCATAGTTGTTGGTGAAGTCCACGCCGCCGGTGAACAGGCCGATGACCGGGTTGATCAGGTCATCGACCATGGATTTCACGATTGCCGTGAAGGCGGCGCCGATGATGATCCCCACCGCCATGTCCATCACGTTGCCCCTGGCGATGAAGGCTTTGAATTCGTTCAGCATGTCCGTTCCCTCTCCCGTCCCGAAGGTTTCAGTGCCGCGGCGGGCCGGGTGCGGCGCGCCGCGCTTTATGCGGGAATAATGCTGCCGGAATGTCCGGGGCAGGGGATAAAATCCGCAGCAGAGCCAGTTTCGCTGCCGTCAGATGCAAAAAGGCAGCAGCCCGGGCGGGGCTGCTGCCTGCGGCAGGAATTCCTGCGGCTTTACTGTTTCAGTGCCAGTTTCGGCGACAGCACGTCGATGCCGAGGGCCTCGCCGACCGCGTAGTAGGTCAGCTGGCCGGCGTGCACGTTCAGGCCGTTCAGCAGGTGCGGGTCGTCCTCGCAGGCCTGGCGCCAGCCCTTGTTGGCCAGGTTCAGCATGAAGGGCAGGGTGGCATTGCCCAGGGCCTGGGTCGAGGTGCGGGCGACCGCGCCCGGCATGTTGGCCACGCAGTAGTGCATGATGCCGTCGACCTCATAGATCGGGTCGGCATGGGTGGTCGCCTTGGAGGTCTCAAAGCAGCCGCCCTGGTCGATGGCAACGTCCACCAGCACCGCGCCGGGCTTCATTTCGCTCAGCTGCGCGCGCGAGATCAGCTTGGGCGCTGCGGCACCGGGGATCAGCACCGCGCCGATCACCATGTCGGCCTCGCGCACCAGCTCGGCGGTGGCGCCGGCGGTGGAATACTGGTTCTTGAACGCGCGCCCGAAGACGTCGTCCAGGTATTTCAGGCGGGGCAGCGAGCGGTCGAGGATGGTGACATCCGCGCCCATGCCTGCTGCAATCTTGGCAGCGTGGGTGCCGACGACACCGCCGCCGATCACCACGACCTTGGCCGGGGCCACGCCGGGCACGCCGCCCATCAGCACGCCGCGGCCGCCATTGGCCTTTTGCAAGGTGTAGGCGCCGACCTGCGGGGCCAGGCGGCCGGCCACTTCCGACATCGGCGCCAGCAGCGGCAGGCCGCCGCGGTCGTCGGTCACGGTTTCATAGGCAATCGCGGTGCAGCCGGATTCCAGCAGGTCGTGGGTCTGGGCCGGATCGGGGGCCAGGTGCAGATAGGTGAACAGCAGCTGGCCTTCGCGCAGCATCTTGCGTTCGCCGGCCTGCGGCTCCTTCACCTTGACGATCATGTCGGCGGTGGCAAAGATTTCCGCGGCGGTGTCGAGGATCACCGCGCCGGAGGCGGCGTAATCCTCGTCGGTGAAGCCAGCGCCCATGCCGGCGCCGCGCTGAATGACGACCTCATGGCCGTGGCTGACGGCCTCGCGGGCTGCGTCCGGGGTCATGCCGACGCGGAATTCCTGCGGTTTGATTTCGGTGGGGCAACCGATTTTCATGTGAGTATCTCCTCCGTATATGGCGGACATTTTGCCGCATATGGCGCGGAATGTGCTGCTTTTTTGCGCGGTTTAAAAACATGGCAACGGGAGAATCTTCGGCTATAACCGGGTAAACAAGCAAGGATCTACGAAGAATGGCGCTGGACGAAACAGATCGTCGCATACTTTCGGTACTGCAGAAGAAAGGGCGTATATCGAACGCCGACCTCTCGGAACAGGTGAACCTGTCGGCCTCGGCCTGCCACCGGCGGGTGCAGCGGCTGGAGGCGGAGGGCTATATCCGCGATTATGTCGCGCTGCTGGATGCGCGCAAGATGAACGTGCCGACCACGGTGTTCGTGGAGATCACCCTGCAGGCCCAGGCGGATGAGGTGCTGGACGCCTTTGAGCGCGCGGTGTCGCGGATCCCGGATGTGCTGGAATGCCACCTGATGGCGGGCACCGCGGACTATATCCTCAAGGTGGTGGCGGAGAACACCGAGGATTTCGCCCGCATCCACCGCCAGCACCTGGCGCGGCTGCCTGGGGTGGCGCAGATGCAGTCGAGCTTTGCCCTGCGCACCGTGTTCAAGACCACCGCGCTGCCGGTGTGACCCCGGTGCCCGGCGCCGGGACGGGCACCCGCAGCGGCGGGCGGCCGCTTGCGGCGGCGGCTTTTACGCTTGAACCCTGACGGAATTTCCGGTTGCCTTGGAGACAGCTGCAGGCGGTCAGCATCCTGCCGGGATGCCCCGCCCGGGCACCGGTTTGCCGCCGTGCACGGCCCTGTCCCCGAGGGCTGCGCGCGCGGAACGACATCAAACATTCACATGCTGCCGGTAAACGGCGGCATTTGCTCCACCACACCAGGAAGGAACCTGCCCGTGACCCGCGAATTTGAAACCGCATCCCTGGACTGGCTGGAAGCGGAGCTGCAGGACACGCTGGACGAAGACATCGAGATCGAATTCTCCGAGCCGATGCTGAGCCAGGAAATCCGCAAGATCTACCGCGAGCAGCATCCGGAGATGCTGGACCGCCAGGTCTACTTCCGCAACCTGCTGCGGCTGCAGGCGGAGCTGATCAAGGTGCAGGACTGGGTGCAGCACACCGGCGCCAAGGTCTGCATCCTGTTCGAGGGCCGCGACGCGGCCGGCAAGGGCGGGGTGATCAAACGGATCACCCAGCGGCTGGACCCGCGGGTGGCGCGGGTGGTGGCGCTGCCGGCGCCGAACCGCCGCGAGCAGAGCCAGTGGTACTTCCAGCGCTACGTGCCGCACCTGCCGGCCGGGGGCGAAATCGTGCTGTTCGACCGCTCGTGGTACAACCGGGCCGGCGTCGAGCGGGTGATGGGCTTTGCCAGCGACGACCAGGTCGAGCAGTTCTTTCAGGACGTTCCGGAATTCGAACGGATGCTGGTGCGGTCGGGAATCATCCTGCTGAAATACTGGTTCTCGATCACCGACGAAGAGCAGCAGCTGCGGTTCATGATGCGCATTCACGACCCGATGAAACAGTGGAAACTGTCGCCGATGGACCTGGAAAGCCGGATCCGCTGGGAACAGTACACCAAGGCCAAGGAGGCGATGTTCAAGCGCACCAACATCCCCGAGGCGCCCTGGTACATCGTCGAGGGCAACGACAAGAAGCGCGAGCGGCTGAACTGCATCGAGCACCTGCTGACCAGAATCCCCTATGAAGAGGTGCCGAGCGAGAAGGTGGTGCTGCCGGACCGGAAGTACAATCCGGATTACGAGCGCCAGGTTCTGCCGGATGAACTGTATGTGCCCAAGGTCTATTGAGGCCCGATGCCAACGCGCAAGGGGGCGCGCCGCAGCACGCCCCTTTGCTGTTTGCCCGGTGGGGAATTCAGAACAGGAAGTCGCCTGACTGCAGCTGCTGCCCGGTGATGCCGGCCAGCAGCATGCTGTCGCCGTCCGCATCGGTGATCAGCAGCCCGTTTGCGGTCTGGCTGGTGTGATTGCTCATCAGGTCGCTGAAGCTGCCGATGCCGGTGGCGCTGCCCAGGTCGATGCGCTCGCCGCTGGCCTGCGGGTTGAAATCGGTGACGGTGTCGCTGCCGCTGCTGAACACAAAGAGGTCGCCGCCGCCCTTGCCGGCGAGCTTGTCGTTGCCATTGCCGCCGTCCAGGGTGTCGGAGCCGGTGCCGCCCCACAGCTTGTCATGGCCGCGGCCGCCGTTCAGCTCGTCGTTGCCGGAATTGCCGCGCAGCTGGTCACTGCCGCTGCCGCCGTCGAGCAGGTCATTGCCATCGCCGCCGCGCAGCGTGTCGATCTGGACGCCGCCGTTGAGGTCATCGCTGCCGCCCATGCCGTTCAGCTTGTCGCGGCCGTCGTTGCCGCGGAGTTCATCGCTGCCGCTGCTGCCGGTCAGGGAATCATCGCCGGCCAGGCCGCTGAGGCTGCCGGCGCTGCTGAGGGTCAGAATGTCGTCGCCGGAGGTGGCGCCGCTGCCTGACCCGCCGCCACTGCCGCCGCCGGATCCGCCGGTGTCGAGCTGCAGCGGCGCGCTGGTGCGGGCAAAGTTCTGGGTGACCATCACCGCGTCCCAGCCGTTGAAATTGCCCTGCTCGATGCCAATGCCGATCACTTCGACGTTGGCATTCAGGATGTTGGCGCGGTGGCCGGGGCTGTTCATCAGCGAGTTGTGCAGGTTGATGACGTCATCGGCGAGGCCGGGGGCGCCGCGCTCGCTCTGCCAGGCGATGTTCTCGGCCCAGGTCCAGCTGCCGGAGAACTGGAAGCCTGCGTCGGCCATCCGGTCGCCTGCGCTGGAGCCGCCGGCGCCGGTGTGGGAGAAGACATCCTGCTGCAGCATCCAGTCGCTGTGGTCTTCTGCCGAATCGTTGAGGCGCAGCTCCAGCTTCACCGGGTTGAGCCCGCGCGAAGTGCGCTCGGCGTTGATCAGGTCGAGCATCTGGCGCTCGAGTTCGCTTGCCTGTGACATCGTTAACTGCTCCGTGAGTGTGCCGGCTGTGCGGCGGTGCGCCATCCGGTTAACGGAAAATTAAGACGCCGGAAGGGCAGGAGGGTGCCGGGGCGGATTTGCGGCGAAGCTCTGCCCGAAGCGCGGGGGCGGATACGCGGATTCCTGCGCGTATGGCGGCGCCAGGCAGCCAGGCGGGCGGCCGGCGCAATCCCGCTGCCGGGCCAGGCGCGCAGCGGCCGGGGATTCGGCGGCTGTGCCGGTACCGGCAGCGGAGCATGTCAGTGCAGGAAGCGGAAGCATGCAGGCCGGGCGCCGGCAGGGGGGAGCTGGCGGCGCCCGGAATTGAAAGCAACCCGGAGAGGCAAAGCCTTGTTTGCAGGGACCAAGACGGCGCCGGTATAGTTGGGGGGAAGCGCAGCCTGCTCCGGGTTTCAATCAACCGGGTGTTCCAAGCCCGGCCGGCGGGGGCATTGGTTAGGGAAACGCATCAAAATTGCCCTGCCGTGAACCATGTATAGCAGAAGCAAACCGGGAAATACAGCCTAAAGGTGTAATTCGAGATAATTCTCGATCTTTGCGTGTGTCCGCATGCCCGCTTGCCCATCCATTCGGGCTACTCCAAATGACAAACCCCCGGGGCGGGGCCGCGGGGGTCGTCGGAACTTAAGTTCGGGCGGTCCGGAGACCGGCCTCTAGTGCTGTCCAAAGCTGGAGAGCAGGGTGTGCTTAGAGCATACCTTCGCGCTGTGCTTTCTTGCGTGCCAGTTTACGGGCACGGCGGATCGCTTCAGCTTTCTCGCGCGCTTTTTTCTCGGACGGTTTCTCGAAATGCTGCTTGAGCTTCATTTCACGGAAAACGCCTTCGCGCTGCAGCTTCTTCTTCAGGGCACGAAGCGCCTGATCGACGTTGTTGTCGCGAACACTAACCTGCATGTGGTATTCACCACCTTTCTAAGTTTTGAGTTGCAAGGAAGTTTGCAGGAAATGGCCATATAGCAAAGCCCGGCTATTTTGTCTAGTAGGGTATCAGGACGCTGAAAGCGGGAGGCTGAGATGACCGGAAACCAGGATCACGCGCAGGAAGATCTCAAGGAAAAACTGCTGGATGCGGCGCTGCTGCATGTGCCCTTCGACGGCTGGTCGGAGGCCACCTTCCGTGCCGCCTGCCACGATGCCGGGGTGCCCGAGGTGCTGGCCCATGCGGTCTGCCCGCGCGGCGGCGTGGACCTGGCGCTGGCCTATCACGCGCGCGGCGATTCGGCGATGCTGGCAAGGCTGGCGGCCGAGGATCTGAGCGGCCTGCGGTTCCGCGACAAGGTCGCGGCAGCGGTGCGGTTCCGGCTGGAGGCCGCCTGCGACAAGGAAGCGGTGCGCCGCGGCACCACGCTGCTGACGCTGCCGCAATATGCCGGCGACGGGGTCAAGGCGATCTGGGGCACCTGCGATCTGATCTGGGAGGCGCTGGGCGACGGCTCCGACGATCTGAACTGGTACACCAAGCGCGCGTCGCTGGCCGGGGTCTATTCCGCCACCGTGCTGTACTGGCTGGGCGATGACAGCCTGGACCATCAGGCGACCTGGGATTTCCTGGAGCGGCGGATCGGCAATGTGATGGATTTCGAGAAGCTGAAGGCGGGTTTGCAGAAGAACCCGCTGCTGAAGCCGTTTCTCGTCGGGCCGAACTGGCTGGCCGAGCAGATCAAACCGCCAAAAGGCCGCGATGACCTGCCGGGCTCGCTGAACCCGCGCCGCTGAAGGCCGCGCAGCCCGGCGGGGCGCCGGGGCGTTCCGCAAACCAGCCAGGGTGCGGCGCCTTTGCTGTTTGCCCCCGCCGTGGTGGATGCTAGGCAAGGGCAAGGATCAGGAGGACTTTTTCCGATGACAGAGATAATGCGCGCGGTGGAAATCACCAAACCCGGCGGCCCGGATGTGCTGCAGCTGACCAAGCGCCCGGTGCCGCAGCCGGGCCATGGCGAAGTGGTGATCAAGGTGGCCTATGCCGGCGTCAACCGCCCCGATGCGCTGCAGCGCGCGGGTGCGTATGACCCGCCCAAGGGCGCCAGCGACCTGCCGGGGCTGGAAGCCTCGGGCGAGGTTGTGGCGTTGGGGGCAGGCGTCACCGGGGTTGCCGCGGGCGATCAGGTCTGCGCGCTGCTGCCCGGCGGCGGCTATGCGGAATATGTGGCAACCCCGGCCGCCCACTGCCTGCCGGTGCCTGCGGGGCTAGACCTGAAACAGGCGGCCTGCCTGCCGGAGACCTTCTTTACCGTCTGGTCCAATGTCTTCAGCCGCGGCGGGCTGAAGGCCGGGGAGCGGTTCCTGGTGCATGGCGGCTCCTCCGGCATCGGCACCACGGCGATCCAGCTGGCCCGGGAATTCGGCGCGCGGGTGTTTGCCACCGCCGGCTCGGACGAGAAATGCCAGGCCTGCCTGGACCTCGGCGCCGAGCGCGCGATCAACTACCGTGACGAGGATTTCGTCAAGGTGCTGCGGGATGAGGGCGGCGCCGACCTGGTGCTCGACATGGTTGGCGGCGATTATATCCCGCGCAACGTCAAGGCGATGGCCGAGGATGGCCGCCTGGTGCAGATCGCCTTCCTGCAGGGGCCGAAGGTGGAGCTGAACTTTGCCCTGATGATGGTCAAGCGGCTGACGCTCACCGGCTCGACGCTGCGGCCGCAAAGCGATCTGGCCAAGGCCCGGATCGCCCAAGATCTGCGCGAGGCGGTGTGGCCGCTGATCGCGGCGGGCAAGGTGGCGCCGGTGATGGACAGCGAGTTTGCGCTGGAGGAGGCGGCAGCGGCACATGCCCGGATGGAAAGCTCCGGCCATATCGGCAAGATCGTCCTGAAGGTGGGCTGACGCCTCAGGCGTTTAATGCGCAAAGGGCCGGCGGAACTGCCGGCCCTTTGTGTGTTCGGGGGCTATTGCACGGCGCGCCTGTAGAGATGCCAGGTGGCATGCCCCAGCACCGGCACCACGATGATCAGCCCGGCGAGGAAGGGGATCGCCCCAAGTATCAGCGATACGCCGACGATCACGCCCCATGTCATGCAGATCACCGGGTTCTTGCGCAGCACCTTGATCGAGGTGGCCACCGCCACCGGCAGTCCGGTATGGCGGTCCAGCAGCAGCGGGAAGGAGACCAGGCTCATCGCCAATGCCGCAAAGGCAAAGACCGCGCCCGCCGCACCGCCGGCAATGGCCATGATCCAGCCCTCGCGGGTGGTTGCCACAGCGGCGGCAAAGGTTGCGATCGATTCCGGCGGTTCCGGCCCCAGGGTGCGGCTGTAGATCATGTCGGCGGCCACCAGCCAGACGATGAACAGCGCCGCCAGATAGAGGCCAAGCACCAGGATGGCGCCAAAGGACGGCGAGCGGATGACGCCAAAGGCATCCATCCAGCGCGGCTCGAACCCGGCTTCGCGGCGTTTGGACATCTCGTAAAGCCCAACCGCGGCCACCGGGCCGAGAATGGCAAAGCCCATGATCATCGGCACGATCAGCGGCAAGAGGTTCATCGACAGGCTCATCACGATCAGCGCGATGCCGATCAGCGGATAGAACAGCACCAGGAACATCGCGTCGCTGCGGCAGGCGGCAAAATCCTCCAGCCCTGCGGCCAGAGAATGGATGATGTCGTCCATCGTCAGCTTGCGTGCCTTGGGCAGTTCCTTGACCCCATCGCTGCCCATTTCGCCAACGGTTTCGCTGATATGGTGCCCGGTGGTTTCTGCACCCTGCAGAAGCCAGCTGAGCGGGTTGCCAATTGTCTTTGCCATGCGCTTCGTCCTCCTCGCTGAGCAAAACGGAAGTGCCGATCAGGCAAGGCCGGGTGCGGCACGTACCATGATACTAGCACAAATCCGGGCAAAGTGTGGTTCATGGGCCATTTATTGCTGCGCGAGGCGGGGGCGCCTGGTGGCGCCGGCGTCCGGCGGGGATATTTTTGGCCAGAAGAAGGTCTGGATCCTTTATTCATCTGGCTGCAAAGCCAAGAGGGGCAGCGCCCCTGTCCGGGCTGTTCAGCGGACAGGAGCAAACCGGGCATCCTTCAATGTGCAGTCCTTGATCGCATCCCGCCCGCAGGGCACCGGGTCGAGCGCCTTGGACAGGCAGATGCGGGCCTCCTGGATGGCGCCGTCCCGGCAGGTGATGGTCAGGCTGCCGCGCGTGAGCTGCGGGTTTTCCTTGAGAAACGCCTCCTCCACCACCGACGCAGGCAGGGTGACGGGTTTGTCCAGCTTGCGGAAGATGGCGGGGCGGGTGACGCGGGTGTAGGCCTCGCGCATCAGGGTGTAATACCGGCGGGCGCTGAGGCCGGAGCAGGTGCCGTGTTTCTTCCACTGGTGCCAGGCGAGGCCCGCGCTGCCCATAATGTCCGCCATACTGCGGCTCATCGCGCGGCTGGGCGGTGCCTCGGCGGTGCGGCAGTAGCTGGGCCAGCCGCGGTGGAACTGCGGCCAGAGCCCGTGCAGGGTCCAGCCGAAATCATGGCGGGCCTCGCATTGCTCGGCGCCGCGGGCATCGCCCTCCTGCGCGCACCAGTTCGGCGACCAGCTGAGCGCCAGCACGTAATAGTCGAACTCCCCGGCCGGCTCGCCCTCTGCTGCGGCAAGCGCGGCAAAACCCGTCAAAACAGCCGCCAAACCCAGCAATAACTTGCGCATTGGCCTCTTTCCTTATGAAATCAAGCCGACTATATAGGGCAGAAGTTCCCCGACAACGGAAACCTGCCCCGCCCGCCGGGGACGCCCTTTCAGGCGGCGGGAGAGATGTATCCGGGGACCGGAGTGTTTTAAGGAGATGAGCACATGGCAAAACCGTTGATGGCCAAGGCAACCGCCGTGTGGCTGGTGGACAATACCACGATCAGCTTCAAGCAGATTGGGGATTTCGTGGGCATGCACGAGCTGGAGATCCAGGGCATTGCCGATGGCGAAGTGGCGGTCGGCGTCAAGGGCTTTGACCCGGTGGCCAACAACCAGCTGACCCAGGACGAGATCGACAAGGCGCAGAGCAACCCGCTGCACAAGCTGAAGCTCAAGTTCAATCCGGCCGCGGCCGGCGAGGAAAAGCGCCGCGGCCCGCGCTACACCCCGCTCAGCAAGCGCCAGGACCGTCCGAACTCGATCCTGTGGCTGGTCAAGTTCCACCCCGAGCTCAGCGACGGCCAGATCGCCAAGCTGGTCGGCACCACCAAGCCGACGATCCAGTCGATCCGCGAGCGCACCCACTGGAACATCGCCAGCATGCAGCCGATCGACCCGGTGGCGCTGGGCCTGTGCAAGCAGTCCGAACTGGATGCCGTGGTGCAGAAGGCTGCCGCCAAGAAAGCCGCCGAAGGCGGCGTGATGAGCGATGACGAGCGCCGCAAACTGGTGTCCACCGAACAGTCTCTGGAAATGGACGCCGAGCCGAAAATCCCGACCGCCATCGAAGGTCTTGAAACC
Organism: Leisingera thetidis; assembly: GCF_025857195.1. Classification (NCBI taxonomy): domain Bacteria; kingdom Pseudomonadati; phylum Pseudomonadota; class Alphaproteobacteria; order Rhodobacterales; family Roseobacteraceae; genus Leisingera; species Leisingera thetidis. The sequence continues at coordinate 3,385,706 of NZ_CP109787.1, read as the reverse complement.
TTTACCCTGGGCGGCGGCCCGGCTGCGGACAGCGAGAAGAAGGAAGAGGAAATCCTTGACGCCGACAGTTTCTTCAACCTGCCCGCGGGCGGAGATGATGACGACGACGACGAGGATTCCCGCCTCTGATCCCTTAGGGGCCGGACAGGCCGGTTCCTGAATTCATTAAAAAGCCGCAGATCCGATGCTCCGGATTTGCGGCTTTTTCTGTTAGAATTGAGTCTCAACCTTACAAGATGTTGACTAAGCACCCATATATTGCGCAGCATGATGTTGCGGGGCTGCCGTGTTCCGGATTGCCTGCAAGTTTCAGGGTGCGGGAAACCCTTCTGCCGGGGCGGGGCTCCAAGGCATAGGGGACAGTAAGTTACTGAGTGTTGCCAGCGGCCTGGCTTGGGAAGCCAGTCCGTGCAGGGATGGCAGGAGTGCAAGTTATGGACGCATCAGGGGCAGCGGCGCTTGGGGAAGGCGGCCGCTTGGATCCGGGAACGCTGGCGCGCTTGAGCGGCCAGGCGTTCTGCCAGGCTTTCGTGGAGCAGCTGGCGCAGGGCTTTGGCGCCGATCTGGTCACCGTGGGTGAGCTGAAGGTCATGGAGACCGAGCGCATCCGGGTGCTGGCCAGCTGGTTTGACGGCCAGCAATTGGGCGATTTCGAGTATGAGGCTTGCGTGACGCCCTGCCATGATGTGGTGCTGAGCGGCGCGCCGCATGTGTTTCCCTGCCGGGTGCAGGAGCTGTATCCGGATGACGGGATGTTCATCGAGGAAGGCATCCAAAGCTATGCCGGGGTGGCGCTGAAAAATTCTGCCGGAGAAACAGCCGGGCTGCTTCAGGCCGCCTGGCGCCGGGAAATCGGCGACGGGGCGGCGCAGCAGATCGTGGCCGTCATGGAGCAGTTTGCCCCCCGGCTTGGCGCGGAGATTGCAGGGCTGCAGACGCTGGCAGCCCTCACGTCGCTGGCCGCAGGCCCGGACGGGACGTCCCCGCGCGAGGCCTTCCGGCAGCTGGCCGGGCAGCTGCAGGGCGCGCTCAAGGTGCGCTCGGCGTTCATTGCCGAGTGCATCGATGACAAGCCGGACTGCTTCCGGGTGCTCGCTTGCTGCTCCGAGGGGCGGATGCTGGCCGGGGCGGAGGACGCGGTTGTGCCGTATGACGGGACCCCATGCGCCTGCCTGCAGGGACCGGAGAATTTTCTGGTGCCGGATGGGCTGCAGGAGGCGTTCCCGTCGCAGGCCCATTTCCGGACGCAGAACCTGCATTCCTATCTGGGCATTCCCGTGACGGACAGAAATGGCAGTGTGATCGGCCATTTCGCGCTGCAGCATGACCGGGAAATCAGCCAGCGCACACAGGAAAGCGAGCTGATCGCACTGTTTGCCGCCCGGATCGGGCTGGAACTGCGCCGCCGCAAGGCGGAGAAGCGCCGCCGCCAGGCGGAAGCAGCACAGCTGATCAAGCGCAAGACCGAGTGTCTGGGGCTATTGGCGGGCACCATTTCCCATGAATTCAACAATCTTCTGGCCTCGATGCAGGGGCGTGCCGAACTGGCGCTGGCGCATCTGAAGACAGCGCACCCGGCACAAGAGCACGTGCAGGAGGTCGAGCAGGGCTTGCAGGATTCGGCCGTGCTGGTGCGGCAGCTGCTGAACTATGCCGGCAGCGGCAGCGGCCGGGAGCGGGGGGCCTGCGACTTGAACGCGATCGTGCGGGAGGCCATGCGGCTGGTCCCGGTGGAGCGCAGGAAGGGCAAGGCGGTGGTGCTGGACCTGGCGGAAGGTGAGCTGGCGGCGCGGATGGATCCGGCCCAGGTGGGCCAGTTGCTGACGAATCTGGTGCTCAATGCAGTGGAGGCGATCGGGCCCGGGGCGGGTACTGTCACCATCGCCACCCGGAGGACCTGTCTGGACGATGCGGAGCGGCGCAAGCTGCTGAAGGGGCGGAAGATGCCCGCCGGTGCCTGCCTGCTGCTCGAGGTGCGCGACACCGGCGGGGGCATGGGGCAGGACACCGTCACCCGGATCTTCGACCCGTTCTTTACCACCAAGCCCGGCAGCCGCGGTCTTGGCCTGGCCGCGGCGCTGGGAATTATCAGCCGCCACCAGGGCGGTCTGGCGGTGGACAGCCGCAAGGGGGAAGGCAGTGCCTTCCGCTTTTACTTCCCCGCATGCGGCGCGCCGGATCAGCAGGATGGCGCGGTGCTGCCTGCCGCAAGGCCGCGCGGTGCCGGAGCGCGGCGAATCCTGGTGGTGGATGACGAGGATACGGTCCGCCGTGCCGTGGCCGGGCTGCTGCAGCTGCGCGGCTGCGAGGTGCAGCAGGCCGACGGTTACGACGCGGCGCTGGCGCAGCTGCAGGCGAACGGGCCGTTTGACGGTGCGGTGATCGACATGACCATGCCGGGGCGCAGCGGCTGGGAAACCCTTTCCGGCCTGCTGGCACTGCAGCCCGGGCTGAACGCGGTGATGATGAGCGGCTTTGCCATCAGCGCGGCAGCGGCAGGGTTTCCGGAACTGGCGGATATCCAGGTGCTGGACAAGCCCTTTACCAAGGAAAAACTGTACAAGGCGGTGTTCACCTAGCCCCGGCTGGCGGCCGGCAGGTTTGGAAGGCACCCGGGGTCTCCCGCGCCCGCATGTGCCGCGGCGCGGTTGCGCCTGGCATCGCTGCCGAGGCCGGCCCGGCAGGCGCAGACCCCGTGATTCCGCTGCGCATCGCCGCCCGCAGGGGAGCCGGACGCCGCTTCAGACAGTAACCGTTTGCGGAGCACGGCTTGCCGCGGAGTCCAGCAGCAGCCAGCTGCGGACCCGTTCGATCCGGCTGGTGCCGGCCTTGGCTTGCGGGGTGAGCAGGTAATAGGCGCTGGCAGGGGTGCAGCAATGCGCATGGGCCTGGATCAGCGCGCCTTCGGCCAGCTCGCGGCGCACCAGCAGTTCGGGCAGAATGGCCACGCCGTGACCGTATTTCACCGCGTCGATCAGCATTTCGAACTGGCTGAACAGCGGGCCGGCGGGGCGGGCGGGCAGCGTCTCGCCCGCATCGTCGAACCAGATCTGCCAGCTGAGCGGGCGGGTGTTGTGCTGCAGCGCCGGAAAATCCAGCAGCCGGGCGGCGGATTGCAAGGGTCTGTCCATCAGGCTGGGGGCGGCAACCGCAACCAATGCCTCCGGCATCAGCAGGTCCGCCCGGAAACCCGGCCAAGGCGGATCTCCCTGCACAATGGCGAGGTCAACAAGGCTGGCGTCCACCTGGGTATTGTCCAGATAGGTGATGGTATTGACGGTCAGTCGCGGCTGTTCCCGGGCGAGCTGCGCCAGGCGCGGCATCAGCCAGCGGCTGCCCAGCGTCGGATACGTGCCGATGTTGAGCGCGCCATAGGGGTTGTCGCGGGTGCGCAGCCGGTAGAAGGTGGCCTCCAGCGCCGCCAGCTGCGGGGCGAGTTCCTCCAGCAGCATCTGCCCCGCGCCCGTCAGCTGCACCCGCTGGCGGGCGCGTTTGAACAGGGTCTGGCCGGTCTGCGCCTCCAGGCTCTGGATCTGGCGGCTGAAGGCGCTTTGCGACAGGTTCATCGCACGCGCGCCTGCAGCAAAGCTGCCGGCCCGGGCGGCGGCTTCGAAACACAGGAGGGCAGCGGTGGGCGGGATCTTGCGGCGCATAGGGGCAGCCTGCCACCTGTTGCAGTTTTTGCAAGACAGATTGCGGAAACCCGGCTTTTTCACCGGGTGCCGGCCTGGCATTGTGGCGCTGAATGCATCACCCCACGCGAACAGCATGAGAAAAGGGAGCGCGCGACATGAGCTTTCTGCCGCAGATAAATGACGCCGACGTGCAGGCCGTGAGCCAGGCAATGGAGAGCATGCCCGACTCCGCCTCGGTGGCGGGTTTTGTACCCGGTCCCGGCATCCGGCGGCTGCAGCTGAGATTCGATATCGCTATGCTGCAGGAGGCGTTGGAGGACTGCCTGAGGCGCGAGGATTTCATGGGCGGCATGCAGGACCAGGGCTTTGCCGCGCTGCCGCTGACCCAGCGCCCGGGCCAGACCGAATGGACCGCCAATGATCTGTCGGGGCGCTACTGGCTGCGCGCCGACGGCCGTTATGTGGAGGAGCCGCGCGAGGAACTGGTGCCGGAGATCGGCTTCAGCGAGTTCAATCCCAAGTTCAGGGGCACCTACTTCGAGCATGTGCATCAGGAACTGGGCAAGCGGTTCCCGATCGGACGCATGCGGGTGCTGTCCAAGGGGCTGTACAATTGCAACTCCTGGCACCGCGACCCCGAGCCGCGGCTGCATATTCCGGTGCTCACCAATCCGGGGTCGCTGTTTATCGTGAATCATCACGCCACCCACTTGCCAGCGGACGGCTCGGTGTATTTCACTGACACCCGCGGTTACCACACCGCATTGAACGGAGGCGAAACCCGGCGTGTCCATATCGTGGCGGCGCTGGCCTATGACCAGGTGACGGAATGAGCCAATATGCAGGGCTGGCAGGGGCAGGAGCCGGTGACGCCCTCTGCGATCTGCGCAGCGATACGGTGACCCGGCCCGATGCGGGCATGATGCGGGCAATACAGGCGGCAGAGCTGGGCGATGACGTCTATGGCGAGGATCCCCAGGTGAACCGGCTGGAGGCCGCGCTGGCACAGCGGCTGGGCAAGGCGGCGGCGCTGTTCCTGCCGACCGGCACCATGAGCAACCTCGTTGGCCTGCTGGCCCATTGCCAGCGCGGCGAGGAAATCATTACCGGCGCGGATTATCACGTGCATGCCTATGAGGCCGCGGGTGCCTCGGTGCTGGGCGGCATTGCCCTGTGTGCGGTGCCGGTGCGCAGCGACGGCGCGCTGGATCCAACGGCGGTTGCCGGGGCGGTCAAGGAGGATGACAGCCATTTGGCGGTCAGCCGGCTGCTGTCGCTGGAGAACACCCACAACGGGCTGGCGGTGCCCTTGGCGGATATGGCGGCGGCGGCTGAGGCCGGGCGCGATGCGGGGCTGGCGGTGCATCTGGACGGCGCGCGGTTCTTCAATGCTGCAACGGCCCTGGGCTGCGCTGAGATGGATCTGGCCGGGCTGGCGGACACGGTCTCGATCTGCCTGTCCAAGGGGCTGGGCGCACCTGCCGGGTCGGTTCTGGCCGGTCCTGCGGATCTGATCGCGCGGGCGCGGCGCTGGCGCAAGATGCTGGGCGGCGGCATGCGGCAGGCAGGCGTACTGGCGGCGGCCGGGCTTTATGCGCTGGAGCACAATGTGGACCGGCTGGCGGAGGACCATGCCCGGGCGGAAGAGCTGGCAAGCGTTTTGCGCGGGCTGGGTGCCGGTGAAGTGTCCCATGCCACAAACATGGTGTTCTTTACCCCGGGCGACGGGCGCAACGGTGCGCTGCGGGCGCATCTGGCGGCGGAGGGGGTGGTGATCGGCGGCGGCAGCGCCGGCGCGATCCGGATGGTGCTGCACAAGGACGTGGATGACAGCGCGCTGGCGCGGGCGGTTCAGGGGCTCAAGGGTTTTTACGGCTGACAAGCTGAGGAAGGCCGCGCCCGCCAAAGGCGGGCGCGGCTCCGGAAAATTCAAATTTTCCGGCCAAAATTTTTTCTTAAAAATTTTACGGCGGGATGCGCCGTCAGATTTCCTTCCGCGCCCGCAGCGCCGCGGAGATGGTGCCTTCATCCAGATAATCCAGCTCGCCGCCGATCGGCACGCCTTGCGCCAGCGAGGTGAGCCTGACCCGGCCCTCCAGCAGGTCGGCGATGTAATGCGCCGTGGTCTGCCCGTCGATGGTGGCATTCAGGGCCAGGATGACCTCGCTGATGCCTTCGGCGGCCACCCGGTCCGCCAAACGGGGAATGCGCAGATCTTCCGGTCCCACTGCGTCCAGTGCCGACAGGGTGCCGCCCAGCACGTGGTAGCGGCCCTTGAACACGCTTGCGCGCTCCATCGCCCAGAGGTCGGCCACATCCTCGACCACGCAAAGCTCGCCGTTGGCGCGCTCTTCATCGGTGCAGATCGGGCAGATCTCGCTGGTGCCGACGTTGCCGCAGTTGAGGCATTCACGGGCGGTCGCGGCGACCTCGCTCATCACGTCGGCCAGCGGCGTCAGCAACAGGGCGCGTTTGCGGATCAGATGCAGCACCGCGCGCCGCGCCGAGCGCGGCCCCAGCCCCGGCAGCTTGGCCATCAGGGCAATCAGGTCTTCGATGTCGCTGGTGGAGTTCTTGATCATGCCTCGGGCCCTTGTCTGTCCAGCCATATAGGCTGATTGCAGCGGGGATGCGCAAGGGCAGGGCGGCAAAATGTTCGGGGTTTGTTTTGCTGCTGCCCGGGGGTATGCCTTGGCAGGGCCGGCGGAGGGTTCGGAATGAGACGTGCCACAGAGCAAAAGGAAAACGGGGCGCGGCAGCTGCGTTTTGCCCGGCTGACGGACGTGGCGCCGCAGGAGATTGCCCGCCACATGTCAGATCCACGGATGGCAGAGCATATGCCGTTGCTGACCGGAAGCTGGGATGAGGCCGCTGCCAGGGACTTCGCGGCCGCCAAGGAAGCCTGCTGGCAGCGCGACGGGCTGGGCCATTGGGCTTTCTTGCGCGGTCAAGACTATCTTGGCTGGGGCGGGTTCCAGAAAGAGGGACGCGAATGGGATTTCGGGCTGGTGCTGAGGCCGGACTGCTTTGGCCTGGGGCCGGCCATTGCCCGCAAGGCGCTCGCGTTTGCCCGGCGGGATGCGCGCATCCCCTTTGTCACCTTTCTGCTGCCGCCAACACGCCGCCATCTGCGTCCGCTGGCACGGCTGGGGGCTGCTCAGGCCGGTGAGGTGCATTACGAGGGGCAGCGTTTTTTGAAGTTCCGGCTGGAGACGAGCTGAGGCGGGCAAGAAAAAGGCGGCTCCAAACGGGCCGCCTTTCAAGCATGGAAGCGTGCGGCCGCTTAGAACGGCAGCTTGATGTCCTTGGGCAGGCCCATGCTTTCGGTCAGCTTGGCCATCTCTTCCTGCGCCTTTTCCGCCGCCTTGGCCTGGGCGTCCTTGATCGCGGCCAGGATCAGGTCTTCGACCACTTCCTTGTCGTCGCCGTTGAAGATCGACGGATCGATGTCCAGCGCTTTGAGGTCGCCCTTGGCCGAGGCGGTCGCCTTGACCAGGCCCGCGCCGGCCTCGCCGGTGACCACCACGTTGTGCAGGTCTTCCTGCATCTGGGCCATTTTGCCCTGCAGTTCCTGTGCCGATTTCATCATCTTGGCCATGTCGCCAAGACCGCCGAGGCCTTTGAGCATCTGAAGTCTCCTGAGATTCCGGTTTGGAGGGTAGATACGGGGCGCGCGGGGCTGAAACAAGGGGGAAGGTTCACCGGATCAGGGGAGCATGGCACCCTTCCGCCCGTCCCGGCCGGCTGAACCGGGTCCCGGAGCAATCAGCAGGGAGATGGCCGCACCCGCAAATTCCTGGAGCGTTGCTCAGCCGTCCTCGAACGGATCCCATTCATCCTCGACCTCGGGCAGGGCCTCGGCGGCGACTTCGGCGGCCAGTTCCTCGGCGGTGCGGATGCGGGTGATCTTCGCCTTGGGAAAGCTCTCCAGCACCGCCTGCACCAGCGGATGGGCGGCGGCTTTCTCGCGCAGGGCGTTTTCGGCGGCGTCGCGGACCTCGGCAATGGTGGGGGCGTCGCCGTCGGGGGCGATGGAGACCACCCAGCGCGCACTGGTCCAGTTCTGCAGCGCCGTGCCAAGCCGCGCGGCGAGATCCTTGGGAGCCTGGGCGGAGGGGGTGAATTCGATCCGCCCGGGCTGGTAGGAGACCAGGCGCACGCCGCCCTCGACCTCGACCAGCAGTTTCACGTCGCGGTTGGTGCGGATCAGCTCGACCACATGTTCGAAACTCGGGTAGCGGGCCAGCGCGGAGCTGACTTGCGGCGCCAGAGCCGCCACGGTGCCGCCACCGCCATGCGCCACGGGCGCGCCGCCGCCGGGCCCGCCCTGGCCGCCATAGCTGCCTTGGGCATTGCCGCCGCCTGAGCTCCCAAGGGCCGGAGCGCCCATGCCCTGCATCGGCACGCCGCCGCCCGGGCCCTGGCCCGGGGGCGGCGGCGGGGTGTCCTGCAGCTTGCGGATCAGTTCCTCGGGCGAGGGCAGATCGGCCACATGGGTGAGGCGGATCACCGCCATCTCAGCCGCCATCATCGCGTTCGGCGCGGCAGCCACTTCCTCCAGCGCCTTCAGCAGCATCTGCCACATCCGGGTGAGGACGCGCATCGCCAGCCGCTCGGCCATCGCCTGGCCGCGGGCGCGCTCGTCGGGGCTGACGGTGGGGTCCTCGGCGGCATCGGGGGTGATCTTCACCACCGAGACCCAATGGGTGATTTCAGCCAGATCGCGCAGCACCGCCAGCGGGTCGGCGCCCTCGGCATACTGGCCGGATAGTTCGGTCAGCGCCGCCGCCGCATCGCCGCGCAGGATCATGTCCATCAGGTCCAGTACCCGGCCGCGGTCCGCGAGGCCCAGCATGGCGCGGACCTGATCCGCCGTCGTCTCGCCCGCACCGTGGGAAATCGCCTGATCCAGCAGCGAGGTGGCATCGCGGGCGGAGCCTTCGGCAGCGCGGGTGATCAGCGCCAGCGCGTCTTCGGCAATCTCTGCGCCTTCCGCCGTGGCGATCCTGCGCAGCAGGGCAATCATCACCTCCGGCTCGATCCGGCGCAGATCGAAGCGCTGGCAGCGCGACAGCACCGTCACCGGCACCTTGCGGATCTCGGTGGTGGCAAAGATGAACTTCACATGCGCGGGCGGCTCCTCCAGCGTCTTCAAGAGCGCGTTGAAGGCGCTGGTCGACAGCATGTGGACTTCGTCGATGATGTAGATCTTGTAGCGGGCCGAGGCGGCGCGGTACTGCACGCTGTCGATGATCTCGCGGATGTCGTTCACGCCGGTGCGCGAGGCTGCGTCCATTTCCATCACGTCGACATGGCGGCCCTCCATGATCGCCACGCAATGCTCGCACTGGCCGCAAGGATCGGTGGTCGGGCCGCCCTGGCCATCGGCGCCGACGCAGTTCATGCCCTTGGCAATAATCCGCGCGGTGGTGGTCTTGCCGGTGCCGCGGATGCCGGTCATGATGAAGGCCTGCGCGATGCGGTCGGCGGCAAAGGCATTTTTCAGCGTCCGCACCATGGCGTCCTGGCCGACCAGATCGGCAAAGGTCTCGGGCCGGTACTTGCGGGCCAGAACCTGGTATTTGGAGGGGCCGGTGCCGCCGGGTGTGCCGCTGGGGATGTCGTTCATGATGTCTCGTGCCGGATTCGGGATGCGGAGCGCCCGCGTTCCGCGCAGGGTATTGAAGCGCGCCGCATTCGTCCACCGCAGAAGGCGGCAATCCTGAGGCCGCAAAAGGGCTTTGGGATTGCGCGGTTAGAAGCTAGTCTGCGCAGACGGGGAGATGCGGGGGCATGCAGGAACGCAGCGGCTGAGGAGGCGGTATGCGAACTGACGAAACCTCGAAGCCTGCCGCGCAGGACGGCGCGGCGCAGGCTGGCCTGATCATCCATGCGCTGTCGGCCGGCGGCGGCATTCTGGCGCTGTGCCGGCTGCCCGGCGGGGCGGGCGATTACCGGGGCGACCTGATCCAGATCTATCAGTGGAAACCGGGGCTGGTGCTCTCGATGACCACGGCCGAGGAGCATGACGCCGCGGGGGTGCCGCGGCTGGGGATCGATATTCAAAGCATGGCCTGCCGCTGGCTGCATCTGCCGGTGCCGGATTTCCAGGTGCCGCCGCCCGCGGTGGCGGCGAAATGGCCCGCCGCCAGCCAGTCGGCACGGCAGGCGCTGGGCGGCGGCGGCCGGGTGCTGGTGCATTGCCGTGGCGGCTGCGGGCGGTCGGGCATGGCGGTGCTGCGGCTGATGATCGAATGCGGCGAGGATCCGGCGCAAGCGCTGGCGCGGCTGCGGACGGTGCGGCCCTGCGCAGTGGAGACTGACGGGCAATTGCAGTGGGCCTGTGCGGCGCAGTAGGCAGGCCGGGCCGCCACGCAAGCCAGGAACGCAATCGCCCGGCTCTCAGAGCTTGCGTGATTTCGGTTTCACAGCGCCATCATCTGTTCCGCCTGCCGCGCTTCGGCGGTTTTCGGCAGCGCCTCCATCAGCGCGCAGGGGCGGGCGTCCAGTTTCGAGGCCGCAAAGCCGGTGCCGCCGCGGCTGAGGATGGCATCGGCAAAGCGGTCCAGCCCTTCGCGCGGGGCCTCTCCACCCACGCCGCAATACAGCCGGATCCGGTCATGGCTGGCGGCAAACTGCGCCGGGCAGGTGCGCGGGCAGCCGTCCAGCGCGGTGGTGCCGGTGATCTCGAAATCCTCCTGGGTCAGCGGTTTGGCCCTGGTCATCGCCTCGGCCAGCTTGGCGATCATCCGTTCCGCCGCAGGGCAGGGGCGCCCCAAATACTTGCAATCCGTTGCCGCATAGAAATGCGTCTGGTCCGTCCAAATCATATCTGCGCCCTCCGCGCGTGGCGCGGGGGTCTGGCGGACAAGAGACCGGATGAATGACGGAAAGCCTCCGCCGCAGCCATCAGACCCTGTCCGGACACCCCGCCCGGTTTCGAGTTTCACTTCCGATGGCAGGTCTCCTGACTTGCGGGTCGTCGCTTTCCCGATCCTTCCCGGCCTTTTTGCGGGCCAGTGGCTCTATCGGGGTCGCTCGCCGCTTACAGTTGCGGGGGCAGCCGCGGAATTGGCCTGCTTGCGTGCAGGCCGCACCGTGTTCCCTTTTCATCCCGGACACAAGATTCTGTGGCGCGGGAACCATCGCCACCAGCGGTAGCGGCTGGCGCCCCGAGTCGTCAATCGTTTTTCTGCAACTGCATTGGTGCGTGCATCTGCCGGTGCAGCCCCCGGATCACATCCGAGTCGCGCCGCACCCGCGCCAGCTGCCAGCCGCCCTGCAGCAGGACATAGAAGTTTTCGGCGGCGGCGCGGGCCGCGTCCTGCGGCAGGCCCAGGCGCTCGGCATGGCGGGCAGTGGCCGCGATCCAGCCCTCGAACAGCTCCGCGGCGTGCCGGTGAAAGGCCTCGTTTTCGGGTCCTGCGAACAGGGTGGCAGAGACCGGGCAGCCGCTCCATCTGCCTTGCTTGTCGAACAGCTTGGCCAGTTTGTAGCAGACCGTCTTGGCGCCTTCGGGAAAGCTAGGGGCCGGGTTGAAGGCGGCGTCGATCAGCTCCAGCATCTGATCCGAGGCCCAAGCCGCCGCGGCCAGCGCGAGGTCGGATTTGCCATTCGGGAAATGGTGGTAAAGCGAGCCCTTCGGCGCCGCGGCAGCGGCCAGCAGCTCTGCCAGGCCGGTGCCGGTATAGCCCTTGTCGCGGAACAGGCGGGCCGCGGCGCGGATCAGCCGGTCCCGGGTCGGAGGCAGGCTGTCCTGATGCGGGCTGGCTGTCGTCACGTCAGTCATGGCGGCAGCTTGACAGCATTGGACCAAATGGTCCAGTCAGGGATTAGACCGATTGGTCTAGGAGGCCGCCATGCTGGACAGACACGCAGAACATACCGCCGGTATCCGGGAGCAGGAGCTGCGCTTTGCCTCCGGGGACGGGGAGCTGGCCGGGCGGCTGTACCAGCCGGCCGGGACGGCAAAGGCGGCGGTGGTGCTGAACGGCGCAACCGGGGTGCCGCAGCGCTTTTACCGGCATTTCGCGCGCTGGCTGGCGGCAGAGCGGCAGATCGCCTGCCTGACCTATGACTACCGGGATTTCGGAGACTCGGCGCAGGGCCATCCGCGCCGCTCCAAGGTTACAATGGCCGAGTGGGCGCTGGTGGATCAGCCGGCCGCCCGGGCCGAGATGCGGCGGCACTGCGCGGGCGTGCCGTTGTGGGTGATCGGCCATTCGCTGGGGGCGATGCTGATGCCCCTGCAGGATGGTCTTGAGGACGTCGCCCGCATGATCGTGGTTGCGGGCGGCTTGGTGCATCACCACGATCATCCCTGGCCCTACCGAGCGCTGGCGCTGGCTTTCTGGTTCGGCCATGTGCCGCTGGCGGCCGGTGCCCTGGGCTATCTGCCCGGGCGCGCGGTGGGGTTCGGGGCCGATTTGCCCGCCGGGGTCTACTGGCAATGGCGGCGCTGGTGCACCACCCGGGGCAGCTACCTGCCGGACACCGGCCGCAGCCTGCCGCGCCCCCGCTGGGCCGAAAGCGGCATTCCGGTGGATCTGTTTGCGATCGCGGATGATGACGTTGTGCCGCCACCTGCCGTGTGGCGCCTGGGCGAGGTTTTCGGCGGGGTGCCGCAGCGGCGTACGGTGCTGGTGCCGAACCGGTCGGGCCTGCAGGCGATTGGCCATCTCGGCGCCTTTGCCCCGGCCAATGCCAGCCTGTGGCCCGGTCTGATTCCGCAGATCTGATGCGCAGCCGGTCAGGCGGTGCGGTTCAGCCGTTCCTCGGTGATCTTGGCATATTCCGCCAGCCGCAGCTTGAACCGGCGGGTAAGGTTGCTGCGCGCCAGTTTCAGCGATTGCACCAGCAGGCGGCCGGTCAGGGTCGTGGGCGACAGTGTCAGCTGCACCGACATGCGGGTCCGTTGCGGCGACAGCGCCAGCAATTCAACCTCCATCCGGCCGTCGATGCCGCTGCCGCCGCCGGTCAGGATCATTCCGGTGACCGGCGTGTAAGATGCCAGCGCCAGCCGGATGTCGCGCTGCTTGCCGCGGAAGCTGAAGGCCAGGTCCCACGCCAGGCCTTTTTCCGGACTGGCAGGATCGCCGATGCGCTGCAGCTCGATGCCGCGCCGCAAGGCGGAGCGCTCCAGCAGCTCGAAATCGCTGATCGCGCCGAACACACCGGCAATCGGGGCTTCGATATCTTCTTTGCTTAGAAATTCCATGCTCGCCTGCCTCAGTTGCGCCGCCTGGCTGCCACGCCTTTTGCGGCAATATGCGCTCTAGTCCAGCGTGTCCGCAAGCCAGTTCTTGAGCAGAAAATGGGCAATTGCCCCCTCGCGCGAGGGTTTCATCACCGGGTGGCCGCCTCCGAAGACGGTCATCATCTCCTCCCGGCTGACCCACAGCGCGTCTTCGATTTCATTCGGATCGATGCTGATTTCCCGGCTGAGAGCAATGCCTGCGCAGCCGAACATCAGCGACATCGGAAAGGCCCAGGGCTGGCTCGACAGGTAGCTGACGGCGCCGACCCGGACGCCGGTTTCCTCAAAGGTCTCGCGGCGCACGGCGGCCTCCAGCGTCTCGCCCGGCTCGACGAAGCCCGCCAGCAGCGAGTACATGCCCTCGGGCCAGCCGGGAGAGCGGCCCATCAGCACCGAATCGCCGTGCGTAATCAGCATGATGACAACCGGGTCGGTGCGCGGGAAATGCGGCGCCTTGCAGGACGGGCACAGCCGCTGCCAGCCCGCCTGGGCCATGTCGCTGGGCGCGCCGCAGCAGGCGCAGAACCGGTGGCTGCGGTGCCAGGACAGCAGCGCCTTGGCGGTGGCCGCCAGTTCCGCTTCCAGCGGAGTGAGGCGGGCCATCACCCGGCGCAGCTCGGCAAAGACATGGGCTTCCGGCAGGCCGGGGTGCCGCTGTTCGCTGGCATCGGCAAAGCTGTTGAGAGCATCCCGGTCCAGGTCTTCCGGCTGCCAGTCACTGAGGTCGCAGGCAAAGCAGGGGGCGCCGTCCGGGTCCAGCCCGAGGAACAGCGCGGCGTCCCTGCGGCCCGCGGCCAGCGGATGCACCGGGTCCGTCCATGCCAGGCCGCAGGGGGGATCCGTCTCCGCCCCGCGTCTGGTCAGCGGCTTGCCGCGCCAGACAAGCAGCACTTGGGCCTGCGGGCTGTTCCAGGCCGCGTCCAGGGCCGCCGCATCATTGCGCAGATGCGCGGCGCGCTCCAGTCCGCCGCCGCCGAAAGTCACCTGTTCTGCGCGTTTCATCGCGGCTCTCCTCTGACTGGCGGCGCGGCGGCCGCACGCAACGGGTGGAACTGGGGCATCCTTGACAGTGTGCCGCAGGGGTTTCCAGCAATCGCCGGTGATCCGTTCTTGCCTGTCACTGCGCCGCCACACCCGCAGCGCGGCCAGTGCTGCAGAATACGGCGGGCCAGGCCTCTGCGGCGGCGGGACCGGGAAAAATGAGCAAGCTGCAAAAAGGTTTCTTTGCAAATCGTTAAAACGCTGATTCAAATGACTCCGGGACAGAAATGGCGCTGGAAGGCGCTGCAGGGAGCACGCAGGCAGTGTCAGCAGGAACTGGAACATGGTGACCGGGGCGGGAGCCCCTGATGCCCCGGCCACCGGGCTGCTGCAGATTCTGGCGACCACCGACCTGCACTGCAATCTGCTGAGCCATGATTACTATGCCGACCAGCCGGATCCGGCCATCGGCCTGTCGCGTGTGGCCAGCCTGATCGCCAGCGCACGGGCGGAAGCGGCCCGGCAGGGCGCGGCCAGTATCCTGGTGGACAATGGCGACAGCTTTCAGGGCTCGCCGCTGGGGGACATCATTCCCGGGGCCGCGGGGCCGCATCCGCTGGCGCGCGCTTTTCAGGTTCTGGAATATGATGCCGCCGGCCTTGGCAACCACGACTTCGATTTCGGGCTTGCAGCGCTGGCGGGGGTCGTCAGGGACATGCCTTGTCCGGTGCTGTGCTCCAACCTGACAGCGGTGCATCCGGGGCTTGAGCTGCCGTTCCTGCCGTCGGCAGTGCTGGAGCGGCAGATCCCGGGCCGGCCGGATTTGCCGCCGGTGCGGATCGGGGTGCTGTCGGTGCTGCCGCCGCAGACGCTGGTCTGGTGCGGCCAGCAGCTGCAGGCGCAGCTGGCGGCCGGCGGCATCGTCGGCACCGCAGCCGCCCAGGCGCGCCGGCTGCGGGCGGAGGGCTGCGATCTGGTGCTGGCGCTGGCCCATACCGGTGCGGGCAGCACGCCTGGCGCAGACTGCAGCGAAAACGCTCTGGTGCCGCTGGCGGCTCTCGCGGAAATCGACGCCGTGGTGGGCGGCCATACCCATCTGACGCTGCCGGACCCGGCGCTGGACTTTGCCAAGCCGGTGGTGATGCCGGGCGCGCATGGCTCGCATCTCGGGGTGATCAGCCTGGAGCTGGAGTATCGCGAGGCAGGCTGGCGGCCCGCGGGCGGCGGCGCCGGCCTGCGGCCGGTGGCGCAGAAAAGGCCCGCCGGGGCCGTGCCGCTGGCGGAAGAAGAGCCCGGCTTCCTGCGCGCGCTGGCGGCGGACCATGCCCGCACCCTGGAGCGGATGCGCCAGCCCGCCGGCCGCAGCCCGGTGGCGATGCATTCCTATTTCACCTTCTTTGCCCCGGACCGCAGCCTGGCACTGGTCGGCAGCGCCCAGGCCGCGGCGGTGCGGCCGCTGCTGCGGGACTGCGGGGCGGAAAGCCTGCCGCTGCTTGCCGCCGCGGCGCCTTGCAAATTCGGCGGCCGGTCGGGCCCGAAGTCCTACACCGATATTGCCGCCGGGGATCTTTGCGCCCGCAATATCGCCGATCTGCAGGTCTTTCCGAATGAGCTGCGGGTGATCATTGTCACCGGCGGCCAGCTGCGGGACTGGCTGGAAATGTCGGCAGGCCTGTTCAACCGGATCCCGCCGGGCAGCTGCGGGCAGCTGCTGGTCGATCCGCAGCGGGCGGGACATAATTTCGATGTGATCTTCGGAGTGAGCTACCAGATCGACGTGACCCAGCCGCCGCGGTTTTCAGCAGCGGGGGAGCGGATCAACCCTGATGCCCGGCGGATTTCGGCATTGTGCTGGAACGGCCGGCCGGTGGCGCCGGACCAGAGATTCGCGGTGGCCGCAAACAGCTACCGGGTCAGCGGCGGCGGCAGCTTCCGGATGCTGCGGGATGCCGAAGAGCTGCCGCTGCCGCGGCCGCCGATGCGGATCCGCGGAGCGGTGCGCGATTACATTTCCGGGCGCCTGCCTGCCGATCCGCTGGCACAGCTCCCCTATCCCTGGCAGCTGGCGCCGGTGCCGGCCGCCACCGCGGTTGCGGTCACGGGGCCTGGGGCGGAAGCCTATCTGGAGGAGCTGCCGGCCGGGCAGGCGGCAGTGCGCGGGTTGAACGGCAGCGGGTTTCTGGAACTGGACCTGCAGCTTTAGCCTGCACCCGGGGGCAAGCGGCGCGGTGCTCTTGCCAATCCGCCCGCCCGCCCTTATATCGGGATTCGAGAGGTTGGCGCGGGCAGGCGCCTCGCCAACCTGGTCAGGTCCGGAAGGAAGCAGCCACAACGAGCCCCGCTTGGGTCGATGTCCAGCCTCTCACTTAATTTCCCCTAAATGCTGATGCGGGCCGCCGTTTTCATTCGATGAAAACGGCCAGGAAAAATCGATTTTTCCTGGCCGGAATTCGTGCCGAATTCCGGCGCGCTCAGAACCGGCCGTTGTCTGCCGGGTAGACGCCGAGGATTTCCACATTGGTGGTGAAGTAGTTCAGCTCATCCATCGCCAGCTGCACGTTGGCGTCCTCCGGGTGGCCTTCGATATCGGCATAGAACTGGGTGGCGGTGAAGGAGCCGTCGACCATGTAGCTTTCCAGCTTGGTCATGTTGATGCCATTGGTGGCAAAGCCGCCCATGGCCTTGTAGAGCGCCGCCGGGATGTTGCGCACCTGGAACACAAAGCTGGTGATCATGTTATGGGCGCCGCGGCGGGTAAAGTCCGGTTCCTGCGCCATGATCAGGAAGCGGGTGGTGTTGTCGCCATTGTCCTCGATATGCCGGGCCAGCACTTCGAGCCCGTAGATCTCCGCCGCCAGCTCGCTCGCCAGCGCCGCGGAGTGTTTGTCGCCGGCCTCTGCCACATCGCGGGCGGCGCGGGCATTGTCGGGGCTGACGCGGCCGCGAATGCCGTGCTCGCGCAGGAAGGTAGCGCATTGCGGCAGCAGCACCAGATGCGAATGCGCCTCGCGGATGTCTTCCAGTTTGGCCCCCGGCACCCCCAGCACATTGATGTGCACCCGCACAAAGGCTTCGTCGATGATGTGCAGCCCGCTGTGGGGCAGCAGGCGGTGGCTGTCTGCCACCCTGCCATAGGTGGAATTTTCGACCGGCAGCATTGCCTGCTCTGCCCCGCCCGAGCGCACGGCTTCCAGAATGTCCTCGAAGGTGCGGCAGGGCAGCACCTCCATGCCGGGACGCGCGATGCGGCAGGCCTCGTGGCTGTAGGAGCCCAGCTCCCCCTGAATGGCGATCTTGCGGGTCATGGGTGTGTTTCCGGTGCAAAACTTCAACAAATGGGCGTTTCGTCGCGTTGTCTATACCTTGCCACTTTGAAGGGGAAGCCTTAGACACCCCGTCAGACAGCTAAATGGACTCGCGATCATGTTTGACACGATGACCCTCACCAAAGCGACCGCAGGCGTCTGCGGCGCGTTCCTGGTTCTCCTTCTGGGCAAATGGGGCGCAGAAGCACTGTATCACATGGACAGCCACGGTGAGGCGTCCTATGTGATCGAAGTTGCCGCCGCCGAGGACGCCGGCAGCGACGAGCCGGAAGTCAGCTTCGAAGAGCTGATGGCCTCCGCCGATGCCGCCAAGGGCGCCAAGGTTTTCAAGAAATGCTCCGCCTGCCACAAGCTGGAAGATGGCGCCAATGCCACCGGCCCGTATCTGTACGGCGTTGTCGGCCGCGACATCGCAGCGGCACCCGGGTTCGGCTATTCCGGCGCTCTGACCGGCCTGGACGGCGACTGGACCCCGGAAGCGCTGGACGCGTTCCTGGCCAAGCCGTCGGCCTATGCGTCGGGCACCACCATGTCGTTCTCCGGCCTGAAAAAGCAGGCGGACCGGGTGAACCTCATTGCCTATCTGGACAGCCTCGACGGCTGATCCTGGCCGCTGTCCCAGCTATCCGATTGAAAAAGCCGCTGCAGACCGCAGCGGCTTTTTTGATGTGGCTGCGGCCCGGCCGGGCTCAGGCCGGGTTGTTTTCCCGGTAGTAGGCCAGCGCATCGCGCTCCTGGCCGTCGGGCAGGATGCAGACGCCGATGGTCCCGGCCTTGCCGCTGCGCAGCACGTAGCTGCCGCCGGTCTGCACGCAATAGGCCTCTTCCGGGCTGGTGTAGACCACTTCCTCTTCCTGCTGGGCGCAGGCGCTGAGGGCGGCGGCGCCCGCAAGGGCGAGGGCGGCTAGTTTCACTGTCTTCGGCATCGGCAAACTCCCTGATTTCTTGACGCAATAGTGATCCGAGGCTGGCAGGCAATTTTATTTCGCGCAAGCAGAGCCTCGCGCAGGCGCCGCTTTCGGCTGCTTTGTGCCAAGAGAGCGGGGGATATCACTTAATCTCAACTTGAATGTTACCGCCCGCGGCCATTAGCTTGTGGGCAGAAATCCGGGCCCAAGTTCCGGACAAAGGAGGTCATGGCAGATGAACACCGCCCGAGCTGCAGCGCGCGTGCGCGCAAAGGACAGAGTGAACCCGCTGCAGGCCGCGGCCGCATTGGCCCTGGCGCTGATCCTGGCACTGGCGGCGGCCACGCTGGCACGGGCGCAAGAGACCATCGTCAAGGCGCATGGCTTTGCCGAGTTCGGCACGCTGAAATACCCGCAGGGCTTCGCCCGTTTCGACTATGTGAACCCGGACGCCCCCAAGGGCGGCGAGCTGGCAATCTCGGCTGTGGGCACCTTTGACAGCATGAATCCCTTTACCCGCAAGGGCCGGGCCGGGGCGCTGTCCTCGGACCAGTTCGAAAGCCTGCTGGTCGAGTCCTATGACGAGCCTGGCGCCTACTACGGCCTGATCGCCGAAAGCCTGGAATACCCCGAAAGCCAGGACTGGGTGGTGTTCAACCTGCGCCCCGAGGCGCGGTTTTCCGATGGCACCCCGGTTACCGCCGATGACGTGGTGTTTTCCCACAACATCCTGCTGGACCAGGGGCTGAAATCCTATGCCGAGGCGGTGCGCAAACGGATCCCCAAGGCCGAGGCGCTGGGTCCGCACCGGGTGAAGTTCCATTTCAGCCCGGATTTCCCGCGCCGGTCGATGATCACCCAGGTCGGCGGCACGCCGGTGTTCTCCAAAGCCTGGTTCGAGGCGGATCCGGACAACCGCCGCCTGGATGAGCCGCGGCTGGGTCCGGGCATCGGCTCCGGGCCTTACGTGCTGGAAAGCGTCGATGTGAACCAGCGCATCGCCTACCGCCGCAATCCGGACTATTGGGGGGCGGAGCTGAACGTGAACGTGGGGCGCCACAATTATGACCGCATCCGGGTGGAGTATTTCGGCGATGCCATTGCCGCGATGGAGGGGTTCAAGGCGGGGGTCTACACCCTGCGGGCAGAGAACAACTCAAAGAGCTGGGCAACCGCCTATGATTTTGCCGCGGTGGACAACGGCCAGGTGATCAAAGCGGAAATCCCCGACGGCAACGTGCCGGCCGCCAGCGGCTTTGTGATGAACCTGCTGAAACCCGCCTTCCAGGACATCCGCGTCCGCGAGGCGCTGCAGCTGGGGTTCAATTTCGAGTGGACCAACGAAAGCCTGCAATACGGGCTGTTCCGGCACCGGTCATCGTTCTGGCAGGACTCGCCGCTGGCGGCCCAGGGCCTGCCGGAGGGCCGCGAAAAGGAAGTGCTCGCGGCGCTGGGCGATCAGATCGATCCGTCGCTGCTGACGTCGGAACCGGTGATGGCGCACAGCTCCAAGGCGGACCGCCCCGGCGACCGCAAGAACCTGCGCCGGTCGATGAAGCTGCTGGATGAGGCGGGCTGGATGGTCGGCGGGGACGGGCTGCGCCGGAATGCTAAGGGCGAGGTGCTGAAGCTGGAGTTCCTGGTCGACAGCCCGATCATCGGCCGCATCGTGCAGCCCTATATCACCAACCTGCGCAGCATGGGGGTGGATGCGGTGCTGAATCGGGTGGATTACGCGCAGTACACCAGCCGCCGCCGCGAGAAGGAGTTCGACATGATCTCCCACGCCTATCCGATGTCGCTGGAGCCTTCGACCGGCCTGTACCAGTATTTCGGCTCCGAGGCGCACGAGTATTCGGTGTTCAACCCGGCCGGGCTGGCCGACCCCGCAGTCGACACGCTGATCGGCAATATCGTCAACGCCAAGACCCAGGAGGAGCTGCGCGCCAATGCCCGCGCCCTGGACCGGGTGCTGCGGGCCAAGCGGTTCGTGGTGCCGACCTGGTATCTGGATGTGAACTGGATTGCCTATTGGGACATGTACGGCCGGCCGGAAAACCTGCCGCCCTACAATTCCGGCTTCCTGGACCTTTGGTGGGCCGATGCTGAGCGCGCGGCGGCACTGAAAGCCGCCGGCGCGCTGCGGTAAGACACGGACATGGCAGCCTATATCCTCCGACGCCTGCTTCTGGTGATTCCGACGCTGTTCGGCATCCTGCTGGTGAATTTCGTGCTGGTGCAGTTTGTGCCCGGCGGCCCGGTCGAGCAGATCATCGCCCAGCTGGAAGGCGGCGGCGACGTGTTCGAGGGCTTTGCCGGCGGCGGCGGCGATACCGGCACCGAGGCGATCAGCGCCAATGAGAACTACGCCGGCCGCCAGGGCCTGCCGCCGGAGCTGATCAAGGAACTGGAGCAGCAGTTCGGCCTCGACAAGCCGCCGCTGGAGCGCTTCGCGATCATGGTCGGCAATTACCTGCAGTTCGATTTCGGCGAGAGCTATTTCCGCAAGATCGATGTGACCGGCCTGGTGCTGGAAAAAATGCCTGTGTCCATCTCGTTGGGCCTGTGGTCGACGCTGCTGGCCTATTTCGTGTCGATCCCGCTGGGCATCCGCAAGGCGGTCCGGGACGGCTCGCGCTTTGACACCTGGACCAGCGGCGCGATCATCGCCGCCTATTCCATTCCCGGCTTCCTGTTTGCCATCCTGCTGCTGGTGCTGTTTGCCGGCGGCTCCTACTGGCAGGTCTTCCCGCTGCGCGGACTGACCTCCGACAACTGGGAGGACCTCAGCCTGCTGGGCAGGATCGGCGATTATTTGTGGCACATCGCACTGCCGGTTGCGGCCTCCACCATCGCCTCTTTTGCGACCCTGACGCTGCTGACCAAGAACTCCTTCCTGGATGAGATCAAGAAGCAGTATGTGATGACGGCCCGCGCCAAGGGCCTCAGCGAGAACCGGGTGCTCTACGGCCATGTGTTCCGCAACGCGATGCTGATCGTGATTGCGGGCTTTCCGTCGGTGTTCATCGGCATCTTCTTCTCCGGCTCGCTGATCATCGAAACCATCTTCTCGCTCGACGGGCTGGGGCGGCTGGGGTTCGAGGCCGCGGTGGCGCGCGATTACCCGGTGATGTTCGGCACCATGTATATCTTCGGCCTGATGTTCCTGGTGGTCGGCATCGTGTCCGACCTGATGTATGTGCTGGTCGATCCGCGCATCGATTTTGAGAAGCGGGAGGGCTGAGATATGGCGCTTTCCCCGCTCAACCAGCGGCGCTGGAACAATTTCCGCAAGAACCGGCGCGCCTTCTGGTCTCTGATCATCTTTTCGGTGCTGTTCACCTGTTCGCTGTTTGCTGAGTTCCTCGCCAATGACAAGCCGGTCCTGGTCAGCTACCACGGCGAACTGCATGTCCCCATCTTCAAGTTCTACCCGGAGACGGCCTTTGGCGGCGATTTCCAGACCGAGGCCCCCTACAAGGATCCGGAGGTCGAATGCCTGATCCGCTCGGGCGGGATCGAGGACTGCTTCGATGATCCCGAAGGCATCCTGGAACAGATTGCCGCCGGCAGCTACCAGGCCGACGGGTTCCATCGCGGCTGGACGCTCTGGCCGCTCATCCGCTATTCCTACAACACCTCTGTCGACCGCCCTGGTGCGGCGCCTTTGCCGCCCAACGCGCACAATTGGCTCGGCACCGACGACACCAAGCGCGACGTGCTGGCCCGGGTGATCCACGGTTTCCGCCTGTCGGTGCTGTTCACCCTGATGGTGACCGGCGCCGCCTCCCTGATCGGCATTGCCGCAGGTGCGGTGCAGGGCTATTTCGGCGGCTGGGTGGACCTGGTGTTCCAGCGTGTGATCGAGGTGTGGAGCTCCATCAATTCGCTCTATGTGATCATCATCATGTTTGCGATCCTGGGGCGCGGCTTCTGGCTCCTGGTCTTCCTGATGATTGCCTTCGGCTGGGTGTCGCTGGTGGCCGTTGTCAGGGCAGAGTTCCTGCGCGCCCGCAACCTGGAATATGTCCGTGCCGCCAAGGCGCTGGGGGTGGGCAACCTGACCATCATGTTCCGCCACATGCTGCCCAATGCGATGGTCGCGACCCTGACCATGCTGCCCTTCGTGATCACCTCGACCATCGGGGCGCTGGCGTCGCTGGATTTCCTCGGCTTCGGCCTGCCGTCCTCGGCCCCCAGCCTGGGCGAGCTGACCTTGCAGGCCAAGCAGAACCTGGAGGCGCCCTGGCTCGCCTTCACCGCCTTCTTCACCTTTGCCATCATGCTGTCGCTCTTGGTCTTCATCTTTGAAGGCGTGCGGGATGCCTTTGATCCGCGGAAGACGTTTTCATGAGGATGCGTTCCACCAGGATCGCCCACGGCCCGAGGGTGGGGGCAAACCGCCCCCGCGTTTTGCTGGAAGCAAACCTTCGGTTTGAGTGGGCGCGGGCCGGGGGCGATCCGGGCTGCTGCGCACCCCGGAGAACTTTCCTCGAACCGACTGCATATTTTTGGGCATTCTCATGACCACGAACTCCTCTCCCCTTCTGAACGTCAAAGACCTCCGCGTCTCCTTCCGCCAGGACGGCAGGATCACCGAAGCCGTGCGCGGTGTCTCTTTCTCGGTCGGCCGCGGCGAAACCGTGGCGCTGGTGGGCGAGTCCGGCTCCGGCAAATCGGTCTCGGCGCTCTCCACCGTGTCGCTGCTGGGCGACAGCGCCATCGTCGCGGGCTCGGTCACCTATGACGGCACCGAAATGGTCGGCGCCAGCGAAAAGCACCTGATGCAGGTGCGCGGCAATGACATCAGCTTCATCTTCCAGGAGCCGATGACCTCGCTCAACCCGCTGCACACCATCGAACGCCAGCTGGAGGAGTCGCTGGCGCTGCACCAGGGGCTGGCGGGTGCTGCGGCGCGGGCACGCATTCTGGAACTGATGGAGAAGGTCGGCATCCGCGACGCCGAAAGCCGGCTGGGCGCCTATCCGCACCAGCTGTCGGGCGGCCAGCGGCAGCGGGTGATGATCGCCATGGCGCTGGCCAACAAGCCCGACATCCTGATCGCCGACGAGCCGACCACGGCGCTGGACGTGACCATCCAGGCGCAGATCCTGGATCTGCTGGCCGGGCTGAAGGAAAGCGAGGGCATGGGGCTCCTGTTCATCACCCATGACCTTGGCATCGTGCGCCGCATCGCCGACCGGGTCTGCGTGATGAAGGACGGCGAAATCGTCGAGGAAGGCCCGGCGGCAGAGATCTTTGCCAGCCCGCAGCATCCCTATACGCGGAAACTTCTGGCGGCAGAGCCATCCGGCAAACCCCGCCCGGTGGCGGAGGATGCCGAAGAGCTGGTCTCCGCGCGGGACCTCAAGGTCTGGTTCCCGATCCAGCGCGGGCTGCTGAAGCGCACGGTGGGCCATGTGAAGGCGGTGAACCCGATGTCGCTCTCGGTACGGGCAGGGGAGACGCTGGGCATCGTCGGCGAGAGCGGCTCGGGCAAGACGACGCTGGCGCTGGCGGTCATGCGGCTGATCGGGTCCGAGGGCCAGGTCGCCTTTCAGGGCCAGGATCTGCGCAGATGGTCCACCCGCGAGCTGCGCCGCCTGCGCAAGGACATGCAGATCGTGTTCCAGGACCCGTTCGGCTCGCTCAGCCCGCGGATGACCTGTGCCCAGATCATCGCCGAGGGGCTGGCGATCCACAAGGTGGACCAGCACCGCAAGCCGCGCGAGCTGGTGGCGGAGGTGATGCGCGAAGTGGGGCTGGATCCGGCGGCGATGGACCGCTACCCGCATGAATTCTCCGGCGGCCAGCGGCAGCGCATCGCCATCGCCCGCGCCATGGTGCTGCGGCCGAAGCTGGTGGTGCTGGACGAGCCGACCTCGGCGCTGGACATGACGGTGCAGGTGCAGATCGTCGAGCTGCTGCGCGATCTGCAGCAGCGTTACGGGCTGGCTTACCTGTTCATCAGCCACGACCTCAAGGTGGTGCGGGCAATGTCGCACAAGGTGGTGGTGATGAACCAGGGCGATGTGGTGGAGACCGGGGCGGCGGAAGCATTGTTTGAAAACCCGCAGGCGGAGTACACCCGCAAGCTGCTGGCGGCGGCGGGTTAACCCGGCGGCAGGCTTTGCCGCATCTATGCGCGCGCAGGCGGCGCAACGCCCATAAGTTGCGGCAGTGCGTTTGACCAAATGTTTCGCGCGCGAAACATTGCGGCAGAGCTGCTGACCTATTTGGCAGCGCCGGCGGCAGGCAGGCAGGCGCTCCCGCGCCCGCAGGCCTCCCCGGCCGGGGGCCGGAGAGTCCTTGGCGGCCTTGGGCCAGGCTCGGCGCCCCGGCGCCGAGCCTGGCCCAACGGGAGCGCTGCGCCCCAGGGCGCTGCTGCGACGGGCGGGAGGGTCTGCCGTTATGCGTGCCGGCTCAGATCGCGGTGCTGTGGCCGGCCTTGCTCAGATCATAGGCGTCAAAGCTGCGGGCAATCATCCGGGTCAGGGGGCGGGCGGCTTCCCGAATGGCAAGGCCGTCATCAGTGATCGACAGCACGCCGGGAAAGGCCGCGTCTGCCTGGGCGAACATCCGGTCAAGCGCCGCCGCCTGGACCGCAAAGCGGGACAGGATCTCCTCCCGGCTGATCCGGAAATCGCACATCAGCGCTTCGATCAGCCGCGCCCGCAGCAGGTCCTCGCCGTCAAAGGCATGGCCGCGGGCGGTGGCGAACCGGCCCTCGCGGATGGCGCGGATATAGTCCGAGGTGCCCGGCGCATTCTGCGCATAGCCTTGCGGAAAGCGCGAGATGGCCGAGGCGCCGATGCCGATCAGCACCTCGGCCGGATCGTCGGTGTAGCCCTGGAAATTGCGCCGCAGCCGCCCGGTCTGCTGCGCCGCCGCCAGCCCGTCCCCGGGCCGCGCGAAATGGTCGATGCCGATCTCCCGGTAGCCGTCCCACAGGAACAGCTGGCGGGCGGTCTCGAACAGCTCCAGCCGGGCTTCCGGCGTCGGCAGCGTGTCGGATCGGATCATGCTTTGCCGTCTGGCCATCCAGGGCACATGGGCATAGCCATAGACCGCCGCCCGGTCGGGTGTGAGCGACAGCAGCTTCTGCACGCTTTCGGTCATCCGTGCGGGCGTCTGATGCGGCAGCCCGAACAGGATGTCGGCACTGAGGCTGCCGATCCCGTGGGCCCGCAGCAGGTCTATGGCCTGCCGCGTGGTGCCGAAGCTCTGGATCCGGCCGATCGCCTGCTGGATGGTGCTGTCGAAATCCTGCACCCCGACCGAGGCCCGGTTCATGCCGGCCTCCGCCAGCGCATCCAGCCGCCGGCCGCCGAGCTCGTTCGGGTCGATCTCGACCGAGAACTCCGCGTGCGGGGCGAGCGGAAACGCGCCGGTGACCGCCGCGGCCAGATCCCGGATCCGCCCGGCGCTGAGCAGCGTCGGGGTGCCGCCGCCCCAATGCAGCCGCGACAGGGTGATGCCCTCCGGCAGCTGCTGCCGCAGCAGGGCGATTTCGGATTTCAGCACCTCGGCGTAGGCTGCCACCGGCGCGTCGGACTGGGTGCCCTGGGTGCGGCAGGCGCAGAACCAGCACAATCTGCGGCAGAACGGCACATGCACGTACAGGGAAATGCTGCTGCCGGGCGGAACCCGCGAGATCCACTTGGAAAACCGGGCCGGGCCGGTGCCGGTGCCGAAATGCGGCGCCGCCGGATAGCTGGTGTAGCGCGGCACTTTGGCGTCGAACAAACCGAGTTTGGCCAATTGAGCTTTCTGATCCATTCCCTTAGTTTAAGGGGGGGCTGCCGCGGCAGGCCTTGACCCAGATCAACCGGGATCCCTCGATGAACGCTCCAGTACTGTCACAATCCAGATGCGGCGACTGCCCGATCCGCCACCGTGCCGTCTGCGCACGCTGCAATGCGGATGAGCTGCAGGAGCTGGACGCCATCAAGTACTACCGCAGCTACGAGGCCGGGCAGCCGATCATCTGGTCGGGCGACGTGATGAATTTTGTCGGCTCGGTGGTTTCGGGCATCGCCTCGCTGACCCAGACGATGGAGGACGGGCGCACCCAGATGGTGGGGCTCTTGCTGCCCAGCGACTTTGTCGGCCGCCCGGGCCGCGAGGGGGCGGCCTATGACGTGGCGGCGACCACTGATGTGGTGATGTGCTGCTTCCGCAAGAAGCCCTTCGAGGACGTGATGGAGCGCACCCCGCATATCGCCCACCGGCTGCTGGAGATGACGCTTGACGAGCTGGACGCGGCGCGCGAGTGGATGCTGGTGCTGGGCCGCAAGACCGCCCGCGAGAAGATCGCCAGCCTGCTGTCGATCATAGCCCGCCGCGATGCCTCGCTGACGCCGGCCGGGGCCACCAACCGGATGGTGTTCGACCTGCCGCTGACCCGGGAGGCGATGGCCGATTACCTGGGCCTGACGCTGGAAACCGTGAGCCGCCAGATCTCGGCCTTGAGGAGGGATGGCATCATTGAGCTGGAAGGCAAGCGGCATGTGACCGTGCCCGACATGCGCCGCCTGATGGAAGAAGCCGGCGACGACAGCGACGGTGGCTTCCTGGGCTGATTTCCTCCGTGCCCTCATCCTTTGCCTGAACAGAACGCTGGCGATGCCGGGCCGCCCCCACGGGGGGCGCGTGCTGGGGCTCGGCCGGGTTGCAGCCAACGGCTCCCGCGCCCGCGCGTGCCCGGCTGCGCCGGACCCGCTGGCGGCCTTGGGCATGGCACCGCGCAGCGGTGCCATGCCCAACGGGAGGAGGCCCTTCTGCACAGAAGGGCGGACGACGGGCGGGAGGGCTTGGGTTTGGTTCGAGACCGGCAGATCCCGGCGGTACGGAACCCGAAGCGTGACCGGCAGACGCGCCTGTGGTCTATTGGGACTGCGGAAAACAGTCGGAGGCGGCAATGCAGTTTGGAAGTCTGATCGGGATGCTGGTCATCGGAGCCCTGGCCGGATGGCTGTCGGGCAAGATCATGCAGGGGCGCGGGTTCGGCCTGCTGGGCAACATCATCGTCGGCGTGGTTGGCGCCTTTCTGGCCGGGACCATCTTTCCGGCGCTGGGATTCGCCGCGGGCGGCGGCTTCTTCTGGTCGCTGATCCATGCCACCATCGGCGCGGTGATCCTGCTGTTCCTGATCGGCCTGATCCGCAAGGCGGGCTAGGGCGCAGGGCGCAGCCGCGCAACAGCACCAAAAGGCGCCCCTGCGGGCGCCCTTTTTTGCCCGGGCCTTTGTCCGGGGCGGAGACCGCCTGTGCAGGCGCCCGCTCAGTGCGCCATCAGCACCGGCACCGCAGCCTGCTCCAGCATGTTGCGGGTGGCGCCGCCGAGGATGGCCTCGCGGAAGCGGGAATGGCCGTAGGCGCCCATCACGATCAGATCGGCGGCGGTGTCTGCCGCATGGCGGTTCAGGATGTCCGACACCCGGGTCATGGTCTTGCTGAGCACGTCGATCTCGCAGGCCACCCCGTGCCGCGCCAGCATCTGCGCCAGCATGCCGCCCGGATCGGACCGTTCCGGCCCGTGCTGCGGCGGGTCGATCACCGCGATGCGCACCAGATCCGCGCCTTTCAGGAACGGCAGCGCCCGGCGGATCGCGGTCATCGCCTCGATGCTTTCGTTCCAGGCCGCCAGCACGGTCTTGGGCTTGCGCATCGGCGGGCCCTTGTCCGGCACCACCAGCACCGGCGCGCGGCCCTCGAACAGCGCCGATTCGACAATCGGCTCGGCCTCGGCGCGCTTGCCGGGGCCATAGGGCTTGCCCAGCACCACCAGATCGGAGAACCGCGCCTGGCGCGCCACATGGCGGCCGAGATCGGCGATCTGGGCGACACCGCTGTCGGTGGCAAAGGGCACGCCCGCCCGCTGCAGCGCCGCTTCGGCGCCGGCCTGCACCGCGCCGGCCTCTTCCTGGGCGCGGGCCAGGGTTTCCTGCAGCACCATCGCATTGGCGCCGGCGTAGTAATACCCCGTCTGGGTGCGGTCGACACCAAGGCAGAGCGCATCGGCATGGGCGCCGAAATCTTCCGCCAAAGCCGCAATTTGCGCCAAAGGCGCCGCTGCGGTCTCCGCAGCCGTGAGCACGGTAAGCAAGGACTTGTAGGACATGGCATCTCCCGGCGTATCCGGCGCCGCAGACCCCCATGGCCCCGGCGCGGAGAATTTACTGCAGGGGAAGACGTGTCACATGTTGCCCGGATTTGTCTTGATGCAGATCAAGGCGGCAACCAGGCGCCTTTTGCATGAAGGGCGCGGTCTATAAACGTCCCCGTATCCGCAGGATTCGCGGGGGCACGGCAAAGGGACGCAAGATGTCTAACTATATCAAGCTGATAGCGCTTGGTCTGGTCACGCTGTTTGCGATGATCGGTACCAATTACGCGCGGGATCTGGCTTACCAGGTGCATGCGGTCATCGTGATGATCGTGGCCGGCGGGCTGTTCCTTCATACTTTGCGCCGCACCGATGAGCCGAAACCGGCGGTTGTTGGTCTGGAAAACGAGTATTTCGACAGCGTGATCCGCGCTGGTGCAATTGCAACCGCCTTCTGGGGTGTGGTCGGGTTCCTGGCCGGGACTTTCATTGCGTTCCAGCTGGCCTTTCCGGCGCTGAACTTCGAATGGGCCGAAGGCTTTGCCAATTTCGGCCGCCTGCGGCCGCTGCACACCTCGGCAGTGATCTTTGCCTTTGGCGGCAACGCGCTGATCGCCACCTCCTTCTACGTGGTGCAGCGCACCTCTGCGGCGCGGCTGTGGGGCGGCAACCTGGCGTGGTTCGTGTTCTGGGGCTATCAGCTGTTCATCGTGCTGGCCGCGACCGGCTACCTGTTCGGCTCGACCCAGTCCAAGGAATACGCGGAACCCGAATGGCACGTCGACCTGTGGCTGACCATCGTCTGGGTTGCCTATCTGGCGGTGTTCCTGGGCACGGTCATCAAGCGCAAGGAGCCGCATATCTACGTGGCGAACTGGTTCTACCTGTCCTTCATCGTCACCGTGGCGATGCTGCACCTGGTCAACAACATGACCGTTCCGGTCTCCATCTGGGGCTCCAAGTCGGTGATCGTCTGGCCGGGCGTGCAGGATGCGATGATCCAGTGGTGGTACGGCCACAACGCCGTGGGCTTCTTCCTGACCGCGGGCTTCCTCGGCATGATGTACTACTTCATCCCCAAGCAGGCCGAGCGTCCGGTGTTCTCCTACAAGCTGTCGATCATCCACTTCTGGGCCTTGATCTTCCTCTACATCTGGGCCGGTCCGCACCATCTGCACTACACCGCGCTGCCGGACTGGGCCTCGACCCTGGGCATGGTGATGTCGGTGATCCTGTGGATGCCCAGCTGGGGCGGCATGATCAACGGTCTGATGACGCTGTCTGGCGCCTGGGACAAGCTGCGCACCGATCCGGTGATCCGGATGATGGTGATCTCGGTCGGCTTCTACGGCATGTCCACCTTTGAAGGCCCGATGATGTCGATCCGCGCGGTGAACTCGCTGAGCCATTACACCGACTGGACCATCGGCCACGTGCACTCCGGCGCTTTGGGCTGGAACGGCATGATCACCTTCGGCGCGCTCTATTACCTGGTGCCGGTGCTGTGGAAGCGCGAGCGGCTCTATTCGCTGAGCCTCGTCTCCTGGCACTTCTGGCTCGCCACCATCGGCATCGTTCTCTATGCCGCGTCGATGTGGGTGACCGGGATCATGGAAGGCCTGATGTGGCGTGAAGTGGATGCCAACGGCTTCCTGGTGAACTCCTTTGCCGACACCGTGGCAGCGAAGTTCCCGATGTATGTGGTGCGCGGTCTGGGCGGGGTGATGTTCCTCACCGGCTCGATCATCATGTGCTACAACCTGTGGATGACTGTCCGTAAGGCCCCGGCAAAAGAAGCCAGCCTGACGGTTCCGGTCCCGGCTGAATAAGGAGCCAGGCAGCTATGTCCATTCTCGACAAACACAAGATCCTCGAGACCAACGCGACCCTGCTGCTGATCTGCAGCTTCCTGGTCGTGACCATCGGCGGCCTGGTGCAGATCGCACCGCTGTTCTACCTGGAAAACACCATCGAAGAGGTGGAGGGCATGCGCCCCTACACCCCGCTGGAGCTGGCGGGCCGGGACATCTACATCCGCGAGGGCTGCTATGTCTGCCACAGCCAGATGATCCGCCCGATGCGCGACGAGGTCGAACGCTACGGCCACTACTCGCTGGCAGCGGAATCGATGTATGACCGTCCGTTCCAGTGGGGCTCCAAGCGGACCGGGCCGGACCTGGCCCGCGTCGGCGGCCGCTACTCGGACGACTGGCACGTCGACCACCTGCGCGACCCGCAGGCGGTGGTGCCGGAATCGGTGATGCCGAAATACGGCTTCCTCGAGGAAAAGCGGATCGACGGCAAATACATTGGCGACGTGATGGCCACCAACGCGCTGCTGGGCACGCCCTACAGCGACGACATGGTCGCGGCCGCGCAGGCCGACTTCCGCGCCCAGGCGGATCCCGACAGCGACTATGACGGGCTGCTGGAGCGCTATGGCGAGAAGGTCAACGTGCGCAACTTCGACGGCCAGCCGGGGGTTTCCGAGGCCGATGCGCTGATCGCCTATCTGCAGATGCTGGGCACGCTGGTCGATTTCTCGACCTTCACCCCGGACGCGAGCCGCTGAGGAGGGACAGATGGAACTCTATACACTCCTCAGGCAGTTCGCGGACAGCTGGATGCTGCTGTTCCTGTTCACCTTCTTCATCGGTGTTGTGGTCTGGGCGTTCCGCCCGGGCAGCACCAAGGTCTACAAGGACACCGCCAACATCCCGTTCCGGCATGATGACGCACCCGCGCCCGACACGGGCGCCGGCCAACCCGCCGCGACGAAGGAGGCGAGGGCATGAGCAAGAAATCGCAGAAGTTCGAGGGCGATCCGAACACCACCGGCCATGAGTGGGACGGGATCGAGGAATTCGACAACCCGATGCCGCGCTGGTGGCTGTGGACCTTCTACGCCACCATCATCTGGGGTGTTCTTTACACCATCGCCTATCCGGCCTGGCCGCTGATCAACGGCGCCACAGCCGGGGTGCTGGGCTGGTCGACCCGTGCCGACGTGGCGGCTGAGATCGCGTCGGTGGAGGAGGCCAACGCGCCGGTCAATGCCAAGCTGGAAGCGGCAGAACTGACCGCCATCGCGGAAGACCCGGAACTGGGTTCCTACGCGGTGTCGGCAGGTTCCGCCGTGTTCAAGACCTGGTGCGCCCAGTGCCACGGCTCCGGCGCCGCAGGTGCCAAGGGCTACCCGAACCTCCTGGACGACGACTGGCTCTGGGGCGGCTCGGTGGAGGACATCCACACGACCGTCACCCATGGCATCCGCAACGAGGACAGCGACGATGCGCGCTATTCCGAGATGCCTGCCTTCGGCCGCGACGAGCTGCTTGAGAAAGAAGAGATTTCCCAGGTAGTGAACTACGTGATGTCGCTGTCGGGCGCGCCGCAGGATGCCTCCAAGGTTGCGGCCGGCGCGGCGGTCTTTGCCGACAATTGCGCCTCCTGCCACGCCGGGGACGGCACCGGCGACCGCGCGCAGGGCGCGCCGAACCTGGCCGACGCGATCTGGCTCTATGGCGGCGACTACGCCACCCTGACCGAGACCGTGACCAATTCGCGCTATGGCGTGATGCCGGCCTGGAACACCCGCCTGACCGAGGCTGAGATCCGCGCGGTATCGTCTTATGTCCACCAGCTGGGCGGCGGCGAATAAGGCTGAAGCCGGTCTTCAGGAACATCGACAGGGGCTGCCTTCGGGCGGCCCCTTTTGCTGCGTGGGCATTTCTTCCCGGCTTGATCCTGGCTTTGGGTTCCGGCATCGTTCCGGTAATTTGATCAAATATTTCTTTGGGGGCCTCCCATGAGTGATAAATGTATTGAGTTGGAACAGGCGGTTTCTGCCAACCGCCGGGCCTGGGATGACTCGGCCCGACTGCACCGGGACAATGCCAGCTGGCGGGCCCTGACCGCCGGATTTGCGGTGCCCGGCTATTCAACATTTGACGCGACAATGACGCGGACACTGGAGGGGCTGAGGCTGCAGGGGCAGTCCGGCGTTCAGATCGGCTGCAACAACGGGCGCGAGACGCTGTCTCTGGCCGCCTTCGGAGCAGAGCGCTGCCTGGGGATTGACCAATCGGCGGAGTTTCTCAAGCAGGCAGAGATCCTGAAGGGCATCGCCGGGTCGGATTGCGAATTCCTGTGCAGCGATATCTACGCGCTGCCGCCCGGCGTCCGGCGCGGCTTCGATTTTGCCGTGATAACCATTGGCGTGCTGAACTGGATGCCGGACCTGGGCCGGTTCTTTCAGGCCGTGACCGGGCTGCTGCGTCCGGGCGGCCGGCTGGTGATCTATGAAACCCACCCTGTGCTGGAGATGTTCGAGCCGGAATCGGAAACCCCGCATCTGCCCGCCTATTCCTATTTCAGCACGGCACCAACAGTGGCGGAGCAGGCGATCACTTATGACGGCAGCTCCGGTCAGGCTGCGCCGCCGTCCTATTGGTACAGCCACACGATGAGCGGTATTGTCATGGCGGTGATCCGTTCCGGGATGGCAATCACCGGCTTCGAGGAACACCCCCATTCCAACCGGGAGACCTGTTTCGATGTCTACGAAAACCGTCAGGCGCAAGTGCCGATGAGCTTTACCCTGGCAGCAGTGCGGGAGGCGGGCTGAGAGCTGCCCGGCCTGAGAGGCGGCGCGCGCAACATGCCCGCCGCCGCTTGAAAACGGCGGCCTGTAAACGCACGTCCGCGCTGGAGGCTTGCCGGCTTCCCCAGCCGCCGCCAGTCTCAGCCCATCGAGGTTGAGGAGCCGCGCACGCTGGCCCGGGCTTCATCCGACCAGCCGCTCCACAAGGCGATGCCGCTCCAGGACAGCACGTAGACAAGGCCGGCTGCTATCACCAGTTCGCCCGGAAACGGGCCGATATCGGCGCGTGTCACCGCCTGGTCGAAGGTTTGGATGCCGCTGGGGTGCACCGCCAGCTTGCCGCCATAGGCAAGCGACTGGATCAGCAGGATCCACAGGTAGTTGCGCCGGATCCGGCGGCCAATGGATGTCATGTAGCCGACATGATACTGCGGGTTCAAATAATCGGCGGCCAATACCAGCTGCCAGTTCTGCTCCAGATGCAGATCGCCTTCCTGCAGCATCAGCGCATAGAAATGGGTCTCCAGCCAGCGGGCGCGGGCGCGGAATACGTTGAAGTAGCGGTAGCGGCGGGCTTCCAGCATCAGGAAGAAGATGACCAGCACCCCCACCAGCAGCAGCGGCAGCGGCGACGCCTCGGGCGAGGAAAAGGAAATCGACAGCGCGACCCCAAGTGTCACCACTGCCCAGTTGGTGGTGGTGTCCAGCCGGGTGCGCCAGATCGTGCTGCGGTAGATTTCACCCCGGTACAGATGCGCAATTGCGCCGATTTCCGCGGATGTCAGCGTTTGGCGCGTTCTGGTTCCGGCAGTGCCGCTGTCAGTCTGTTCCATGGAACTCAGAGTAGCTTTTTTTGCCGGAAGCGGGAAAGTTTTTGTGCCAATTTGATCCGTGTCAAATTGCCGGGCCGCAATCCGCGCTACACACGCAGGTGAAAGAGATTGCTGCTTGGCTCACACCCCCTCCCGGGCAGCAGGATATCCCGCAAGGCCGACGTGCAGGCCGAGCGGGCCATGCGCCGGTTTTCCGATCTGTTCGCGCGTTTCCTGGAAAACCGGCGCATTTTCATTCCACCGCAACGGGCCGTGACTCAGATTTCTCGCGGATGAATGCACCGCGTTTTCCGGGGTTTGACGGCCAGCCAGCGCATCAGCCGGGTTATCGTTCCTGCCGGGCGGGGCAGCGGCTCCGGCGGCGGCAGATCCCGCAGGATCACACAGTCCTGGCGGCTCGCGGTCAGCATCGAGCGGGCATAGATATTCATCAGCATTTCAGTGCCTCCTATCCTGGCGTCTGACCCTGATACTTGCGCGAAAGAGCGATTCCTGCGAGTTAAGAAGAATGACAATATGTAAGGCTTGATTACATATGGATTGGTTGCGGATGCCGCCGCTTGCGGCGCTCAGGGCCTTTGCTGCCTTTGCCGAGGCCGGCAATGTTGTGCAGGCGGGGGCGGCACTGAATGTCAGCCATGCTGCCATCAGCCAGCAGCTGCGGGCGCTGGAAGCCTATCTGGGCGCGGCATTGCTGCACCGCGGCGGCAGGGCGCTGGCGCTGACTGCGGACGGCGAGCATCTGGCCCGCGCGCTGCAGCTTGGCTTTGGCGCGATCGAGGCCGCCGTGCAGGAGATCTCCGCAGCCGGCGCCGCGCGGCCGCTGCATGTCACCTGCACGCCGATGTTTGCCGCGCACTGGCTGATGCCGCGGCTGGCGGGCTTTCAGGCGGAGCACCCGGAGATCGATCTGGTGCTGGACCCCAGGGGGGAGATCGTCGAGCTGAAGCCGGGCGGCATCGACATTGCCATCAGGTACGGGGACGGCAGCTGGCCCGGTCTGGAGGCCCGGATGCTGCTGGTCTCGCCGATGGTGGTGATTGCCGCGGACAGCCTTCTGGCAGGGCGGCCCGTGGCGGCGCCGGAGGATCTTCTGGATTTGCCCTGGCTGGAGGAGCTGGGCACCACGGAGGCCTCCCGCTGGCTGGAATCGCGCGGCGTCCGGGAATCCCTGCGCGGCTCCCGGACCCAGCTGCCAGGCAATCTGCTGATGCAGGCGGTGCGTGCCGGCCAGGGGGTGGCGGTCAGCGTGCAGGAATTCGTCATCGAGGATCTGCAAAGCGGCCGCCTGTGTGCCTTGTTCACCGAAGGCGAGGGCCGGGGCTATCACATCGTCACCCGCCAGGGCGTGCAGCGCCCGGAAGCCCGCCGCTTCATTGCCTGGCTCCGGCGGGCAGGGGCCGCGGAAGGGTAATGCCGGCCGGAGCTGTTGCGCAGCCCCGCCGGTCCCGGTCTGGACGTGCGCCGGGAACCGCATGGCTTTCGCGGAATTCGGCAGGCAGCTTCCGGGCGGCTTCGGAGCCGCTGCAATCCATAGCCGCGGGCGGCACCTGCCGGGCCGGCATTATGCGGTTTCCGGCCCGCCGCAGCGGTTCATGGGGCCTCCTGTTGTTCAGGACTGGCGAAGGGCTTCGGCCGATGCGGCAACTTGCCTCTGGCGGCGCCGGGCGGGCAGGCATAGGTGGCGGTTTGCCCTGACACGGCGCCGAAGCGGGCTTTAAAACATGATTGTGCGATGCGCTTTTTGATCCACGTCAATGTTCCGGCCGCCCGCTTCTGTGACAAGGGCGCCAGACAGCCACAAGACGGAGAAAGTCCGTGAGCGATTCCAATCCCGCCCCAAGCCTGTACGCGGCCAGGGAACCGATTTTCCCGCGGCGCGTCTCCGGACCCTTCCGGAACCTGAAATGGTACATCATGGCGGTGACGCTGGGGATCTACTATCTGACGCCGTGGATCCGCTGGGACCGGGGGCCAAGCCTGCCGGATCAGGCGGTGCTGCTGGATCTGGCCAACCGGCGGTTCTATTTCTTCTGGATCGAGATCTGGCCGCATGAGTTTTACTTCGTGGCGGGCCTCTTGATCATGGCGGGGCTGGGGCTGTTCCTGTTCACGTCCGCCTTGGGCCGGGTCTGGTGCGGCTATGCCTGCCCGCAGACCGTCTGGACCGACCTGTTCATCCTGGTCGAGCGCTGGATCGAGGGCGACCGCAACGCCCGCCTGCGCCTGCACCGGCAGAAAAAGCTCGATTTCCGCAAGGCGCGCCTGCGCATCACCAAATGGACCGCCTGGTTCCTGATCGGCCTCGCCACCGGCGGCGCCTGGGTGTTCTACTTTGCCGATGCGCCAACCCTGGCCTATGACCTGGTGACGCTGAACGCGCACCCCATTGCCTATTCCACCATGCTGGTGCTGACCGCCACCACCTTCCTGTTCGGCGGTTTCGCGCGCGAGCAGATCTGCATCTACGCCTGCCCCTGGCCGCGCATCCAGGCGGCGATGATGGATGAGGACACGCTCACCGTCGGCTACCGCGACTGGCGCGGCGAGCCGCGCGGCAAGCTGAAAAAGGGCAAAGTGGCCGAGGGGCAGGGCGACTGCATCGACTGCATGGCCTGCGTCAACGTCTGCCCGATGGGCATCGACATCCGCGACGGCCAGCAGATGGAATGCATCACCTGCGCGCTGTGCATCGACGCCTGTGACGACGTGATGGCCAAGATCGGCAAGCCGCGCGGGCTGATCGACTACATGGCGCTGTCGGACGAGGCGCAGGAGCGCGCAGGCAAACCGCCCCGGAACATCTGGAAACACATCCTGCGGCCGCGCACCCTGATGTACACCGGCCTGTGGTCGCTGGTCGGCGTCGGGCTGCTGTTTGCCCTGTTCATCCGCGCCGACATCGAACTGACCGTGGCGCCGGAACGCAACCCGACCTATGTGACGCTCTCCGACGGCTCGATCCGCAACACTTACGACGTGCGCCTGCGCAACAAGCACGGCGAAGAGCGCCCGTTCCAGCTGTCGATCAAGGGCGATCCGGCGATGCGGATCGCACTGGAG
Source organism: Leisingera thetidis (assembly GCF_025857195.1). NCBI lineage: Bacteria > Pseudomonadati > Pseudomonadota > Alphaproteobacteria > Rhodobacterales > Roseobacteraceae > Leisingera > Leisingera thetidis. The sequence continues at coordinate 3,348,994 of NZ_CP109787.1, read as the reverse complement.
GGCACCGAGGGCGTGACGGTGATGGTGCCCGCCGACACGGCGCTGCTGCAGCGGGTCTATATCGTGGCGCCGAAAGACGCCGCCCCGTCCAGCGCAGGCTCGACTCCGGTGCGTATTTGGGTGGAAGATCTGAGCAGCGGCGAACGAGCCCACAAGGACACCAGCTTTAACGGCAAGGGGAGCTGAACCATGGCCAAGCGCGAACGCGAATTTACCGGCAAGCACGCCCTGATGGTGTTCGGCGGCGCCTTTGCGGTGATCATCGGGGTGAACATTGCCCTGGCCGTGAATGCGGTGAAGACCTTTCCGGGGCTGGAGGTGAAGAACTCCTATGTCGCCAGCCAGGAGTTTGACCAGCGCCGCAGCGCGCAGGAGGCGCTGGGCTGGTCGGTCTATGCCTCCTCGCAGGGCGATCGGGTCAAGCTGGAGATCACCGATGCCGGAGGCAACCCGGTGGAAGTGGCCAGGCTGAGCGCCACCCTGGGGCGGGCCACCCACGTGCAGGACGACCAGCAGCCGGAGTTCACCTTTGACGGCCGGGCCTATGTGGCGCCGGCCGATCTGGGGCCGGGTAACTGGAATATCCGCATGGCGGCGCGGGCCAAGGACGGCACCGAATTCACCCAGCGGGTGATCCTGCATGTGAAAGGCTGACCGTCATGACCGCCCAGCTCCGCCCCGCTCTTGCAGCCTGCCCGGCCTGCGTTGCCGCCCCGCATGACAGCGCAGACCAGGCGCCCGCCGAGGCGCGGCTGGCGCTGTCGCTGCCGGGCATCCACTGCCAGGCCTGTATCTCGGCGGTGGAGCGGACGCTGAACGCGCATCCCGGCATCCATTCGGCGCGGGTGAACCTGACCCTCAAGCGCGCTTTGATCGAGGCGGAGCCGGACCTGCGTGCCGCCGATCTGATCCCGCTGCTGGAAGGCATCGGCTATGAGGCGCACGAGCTGGATCTGGCTGCCCTTGCGGCGACCCGGAACGACAAGGCCGGGCGCGACCTGCTGATGCGGCTGGCGGTGGCGTTCTTTGCCTCGATGAACGTGATGCTGCTGTCGATTTCGGTCTGGTCCGGGGCGTCGGATGCAACACGGGACATGTTCCATTGGATCTCCGCGGCGATCACCTTCCCGGCGGTCATCTTCTCGGCGCAGCCGTTCTTTGCCAACGCCTGGAGCGCGCTGCGGGTCAAGCGCCTGAACATGGACGTGCCGATTGTGCTGGCGCTGGTGCTGGCGCTGATGACCTCGCTGTGGGAAACCTTCCTGTCCGGCGAGCACGCCTATTTCGACGCCGCGCTGACGCTGACCTTCTTCCTGCTGGCGGGCCGGTATCTGGACTACCGCACCCGTGCGGTGGCGCGCTCGGCGGCCGAGGAGCTGGCGGCGCTGGAGGTGCCGCGCGCGATCCGGCTGCTGGACGGCGACGAATACGAGGTGCCGGTGGCGGATCTGGCCATTGGCGATTTGATCCTGGTGCGCCCCGGCGGCCGGATGCCGGTTGATGGCGAGATCGTGGGAGGGCAGTCGGAACTGGACCGCTCGCTGCTGACCGGCGAGACGCTGCCGGTGTTTGCCGCGCCGGGGCTGGCGGTCTCAGCAGGCGAGGTGAACCTGACCGGCCCGCTCACCGTCCGGGCCACGGCGGTGGGCGCGGACACCTCGCTGCACCGGATGGCCGATCTGGTGGCCATCGCCGAGTCGGGCCGTTCCCGCTACACCTCGCTGGCGGACAGCGCCGCCAAGCTTTACGCGCCCGGTGTGCATATCCTCTCGGCGCTCGCCTTTGCGGGCTGGTATCTCTACACTTTCGACATCCGCATGGCGCTGAACATTGCCGCCGCGGTGCTGATCATCACCTGCCCCTGCGCGCTGGGCCTTGCGGTGCCCGCGGTGACGACAGCCGCCTCCGGCCGGCTGTTCAAGAAGGGCATGCTGATCAAACACGCCACCGCGCTGGAGCGGCTGGCGGAAGTGGATACCGTGGTGTTCGACAAGACCGGCACGCTGACCGCGGGCACGCCGGAAGTGACCAACCTCGGCGATCATGCCCGCGCGGAGCTGGAAATCGCGCTGGCGCTGGCCGAGGGGTCTTCGCATCCTTTGTCGGTGGCGCTGTCCCGCGCAGCCCGGGACGCCGGGATCAGGCCCGCCAGCGTTCAGGAGATCGCCGAAGTGCCGGGCTATGGCACCGAAGGCACGTTCCGCGGCGCCCGCGTGCGGCTGGGCCGGGCGGCCTGGGTAGGGGCGGAACAGGGCAGCCGGACGGCGGCCTGGCTGGATACCGGGACAGGGGAGGCCAAGGCGTTCCTGTTCACCGATGCGCTGCGCCCCGGTGCTGCCGAAGCCGTGGCAGCGCTGCAAGAGGCAGGCAAGGATGTGCTGCTGATGTCCGGTGACAGCACTGGCGCGGTCGAGGATCTGGCCCGGCGGCTGGGGATTGCCAAATGGGTGGCCGAGGCGCTGCCGGCGGACAAATCCGCCCGGGTGCGGATGCTGGCCGATCAGGGCAAGAAGGTGCTGATGGTGGGCGACGGGTTGAACGACACCGCGGCCCTGGCGGCGGCGCATGTGTCGATCTCCCCGGCCTCGGCGCTGGATGCGGCGCGGGTGGCGTCGGATATTGTGCTGCTGGGCCAGGACCTCGGCCCGATTGCCGAGGCCTGCGGTGTGGCGCAGAAAGCCACCCGCCGGATCCGCGAGAATTTCCGCATAGCCACGGTTTACAACGTGATTGCGGTGCCCCTGGCGATTGCCGGCCTGGCCACGCCCTTGATTGCGGCGCTGGCGATGTCTACCTCTTCGATAACCGTCTCCCTCAACGCGCTGCGGCTGCGCTGAGCCTGCGCCTGCAATACTGGTCCTGAGCCCATGAGTGTCCTCGCCTTTCTGATCCCGATTTCTCTGATCCTCGGCTTGGTGGGGCTGGCGGCCTTCGTCTACACGGTGCGCAGCAACCAGTATGACGACCCCGAAGGCGACGCCCGCCGCATCCTGAGCGATGAGTGGGACGACAATCCCAAGCCCTGAGGTTCTGCCCGGATACAAGGCGCTCCCGCCCCCGCAGCTGCCCTGGCTGGCGCCAGAGCCGCTTGGCGGCGTTGGGCGTGGCACCGCGCCATGCGCGGTGCCACGCCCAACGGGAGGAGGGGGTTTCGCAGGAAAACCCTGACGGCGGGCGGGAGCGGCTGGCCGATGCCGGGCGCGCGGCACGAAAAAAGGCGCCTCGGGGCGGCGCCTTTGCTGCTGGCGGTCAATGGGTCCCGGTCAGGACGGGCCGATCGGGCTGCAGGTCACGTTGCGGGCGTTCAGGCGGCGGCAGGCCAGTTCCGCCTGCTCCTGGCTCATGCCGAGGAAATTCGCCTCGAACCCACGGCGGGTCTTGGCCACCTTGCGCAAGGATCCATCCAGCGTTTCCAATTCCGACAGCGCGGTGCGCAAGAGCACCTTCTCGGCCTGGTAGCGGCTTGCATAGAGCCCCACATTGACGCCCCAGTAGCGCCCGCCGGAGGTGGAGAGGCGGGTGACCACAACCGGCTCGGACTCAGGCGAGGCGCCCGCCAGCGCCAGGCTGGCAGGCCGGGCTGCGGGCCGGAGGCTGGCAAAGGGCACTTTCTGCACCGCGGCGATGACCGGAGCGGCTGCGGCCGGGGCGGCGGGTTCCGGTTCGGCCTCTGCTTCGGCCAGGGCAACGGCGATGCTCTCGCGCAGGGCATCGCCCTGCAGGGCGCCGTCGGCGCTGACTGTCTGCAGGTGTTCGATCTGCCCGGTTTGAAAAGCGGTATCCGCAGCATCAGCTGCTGCGGCATCTTCTGCAGGCGGCGTCTGCAGCGCTTCCTCCAGCGCCGCGACCAGCACCGGCGATTCGCTGCCGCCGGGGCGCAGCTTCGGCCGCAGGCTGGTGCCGACCTGGCCGGTGACCCGGATGGTCTTGCCCGCAACACCGTGGGAGGGGCCGTCATCGGCATCGGCGATCACCACATTGCCGGCGCCCTGGTAGGCGGGCCGCTGCGGCTTGCGCAGCGCGGCGCGCGACGGCGCCCGGCGGAAGCCGAGATCCAGCAGTTCAGCCACCTTGGCATTGCGCGCGGCGGTGGAGCTGCCGCCGAACACGGTTGCGATGATCCGTTCGTCGCCGCGCCTGGCCGAAGCCACCAGGTTGAAGCCCGCGGCGCGGGTATAGCCGGTCTTGATCCCGTCGGCGCCCTTGTAGGCGGCCAGCAGGCGGCGGTTGGTGTTGGGCACTTCGCGCACGCCGGCGTTGGTCGAGCGCCGCGAGAACAGGTTGTAGTATTCGGGGTAATCATACAGCAGATGCCGTCCCAGCGTGGTCATGTCGCTGGCGGTCGACAGATGCCCGCTGGCGGTGAGGCCGTGGGCGTTCTTGAAGGTGGTGCGGCTCATCCCCAGCGCCTTGGCGGTGCGGTTCATCCGGCGGGCAAAGGCGGCCTCGGAGCCGGACAGCGTCTCGCCGATGGCGGTGGCGGCGTCATTGGCGGATTTCACCGCAGCCGCGCGGATCAGGTAGCGGAAGGCGATCTTCTGACCGGATCTCAGCCCCAGCTTGGAGGGCGGCTCGGCGGCGGCGTTGCGGGAGATGGTGACCTTGGTGTCGAGGGTGATCTCGCCGTTCCGCACGGCTTCGAAGGCGATGTAGAGCGTCATCATCTTGGTCAGCGATGCCGGATGCAGGCGGGTGTCGGCATTGCGCGAATGCAGCACTTCGCCGGTGCGGGCGTCGATCACCATGGCCGCATAGGGGGCCGCGGCGGCCCGGTGCGGCTGGAGCGCCAGCACCATGGCTGCTATAAGAAAAACCGCGGCTGCCCTCAGGAAGCGGGTATGGAAATACCGGCCTGACGCCGGATGGACCTGCGTGATCACTGCCATGTTTGCCTCATGCCGCCGGTTTTCCGGCTGACGTTTTTGCCTGTGGGCGCAAGCCTAGCACAGGGTTGCCGCGGAATAAACCGCGGCGAAGGGGCAGGGATTGAGCCATGCGCGCAAATTGGCCGGCATCTTGTAGGGCAGTCAGAAGGTTCCGCTAGATGCGGTAAATGCTAATAGAAAGTTACCAAAAAAACTTGCAATTCACCGGGCTTGGGCAAGGCGAATTCCGCCCCGGCACGCGGTGCGGGCCTGGTCCGGGCCGTCAAACGGCATGAAAATTGGTCACGTAAAAGGGCGTTGAATAGCTGAGTCCGAGTGAGAATACACACGCCTGGGTCAGCCGCGCCTTGATGCGGGATTCGAGGCTGGCCAGCAGGGCCCGGGAAAACGCCTCGTCCCGGTGCGGCTTGGTCAGCAGCGCCACGCTGACGGTGATATGGCTGTGATGGTACTGCCCGGCGGGGTAGGCCCGTCCTTTGCAGGCGCCGGCGCCGCTGTCGTGTTCCAGAATCACGGCCTCGATCTCGGCAAGGATCGCGGCGGCGTCGATTTCCAGATCGCTGGAGTATTTCAGCTCGGCATGCGGCATGTTCCGGTATCTCCCCGTTGCTTTGCCACAGGGATAGCTGGCCGCAGCAGACCCGTCCAGCGCCGGTCAGCCAAGCTGCTCCACCAAATCCGCCAGCCCGCCCAGATCGGCGATCTCGGTATAGCGGGGGTTGTGGTCCGGGGCCTCGGCATGCTCGACCTCCCAGACCAGCCCGTGCGGCACGTAGGTGCCCCAGCCGCCGGCCTCGATCGGGGCCACCACGTCCGAACGCATCGAATTGCCCACCATCATCGCGCGGGACGCGCCGTCGCCGTGGCGGGCAAAGATGCCGCGGTACACTTCCGGCGTCTTTTCCGACACCACCTCGACCGCGTCGAACAGATCGCCCAGGCCGGACTGCGCCAGCTTGCGCTCCTGATCCAGCAGGTCGCCCTTGGTGATCAGCACCAGCTTGTAGCGCCCGGCCACCGCCTCCACCGCCTCGCGGGCGTGGGGCAGCAGTTCGATCTGGTAGGACAGCATCATCTGGCCCGCGGTGATCAGCTCCTTGACGACTGCAGCGGGCACCCGTTCGCCGGTGACTTCGATGGCGGTTTCGATCATCGACAGGGTAAAGCCCTTCACCCCGTAGCCGTAGCGCCCGAGGTTGCGCTTTTCGGCGTCCAGCAGCTGCCGTTCCAGCTGCTCGGGGCCGACGTCGGCGGGGGTGTGATCCATCAGCAGTTCCGCGAATCTTTCCTGCGTGATGCGGAAAAACCGTTCGTTGTGCCAGAGGGTGTCGTCGGCATCAAAGCCGATTGTCGTCAAATTACGTGTCAATCTGCGGGTCTCAGTCTCTTTTCCTGAACAGCTAAGAGGCTATATAAGCGTCACAGGAAATTCCATGCTTCACTGGATCAAATTGCTTATGCTGCTGCAGCCGACAATGATGACCGATCATTCAGACGACGATACAGAATCCGGCGTCCTGACCAAGACGCGGCCGAAAACCAAGCGCCCGCCGCGCTACAAGGTCTTGCTGCTGAATGACGACTACACGCCGATGGAATTCGTGGTGATGGTGCTGGAGCGGTTCTTTGGCATGACCCATGCGCAGGCGTTCGAGATCATGCTGACGGTGCACAAAAAGGGCGTGGCCATTGTCGGCGTGTTCAGCCATGAGGTGGCCGAGACCAAGGTGGGACAGGTGATGGATTTTGCCCGCCGCCACCAGCACCCGCTGCAGTGCACCATGGAAAAAGAAGAATAAAGAGGCCCTTATATGTCCGTTCGCCTGTCCCTGGCCGCCCAATCGGGCGGCTTTGCTGTGCCGTCCGAGGGCCGCATTGCCATCTTCCACCCGCGCGCCGGGCACGATCTGTCGTCGCTGCCCAAGGACCAGCTGCGGATCATCCAGCCGTTCCGCCCGGACCACGATCATTTTGCCGGGCAGGGGTATGATTGCACCCCGGTGCCGGAGGCGGGCGAAGACTTCGCCGCCGCCGTGGTGTTCCTGCCGCGGGCCAAGGCGCTGGCGCGGATGCTGGTGGCGCAGGCCGCTGCCGCCACCTCGGGCCAGGTGCTGATCGATGGCGCCAAGACCGAAGGCATTGATTCGCTCCTGAAGGACCTGCGCAAACGCTGCGCGCCGTCGGCACCGGTCTCCAAGGCGCATGGCAAGGTGTTCTGGATCGAGGGCGGCACCGATCTGTCCGATTGGCTGCCCGCGGGGCCGCAGCAGGTGGAGGGCTTTGTGACCGCGCCGGGCGTGTTCTCGGCGGACGGGATCGATCCCGCGTCAAAGCTGCTGGCAGCGGCGCTGCCGCAGAAGCTGGGCCGCTGCGTCGCCGATCTGGGCGCGGGCTGGGGCTATCTCTCGGCCGAAGTGCTGAAGCGCGAGGGCGTTGAAGAGCTGCATCTGGCGGAGGCGGACTTTCACGCGCTCGCCTGCGCGCGGCAGAACGCGGCGGACGGCCGGGCGCAGTTCCACTGGGCCGATGCCCGCAGCTGGAAGGCGCCGGGGCTGGTGAACACCGTGGTGATGAACCCGCCATTTCACACAGGCCGCGCGGCAGAGCCGTCGCTGGGTCAGGCCTTCATCGGCGCGGCCGCCGCGATGCTGGCGCCGGGCGGCAGCCTGTGGATGGTGGCCAACCGTCACTTGCCCTATGAGACGGCGCTGGCGGACCGCTTTGCCCAGGTGCGCGAGGAGGGCGGCGACAACCGCTTCAAGATCCTGCACGCGGCCAAACCGAAACGCGCCCGCAAGTAACCGCGCGCGGCCGCAATGCCGGTTTTCAAACCGGCAGGCCCGGTCTAACGTGCGGTCCAAACGGCCAGGGAGTGCCCAAATGTCCTTTTCCATCTCCGGCAAGACAGCCATCGTGACCGGCGCTTCCAGCGGCATCGGCCTGGCGATCGGCAAGCAGTTTGCCGACGCCGGCGCCAATGTGATGTTTGCCGACATGCAGGAGGCGCAGCTGGTGGCCGAACTGGGCGAGCAGGCGGAGGAAAGCAACATCCGCTATTTCGCCGGCGACCTGCGCGAGCGGCTGACCATCGCCAACCTGCTGTCGGCCACCATCGACGCCTTTGACGGGGTGGACATCCTGGTGAACGGCGCCCGTCAGATGGTGGCCACGGACCCGCTGGATCCGGCGGACGACACGCTGGACCAGCTGCTGATGCAAAGCCTGCTGCCCACCGTCCGGCTGTCGCAGCAGGTGGCCAAGCGGATGATCAAGCAGGGCGAGGAAAGCGAGGACAGCGGCGGTCCGCTGGGCAGCATCATCAGCCTGTCTTCGATCGCGGCGCGCCGCACCCACCCGGACCTGATGGCCTATTCGGTGGCCTCCGCCGCGCTGGATCAGGCCACCCGCTCGCTGTCGGTGGCGCTGGCGCCGCATCGGATCCGGGTGAACTCGATTGCGTTCGGCTCGGTGATGAGCGCGTCGATGCAGACCACGCTGAAGGACAACCGCAGCTACCGCCAGGACATCGAGGCGCATACGCCGCTGGGCCGCATCGCCTCGCCCACCGAACTGACCGAGACAGCGCAGTTTCTGGCTTCGGATGCCTCCGGCTTCATGACCGGCCAGGTGCTGACGCTGGACGGCGGCCGCACGCTGCTGGATCCGGTTGCGGCCCCGGTTCACTGATTGGAAAGACGACCCATGACGCCTGAGATGACAGAGGAAAAGGCCAAGGCCGCCGCCTGGTTCCGGGAACTGCGCGACCAAATCGTCGCTGCCTTTGAAGAGCTGGAGGACAGTCACAGCGAAGGCCCGTTCTCGGACCTCGCACCGGGCCGGTTCGAGGTGACAGAGACCAAGCGCACCTCGGACGACGGCGCGGACGCGGGCGGCGGGCTGATGAGCGTGATGCGCGGCGGCCGGGTGTTCGAGAAGGTCGGCGTCAACATCTCCGAGGTCTACGGCACCCTGGGCGAGCGGGCGCAAAGCGCGATGGCCGCGCGCAAGGGCATACCGGGGATGAAGGAGGATCCGCGGTTCTGGGCCTCGGGCATTTCGCTGGTCGCGCATATGCGCAACCCGCATGTGCCCGCGGTCCACATGAACACCCGCATGTTCTGGACCCCGCACGCCTGGTGGTTCGGTGGCGGCTCGGACCTCAATCCTTGCATCGAATACGATGAGGACACTGCGCATTTCCATGGCGTGCAGAAGCAGCATCTGGACCCGCACGGGGAAGACCAGTACCCGCGGCTCAAGGCATGGGCGGATGAGTATTTCTACATCCCCCACCGCAAGCGCGCCCGCGGGGTCGGCGGCATCTTCATGGACGACCGCAACTCCGGCGACTGGGCGGCGGATTTTGCCCTGACCCGGGATATCGGCCGCGCCTTCCTGCCGGCCTTTGCGCCGCTGGTCGAGAAACGCCGGGCGCAGGATTTCGATGAGGGTGACAAGGACGCCCAGCTGATCCACCGCGGCCTCTATGCCGAATACAACCTGGTCTATGACCGCGGCACCAAATTCGGGCTGGAAACCGGCCACGACGCCAATGCGGTGCTGATGAGCCTGCCGCCGCTGGCGAAATGGGTCTGAGCCCGCCGCAGCCGTGACATTGCAGACGCGCCGCCGGAAAGCGGCGCGTTTTTTCTTGCGGCGGATTTCTGCTGATCTGCCGCCTTGGGACGCGACATCCCGCCCGCCTGCGCTACACTGTCTGGATAAAGGCAAGAAAACGGGCAGCACACCACATATAGAGGCAGGGAGCAGATAACATGCGCAGGCTGGTAGTTGGTATTCTGGCAATGGCCCTTATCGCGGGATGCGGCGGGCCGCGGGACAGGGCAGTGAACACCGCGGCGGTCACCCGCACCGAACCCGCCAATGCGCGGCTGGAGGGGCTGCGGACCTATCCCCGCTTCGGCGACCGCGACCCGCACGACTGGGACGGGCGCAAGCCCTGGTCCTATCCCGTCCACGGCATCGACGTGTCGCGCTATCAGGGCGATATCGATTGGCACAGGGTGCGCCGCTCCGGCGTGTCTTTTGCCTATGTCAAGGCCACCGAAGGTGGTGACCACACCGATACAAAATTCAGCGGCAACTGGCGCGGCGCCCACGCGGCGGGTCTCAAACGCGGCGCCTATCACTACTATTATTTCTGCCGCCCGGCCGCCGAGCAGGCGCGCTGGTTCATCCGCAATGTGCCGCGGGACGCCGATGCGCTGCCGCCGGTGCTGGACATGGAGTGGAACCACCGCTCCCGCACCTGCAGGACGCGGCCCGACGGCGCCACGGTGCGGGCCGAGGCGCGCAAGTTCCTGAATATTCTGGAACGCCACTACGGCAAGCGCCCGGTGGTCTATACGACGGTGGATTTCTACCGCGACACCGGCATCGGACAGCTCAGCGGCACCGAATTCTGGCTGCGCTCGGTGGCGGGCCATCCGCAGAAGGTCTACCCGGGCGAGAACTGGAGCTTCTGGCAGTATTCCGGCACCGGCCAGGTGCCGGGGGTCGCAGGTGACGTGGACCTCAATACCTTCCGCGGCAGCCCGGAAAGCTGGCTCAGGTGGTCCGGGCAGATCTGACGCCGGGCAAAGGGGGGCTTTGCCCCCTCGCGCCCCGGGCGCTCACCCCCAGGATATTTTCAGCCAGATGAAGAGCGGATCCCGTGTTCATCCGGCCATGAATATCCCGGAGCGCGAGGCAGAGCCTCGCAAACAGCAGGGACCCGGTTAAGCCCTCCAGTCGAAAAAGCCCTTGCCGGCCTTCTCCAGCAGCTTTGCCGCCATCTCCCGGCCCAGCTTGGCGCCATCCTCGACCGGGCAGGACTGATCATCGCTGATCGCTTCCGAGCCATCCGGGCGCAGCACCTCGCCGCGCAGGCGCAGGGTGGGGCCGTCGAGTTCCGCAAGACCGGCAATCGGCGTCTCGCAAGACCCGTCGAGCGCAGCCAGAAAGGCCCGTTCCGCCGCCAGCCGCTGGCCGGTCGCGCCGTCATGGATTGCCGCCAGCAACTCTGCCGCGCGGCTGTCATCCGCGCGGCGCTCGATGCCGATGGCGCCCTGGGCCACCGCGGGCAGCATGTCCTCGGTCTCAATCGGGGTGGCAGGCACATCCGCCATCGCCAGCCGGTTGAGGCCTGCCATCGCCAGGAAGGTGCAGTCCGCTACGCCGTCCGACAGCTTGCGCAGGCGGGTCTGCACATTGCCGCGGAATTCCACCACATTCAGATCCGGGCGGCGGTTCAAGAGCTGTGCGCGGCGGCGCAGCGACGAGGTGCCGACCACCGCGCCCTCGGCCAGGTCACGCAGCGATTTCAGCGCCGGGGAAATAAAGGCATCGCGCACATCCTCGCGCGGCAGATAGGTGTCCAGCAACAACCCCTCCGGCTGCGCGACCGGCATGTCCTTCATCGAATGCACCGCAATGTCGATGGCGCCCGACAGCAGGCCCTCTTCGATCTCCTTGGTGAACAGCCCCTTGCCGCCCAGTTCCTTCAGCGGCTTGTCCGCGGCGATCAGCGCCTGATTGTCGCCGGTGGTCTTGATCACCACAATCTCGAACGCCTCCTGCGGCAGGCCGAAAGCAGCAGCGAGGCGCGCGCGGGTCTCATAGGCCTGGGCCAGCGCCAGCGGCGATCCGCGGGTGCCGATTTTCAGGGGCGAGGCGGGGGTGGGCAGGGTCAGTGTCATGGGGAAAGCCTTAAATCAGTTTGCGCCCCGGTGGAAACCGGTTTTTGCCTTTCCCACAAGGCTGGCGAGGCGGCATTGACATAGAACAAGGCACAAAGAGGCCAGGCGCGGCACATCGCCCCTGCTCTTGACATTCCGCCCTGCAGGCGTGACCTCAGAGGGCGACCCAAAGCGAGGATGACCATGGCTGGACAAAAGAAGCTGCTGCGCGCACTGGCTGGCGAAAAACAGGATGTGCCGCCGATCTGGATGATGCGCCAGGCGGGCCGCTACCTGCCGGAATACCGCGCCACGCGGGCCAAGGCCGGGGATTTCCTGAGCTTGTGCTACAATTCCGACCTGGCCGCCGAAGTGACCCTGCAGCCGATCCGCCGCTATGGCTTTGATGCGGCGATCCTGTTTGCCGATATCCTGCTGATCCCGCAGGCGCTGGGTGCTGATTTGTGGTTCGTGACCGGCGAGGGCCCGCGGCTGTCGACCATCACCACGGACGCCGATTTTGCCAAGCTGGGTCCGGCAAGCGATATCCACCAGACGCTGAACCCGGTTTATGACACCATCCGCATCCTGTCGCGGGAATTGCCGGCTGAGACCGCGCTGATCGGTTTTGCCGGCGCGCCCTGGACGGTGGCGACCTATATGATTGCCGGCCGCGGCACCCCGGATCAGGGGCCGGCCCACGCCCTGCGCGCGGAAAACACCGCGCTGTTCGAGGCGCTGCTGGCGCGGATCACCGAAGCGACCATCGATTACCTCTCCAGGCAGATCGAAGCGGGTGCTGAAGTGGTCAAGATCTTTGACAGCTGGGCCGGCTCGCTGAAGGGCGAGGCGTTCCGCAAATACGCGCTGGACCCCTGCCGCCAGATCACCGCGGCGCTGAAGGAGCGCCATCCGGGCATTCCGGTTATCGGTTTCCCGCGGGAAGCCGGCGAGAACTACGTGGGCTTTGCCAAGGCCACCGGCGTGGACTGCGTGGCGCTGGACAATTCTGTGGACCCGGAATGGGCCGCGGCCCATGTGCAGGCGGACGGCTGCGTGCAGGGCAACCTCGCCTCCCGTCACATGGTGACAGGCGGGCAGGATCTGGTGGACGACACCCGGCGCATTGTCGAGGCCTTCAGGAACGGCCCGCACATCTTCAACCTGGGCCACGGCATCACCCCGGATGCCGACCCGGACAATGTGCAGCTGATGATCGACACGGTCAGGGGCGGCTGATCTGTAACACGCTGCCCGGCCTTGTGCCGGGCGGTGGTTTCGGGCATCAGCGCAGCAATACGCGCCGCGAATGAGGACATAACGGTGGATTACGGTAAATCTGGAGCACCCAAGATGGGCAAGAACAAACCACGTCACGCCGAACATAATGCCAAGGGCACCAAGAAGAACCCCTTTGGCAAGCAAGCGGACAAGAGCGATCTGCTCAAACGCATGAAGGCGGCAGCCGACAAGGCCAAGAAAGAAGACTGAGCCTAATCCCGGCCAAGGTCCGCCAGGATCTCTTCTGTATGCTGACCGCGTCCGGGGATGTCCGGCGGCGTCCAGTCCGGCTGTCCGGAAAACCGCGGGGCAGGGGCGGCCTGCAGAGCCCCCTGCGCCTCCACCCAGGTGCCGCGGGCGTTCATCGGATGCGCCAGGGCCTCCTCCGGGTTCAGAACAGGTGCCACGCAGGCATCCGACCCTTCGAACAGCGCCGCCCAGTGATCGCGCGGCCGGCTGGCGAAGATCCCGGCGAGGCGGCCGGTGAGGGCAGGCCAAAGCGCCTTGTCGAACTGCTGCTGGAACTCCGCATCCTCGGCCAGACCCAGGGTCTCCAGAAACAGCGCATAGAACTTCGGCTCCAGGCACTGCACTGAGACATGGCCGCCGTCCGCGCAGGCATAGGTGCGGCTCCAATGCGGCCCGTCGAGCAGGTTTGCTCCACGTGTGACGCCGAAATTCCCGGCCTGGCGGATGCTCATCAACAGGTTCATCATATGGGCCGAGCCGTCATAGATCGCGGCATCGACGACGCAGCCCTCGCCGGTGGTCTTGGCCTTGAGGATGCCCGCCAGCATTCCGGCCACCAGATACATCGCGCCGCCGCCGATATCGCCCACCAGCGTGGCGGGTGTCAGCGGCACGTCGCCGGGGTTTGAGGCGTACCACAGCGCGCCGGACAGGGAGATGTAGTTGAGGTCATGCCCTGCCGCATGAGCCAGCGGGCTGTCCTGTCCCCAGCCGGTCATCCGGCCATAGACCAGGCCTGGGTTCACCGCGCGGCAGGCTTCCGGGCCAAGCCCCAGCCGCTCCATCACGCCGGGGCGGAAGCCCTCGATCAGCCCGTCGGCAGTGGCGGCCAGCGCCAGGAAGGTCTCCGCATCCGCAGGGTCCTTCAGGTCCAGGGCAATCGACCGTTTGCCGCGGTCCAGCAGCGATTTTTCCGGCATCCCCGGTGCGCGCGCCGGTGTCCGGGGGGTGTACGGGCGGTGCACGCAGATAACCTCCGCCCCCAGGTCCGCCAGCGTCATCGCGGCAAATGGGCCGGGGCCCAGGCCTTCGACCTCGAGAATGCGGATTCCGTGCAGCATGTGATGTCCCCTTTGGTTGCCCTGCACTGGGCAGTCTGCGGCGGGTCAGCCGCCTTCGGCAAGCTGCTGGCGGAATTTCCGTGGCGGCAGTCCGGTGCCCCTGGCAAAGACCCGGCTGAAATGGGCCGGATCGTTAAACCCCAGCTCATAGGCGACCTGCGCCGCGGTCAGGCTGGTATAGATCAACAGCCGCCGCGCCTCGCGCAGGACGCGGGCGGTGATCAGCGCCGAAGCAGGCTGGCCGGTGGCCTGATGGGCGATGCGATTGAGATGCGTCGGGGACACTGCCAGTTCCTGCGCATACTCCGCCAGCGGGCGGCGCAGGCGGAAATCGCGCTCCACCAGCGCTTCAAAGCGGGTGAACAGCGGGCTGGACTGGGCTTGCGGGCCTTGTTCCCGGGCCTCGGCAATGGCGCGGGCGGCCAGCGCGGTGACCGACAGCGCCAGCCCGCGCAGCATCTGCGCACGGCCGAATTCTCTGCGGCCGTATTCGCGGAAAAGCTGCTCTGCCAGGTCTTGCAGCCCCGCGGGCAGCGCCAGCACGGCGGGCTGCTCCAGCGGTGCGCGCATCCCTTCGCCCGGGGCCAGGATCTGGTCCAGCAGATCGGAGGCCAGGGTGATCACCCAGCCGCCGGTGCCGCTGCCGAAGCGGAAGCCATGCACCACGCCGCGGGGCACATTGATCAGGCAGGGCGGGGTCAGCGCGTGGCTGTTTCCGTCAAGGTCTGCCTCCCCCTCGCCGCCGGTCAGCACCAGAAGCTGATGCAGCCGGGCATGGCGGTGCGGCCGCAATTCCCAGTCATGCAGCTCGGAACGGGCGCGGATTGTCTCGGCATGCAGCACATCGGCCAGTTCGGCGGTTTCGCCAAACAGGTTGTAGCTGTCGATGCGGGGCGGGGCCTTCATGTGCGGAATGTACAAGAACCGGCGCGTTGGGTCCATTCGCAAACAGGCGCGCACGGCGCATAATTCCCCTCGCACGGCTACATCGAACGATCATGGGGAACGCGCATGTCCACGCATCAGACGCAGGTTGTCATCATTGGCGGCGGGCCTTCGGGGCTGCTGCTGTCGCAGCTTCTGCACCGCAAGGGGATCAGCTCCATCGTGCTGGAAAAACACAGCCGCGCGCATGTGCTGGGCCGGATCCGGGCGGGCGTGCTGGAGCATGGTTTCGTCAATCTGATGCGCGAGGCGGGCTGCGGTGCCCGGATGGACCGCGAGGGGGAGATCCACGAGGGCTTCCACATCGCCCATCAGGGACAGCTCGACCGGATCGATCTGGCAAAGCACACCGGCGGCGACACGGTGATGGTCTATGGCCAGACCGAAGTCACCCGTGACCTTTATGAGGCGCGCGATGCCATCGGCGGGGTGGTCATCCACGAGGCTCGGAACGTGCAGCCGCATGCGCTGACCGAAGCACGCCCTTACGTGACCTGGGACCACGGCGGCGCGGCGCGGCGGGCCGAGTGCGATTTCATCGTCGGCGCCGATGGGTTCCACGGGGTCAGCCGCACGTCGATCCCGGCGGATGTGCTGAAGGAATACGAAAAGGTCTATCCCTTCGGCTGGCTTGGCGTTCTGTCGGAAACGCCGCCAGTGGCCGAGGAGCTGATCTATGCCCGCCATGAGCGCGGCTTTGCCCTGTGCTCGCTGCGCAGCCGGGTGCTGAGCCGCTATTACATCCAGGTGCCGCTGACCGACCGGGCGGAAGACTGGAGCGACGCGGCCTTCTGGGAAGAGCTGAAGCGGCGCCTGCCGGAGGACGTGGCCGCCGGTTTGCACACTGGCCCCTCGATCGAGAAATCCATCGCCCCCTTGCGCAGTTTCGTGGCCGAACCGATGCGCTATGGCAACCTGTTCCTGGCAGGCGACGCTGCCCATATCGTGCCGCCGACCGGCGCCAAGGGGCTGAACCTGGCGGCTTCGGATATCCATTACCTCTATCACGGATTTCTGGATCACTATCTGAAGGGCGACAGTGCCGGGCTGGATGCCTACTCGGAAAAGGCGCTGGCACGGGTCTGGAAGGCGGAGCGGTTCAGCTGGTGGATGACCAATCTGCTGCACCGCGCGCCGGAAGGCACGGCAACCGATCTGCGGCTGCAGCGGGCGGAGCTGGATTACCTGTTCTCCTCGGAAGCAGCACAGATCTCGCTGGCGGAGAATTATGTCGGGTTGCCCTATTGAAGGCGGGACCTCCCATGCGGATCGCCAAGCACAACGGCTGAGCAGGGAACGGCGGGCTCCCGCGCCTTTGCCATGCATCGGGGATGCAAGGCAAAGCCTTGGGCCGGGCGCCGCGCTGGCGCGCGGCGCCTGCCGGCGGCACGCCACCCCGGCAGCGTGCGCAGCGCGCTGCCGGGCCCAACGCTGCCCAAGGCCCGGCATCAGCCGGCCGCCAGGGCAGGGGCGGGAGTGCGCCAGGCAACCGTCAGCCTGGGGCCGGAGCGGCGCGGGTTTTCGGCCAGATCCAGCAGCGCTGCGCCGAAATCCGCAATGGAGATCTGCGAAACACCTGCCGCATCCGTCAGCAGCGTATCGGTGCCGAGTTGATATTGGCCGGTCAGCGGGCCCTCTGTCAGCAGCGCAGGCGGGCGCAGGCAGGTCCAGTCGACTCCGGTTTCCAGGTCCAGCATCGCGTCCTGCGCCGCGCAGGCTTCGGCAATCGGGCGGGCGCTTTCGGGCAGGAAGCCCGGCGCACTCAGCACTGTCTGGCCGCTGCCATCCGCCAGCTTCAGCAGTGCCGCGCCGCCGGTAATCAGGACCGGAACCTTGGCGCTGCGCGCCGCCTCTACCGCAATGCGGGTCAGCGGGATCAGGTCGGTTTCACGCCCGGCGGGCGGGCGCAGGGCGCTGATGACCAGATCGTGGCCTTGCGTTGCCCTGGCTGCGGCCTGCGAATCCGTCAGCAGATCCAGCGGCAGCGGGGTCACCGATGGGTTGCTTGCTGCAAGTGCCGAAGGATTGCGTGAAACCGCGGTGACGTGATGGCCGCGCCGTGCTGCCGCTTGAACCGCCGCGCTGCCGACATCGCCGGTGGCGCCGAAAACGATGATCTTCATAGTGTGCTCCATGTTTTTATATTGATATCGAGATAATAAACAAAAATCTCGATATCAAGATAAAATTACGCAGCTAGACGCCACGGCAGCCATTGCCGTGCGTCGGTCTGAGCGCTGCGGATCCGGGCGAGCCGTCCACTGCCGGCTTGGCAGGGGGCGGCGGCGGGGCTAGGTCTGAGAGGAACCGGAACAGAACGCCAGGGAGGCCTAGCCCATGCAGATGAGTGACCAGAAAGAGATCGCCGCCGATCCCGCAACCGTTTATGCGGCGCTGCTGAGCCCGGATGTGCTGCAGGCCTGCGTGCCCGGCGCCCAGGACGTGACCGGCACGCCGGAGCAGGGGTTCGAGGCCACCGTCACCCAGAAGGTCGGCCCGGTCAAAGCCACCTTCAAGGGGCAGGTCACCTTGTCGGATCTGGTGGAAAACGAGAAACTGACCATCAGCGGAGAAGGCAAGGGCGGTGCCGCGGGGTTCGCCAAGGGTGGCGCCATGGTGACGCTGGCGCCTTCCGGAACCGGCACGCTGCTGTCCTATGACGTCGAGGCCAAGGTCGGCGGCAAGCTGGCGCAGCTGGGCAGCCGCATCATCGATGGTTTTGCCAAGAAGATGGCGGATCAGTTCTTTGCCAACCTGCAGGCGCATCTGGCGCCGGACGCGGACGCTGGCGAAGACCCTGCCGGCGAAGCGGCGGAGACGGCCGCAGAGGAGGGCAAAAAGGGCTGGTTCAGCAAGGTGACCGGCCGCGGCTGAGCCGCATTGGCGCTGCGCCGGACCTGATGCAGGGCCTGCGGTTGCGGCCCCTGCGCAGGCGCACACGCGCGTCTGCGGGCCGGGGGCTGGCAGATGCGGCAAACCGCCGCTAGGGTGGCCGCGATTTGAAGCCATCCCGGAGGCACCATGGCGGCCATCCTGTCCATCCGCGACCTGCGCAAGGTTTATGACGGCGGTTTCGAGGCGCTGAAAGGCGTCTCGCTCGATATTGAAGAGGGCGAGATCCTGGCCCTGCTTGGTCCCAACGGGGCCGGCAAGACCACGCTGATCTCCACCGTCTGCGGCATCACCACTGCCACCTCGGGCAGCGTCAGCGTCGGCGGCTTCGACAATGTGACGGAATTCCGCGCCGCGCGCTCCCTGATCGGGCTGGTGCCGCAGGAGATCACGCTGGAGCCCTTTGCCAAGGTGCAGGACACCGTCAGCTTCTCGCGCGGGCTGTTCGGCAAATCCGCGGACCCGGCGCGGATCGAAGCGGTGCTGCGCAAGCTGTCGCTGTGGGACAAGCGCGACTCCAAGATCATGGAACTGTCGGGCGGCATGAAGCGCCGGGTGCTGATCGCCAAGGCGCTGGCGCATGAGCCGCGCATCCTGTTTCTGGACGAGCCGACCGCAGGCGTCGACGTGGAGCTGCGCAAGGACATGTGGCAGATCGTGGGGGAGCTGAAGGCAAGCGGCGTCACCATCATCCTGACCACCCATTACATCGAAGAGGCCGAGGCGATTGCCGACCGGGTCGGGGTGATCGCCGGCGGCGAGCTCTTGCTGGTCGAGGCAAAGGAGCAGCTGATGGCCCGGATGGGACAGAAGCAGCTGGAGGTGCAGCTGACCGCGCCGGTGCAGGAGATCCCCGCGGCGCTGGCGCGGCACAATCTGCAGCTGGTCAATGGCGGCGATGCGCTGCTTTACACCTATGACACCCGCGCCGAGCGCACCGGCATCACCACGCTGCTCAATGATGTGGCGCAGGCCGGGCTGGTGCTGGCCGACGTGCAGACGCGGGAATCCAGCCTGGAAGACATCTTTGTCGGCCTTGTTTCAAAGGAGGCGGACGGGACGGGCGCAGCCAAGGGGGACGCGGCATGAACTGGACAGCGGTTGCCACCATCTACAAGGCGGAAATGGCGCGGTTCTGGCGCACCTTCCTGCAAAGCTTCCTCTCTCCGGTGCTGTCGACCTCGCTGTATTTCGTGGTGTTCGGCAGCGCCATCGGCAGCCGGATCCAGGAGGTCGACGGAGTCGAATACGGCGCCTTCATCGTGCCGGGGCTGATCATGCTGTCGGTGATCACCCAGAGCATCTCCAATGCTTCTTTCGGGATCTACTTCCCCAAGTTCATCGGCAACATCTACGAGATCCTCTCGGCGCCGATCAATTTCCTGGAGGTGGTCGCCGGATTCGTCGGCGCGGCGGCGACGAAATCGCTGTTCATCGGCACGGTGATCCTGTGCACCGCGTCGCTGTTTGTCGATCTGAACATCCAGCATCCCTTAGCCATGGCAGCCTTTCTGGTGCTGACCTGCCTCAGCTTCTCGCTGATGGGGTTTATCATCGGCATCTGGGCGGGGAATTTCGAGCAGCTGCAGCTGGTGCCGCTGCTGGTGGTGACGCCGCTGGTGTTCCTGGGCGGCTCGTTCTACTCGATCTCGATGCTGCCGCCGGTGTGGCAGACCATTACCCTGTTCAACCCGGTGGTCTATCTGGTGTCGGGCTTCCGCTGGGCGTTCTTCGGCCAGGCGGATGTGCCGGTGCTGCTGAGCCTCTGCGCCATTGGCGGCTTTACCCTGGCCTGCGTGGGCGTGATCTGGTGGATCTTCAAAACCGGCTGGCGCATCCGGGCGTGATCCGGGGCCGGTGCCGCGAAACGGATCGCTCCCGCCCGCTCGGCAACATCCTGGCGGATGTCCCCTCCCGGTTGGGCCCGGCACGCTGCGCGTGCCGGGCCTTTGCGCACCTCCGCCGGCGTTGTTCATCCCGCCGGCCTCACGCGCCGCGCCGCGCCGCGCGTCAGCGCGGCGCCCGGCCCAACGGGAAGGCGGCATCCGCAGGATGCTGTCCTGACGGGCGGGAGCGTCCCCTCCCCCCTTGCCATTCCCGCGGCGCAAGGCAGCGTTGCAATTATGCCCGCGGCTGTGCGGTTTTTGCATTCCGCAAAAATTCCCCGGGCGGTGCACCTTGTTTCACCCCGGGCGGCCCTCTACATCGGCGCCATGAGATTTCACCTGCCTTTCCTGAAAAGACAGCCGCTGGTGGCAGTGGTGCGCCTCAATGGCGCCATCGGCATGCCGGGCCGCGGCTCGCTCAGCGATACCGCCTTGGCGCCTGTGCTGGAGCGCGCCTTCCGCAAGGGCAGGCCCGCTGCCGTGGCGCTGGAGATCAACTCGCCCGGCGGCTCGCCGGTGCAAAGCTCGCTGATCGGCGCCCGCATCCGCAGCCTGGCCGAAGAGCTGGGCATCCCGGTCTATGCCTTTGTCGAGGATGTCGCGGCTTCGGGCGGCTACTGGCTGGCGGCGGCCGCGGATGAGATCTGGGCCGATGCCAGTTCGGTGCTGGGTTCGGTCGGGGTGATCTCCGCAGGTTTCGGCGCCCATGTGCTGCTGGCCCGTCAGGGGGTGGAGCGCCGGGTCTATACTGCCGGCGAGAGCAAGTCGATGCTCGACCCGTTCCGCCCCGAAAATCCCGGGGACGTGCAGCGTCTCAAGGTGATCCTGAACGACATCCATGCCAATTTCATCGATCATGTCACCGAACGGCGCGGGTCCAAGCTGACGGGCGACGAGAATCTGTTCACCGGCGAGATCTGGCTGGCGCGCCGGGCCGAGGAACTGGGGCTGATCGACGGCATCGGCCACCTGAAGCCCAAGATGCAGGAGCGCTATGGCGAGAAGGTCCGCTTCCGCCGCTATGGCCTCAAGAAGCCGCTGCTGAGCCGGTTCGGTCTGCGCATCGCGCAGGACGCGCTGGCCGGGATCGAGGAGCGGGCCGAATACGCGCGTTTCGGGCTCTGACGTGCTGTTCAAGATCGTTGCAATTTTTCTGGCGGTCATGGCGGTGCTCGCCATGTTCGGGAAGCTTCGGTTTCCCGGCCGGAAACAACTGAATTCCAGACGCTGCCCGTCCTGCGGCCGCTTCCGGATCGGCAAGGGCCCTTGTGCCTGCAAGAAAGGGGATCGCGGCAAATGATGCCATGGCTGTATTCGGCACTGGGCCTGGTGATTCTGCTGCTGGCGGGCGATGCGCTGGTGCGCGGCGCGGTGAACCTCAGCCTGCGGCTGGGGGTGCCGGCGCTGATCGTCAGCCTGACCATCGTCGCCTTCGGCACCTCGGCGCCGGAGCTGCTGATTGCCATCAGCGCCGTGCATGAGGGCGCCGACGGCATCGCGATGGGCAATGTGGTCGGCTCCAACACCGCCAATATCCTGCTGGTGCTGGGCATCCCCGCCATGATGCGGGCGCTGCACACCAGCGAGTGCAGCACCCGCCGGAATTACATGTTCATGCTGGGCGCCTCGGTCCTGTTCATCGGGCTGGCCTTTTGCGGCACTTTCACCGTGTGGTCCGGCCTGATCCTGCTGGCGGCGCTCGCCGGGGTGCTGGTCGTGGCCTTCCGCGACGCCCGCGACCACCGCCGCAACGGCTGTGCCGCCGAGGCCGATCTGGAAGAGATCGAGGAAGCCGATCCGGACATGCCCTACTGGCGCGTCGGCACCTATCTGCTGCTGGGGCTGATCGGCCTGCCGCTGGGGGCTGACCTGCTGGTCGACAATGCCACCATCATTGCCCGCCTTTACGGGATCAGCGAAACCGTGATCGGCCTGACGCTGGTGGCGGTCGGCACATCGCTGCCGGAACTGGCCACCACGGTGATGGCCGCGCTGCGCCGCCAGGCGGATGTCGCGCTGGGCAATGTGATCGGCTCCAACATGTTCAACCTGCTGGCCATCATCGGCATTGCCACCTTTATCGGCCCGATCAGCGTGGCCCCGGAGTTCCTGCGCTTTGACCTTTGGGTGATGCTGGCGGCCTCGCTGCTGCTGATCCCCTTCGTCTTCTTCAAACAGGACATTACCCGTACCTGGGGCGTCATTCTCAGCGCGCTCTATCTGGCTTATATGTTCGTGCTGTTCTAACTCTGTGTCTGCAGCAGCAGCAGGGAGGCGCAGATGCGGGCATTGGTGACCGGAGCGGGCAGGCGGCTGGGCCGGGCGATGGCCCTGGAGCTTGCTGCGCGGGGCTATGATGTTGCCGTGCATTGCGCCTCCTCGGCAAAAGATGCGGAAGACACGGCCCGGGCGATCCGCGCTTGCGGGCGCCAGGCGGCGGTGCTGCAGGCGGATCTTTTGGATGAGAACCAGGCCCAGGCGCTGCTGCCCCGCGCGGCAGAGGCGCTGGGCGGGCCCGTCACCTGCCTGGTCAACAATGCCTCGGTCTTCGAGCATGACACCCTGGCCACAGCCACAAGGGCCAGCTGGGACCGGCACCTGAACAGCAATCTGCGGGCGCCCTTCGTGCTGCTGCAGGCGATGGCAGCGCAGGACGTGCCGTCGCAGCAGGATGGCGGCGGCGAGCCGCAGGCCTGGGGGCTGGCGGTCAACATGATCGACCAGCGGGTGCGCAAGCTGACGCCGGAGTTCATGAGCTACACGCTGGCGAAATCGGCACTGTGGACGCTGACCCGGACTGCGGCCCAGGCTCTGGCGCCGCATATCCGGGTCAACGGCATCGGCCCGGGGCCCACTTTGCCGGGCCCGCGGCAAAGCCCGGAGCAGTTTGCCCGCCAGCGCCAGGCGACAATTCTGCAGCGCGGCGCGGATGCGGAGGACATCACCGCGGCGCTGTCCTACCTGCTGCGCGCAAAGGCGGTCACCGGCCAGTTGATCTGTGTGGATGGCGGTCAGCACCTGGGCTGGCGGACCCCGGACAGCGAGGGGCTGGAGTGACGCAAACCGGGACTGAACCATCCCGGTCCCCGCAAGTTTTGCACCGGCTCACATGCCGTCACGGAAGCGTTACAAAAGTGTCTTTGTTTTCAGAACCTTGACAGGGGAGAAGAAAAATTTACATTAAAAACAGAGTGTTACCAAACAGCCTAATTTTTAGGCATTCGTCCGAAACCTCCTCAAAATAAGGGAAAAGGCGGGATAGCCCAAAGATATCTCCGTAGTTATCCACAGCTTCCGTGGATTTCCCCGCTCTTGATCCGGGCAGGCAAACATTGCAGCCGAAGGCGGGGAATCATATGTCTGGGCGCATGACTGACCAGCCAGCCGACCCCCCCTCGGATTCGCCCGCCCGCACCGGCTATGCCGTGATCCAGGACTACGTGAAGACACTGGACGCATCGCCCGGCGTCTACCGGATGCTGGATGCCGACAGCCGGGTGCTGTACGTGGGCAAGGCGCGCAATCTCAAGGCGCGGGTGTCGAACTATACCCGCCCCGGCAACAGCCCGCGGATCGAGCGGATGATCGCGCTCACCGCCTCGATGATGTTCCTGACCACGCGGACCGAGACCGAGGCGCTGCTGCTGGAGCAGAACCTGATCAAGCAGCTGAAGCCCAAGTACAACGTGCTGCTGCGCGATGACAAAAGCTTCCCGAATATCCTGGTCGCCAAGGATCACGGGTTTCCGCAGATCATGAAGCACCGCGGCGCCCGCAAGCAGAAGGGCAGCTATTTCGGCCCCTTCGCCAGCGCCGGCGCGGTGAACCGCACGCTGAACCAGCTGCAAAAGGCGTTCCTGTTGCGCAATTGCTCGGATTCGATGTTCGAGACCCGCACCCGGCCCTGTCTGCAGTATCAGATCAAGCGCTGCTCGGCGCCCTGCACCGGGCTGATCACGGAAAGCGAATATGCCGAAAGTGTGCGCGACGCTGAACGCTTCCTGTCCGGCCGCTCCACAAAGATCCAGGAGGAACTGGCAGAACAGATGATGGCGGCGTCCGAGGCAATGGAGTTTGAGCGCGCTGCCGCCCTGCGCGACCGGATCAAGGCGCTGACCCAGGTGCAGTCGAGCCAGGGCATCAACCCGCGCGGCGTGGCCGAAGCGGATGTGATCGGGCTGCATCAGGAGGGGGGGCAGGCCTGCGTGCAGGTCTTCTTCATCCGCGCCAACCAGAACTGGGGCAACCAGGATTTCTATCCGCGGGTGGATGCCGACAACAGCCCGGCCGAGGTCATGGAGGCGTTCCTCGGCCAGTTCTACGGCAACAAGGTGCCGCCGCGGCAGCTGATCCTGTCGGACGCCATCGAAAACACCGACCTGATGGAGCAAGCGCTGAGCGGCAAGGCGGAGCGCAAGGTCGAGCTGCTGGTGCCCCAGCGCGGCGAAAAGACGGAACTGGTGGCCTTTGCGGTGCGCAACGCCCGCGAAAGCCTGGCCCGCCGCATGGCCGAAAGCGCAACACAGGCCAAGCTCCTGCGCGGGATTGCCGAGGCGTTCGGGCTGGACGGGCCGCCGCAGCGGATCGAGGTCTACGACAACTCCCACATCCAGGGCACCAATGCCGTGGGCGGCATGATCGTGATGGGGCCCGAGGGCTTCATGAAAAGCGCCTACCGCAAGTTCAACATCAAGGGCGACGACCTGGTGCCCGGCGACGATTTCGGCATGATGAAGGAAGTGCTGAACCGCCGCTTCTCGCGCCTTCTGAAAGAGGACCCGGACCGGGACAAGGGGCTGTGGCCCGATCTCCTGCTGATCGACGGCGGTGCCGGCCAGGTTTCTGCGGTGGCAGAGATTATGGAACAGCACGGCGTGCAGGACATTCCAATGGTGGGGGTGGCCAAGGGCGTCGACCGCGACCACGGCAAGGAGGAATTCCACCGCACCGGTGAACGGGCCTTTGCCCTGCAGCGCAACGATCCGGTGCTCTATTTCATCCAGCGGATGCGGGACGAGGCGCACCGCTTCGCCATCGGCACCCACCGCGCCAAACGCGCCAAGGCGATGAGCGCAACACCGCTCGACGAAGTGCCCGGCGTCGGCGCCTCCCGCAAGCGGGCGCTGCTGGCCCATTTCGGCAGCTCCAAGGCGGTGAGCCGTGCCAATCTGGCCGACCTCAGGGCGGTGGAAGGCATCTCGGATGCGCTGGCGGAACGCATCTACGACCATTTCCACGGCAGCAGTTGAAATAACCCATTGAAAACCGGCACACTCTCCTGTTCTTCTGGCCGGAAATATCCCCGCCGGAGGCATCCGCCCCCGCGGGGCGGATTTTTGTCTGCCATCTGCTTCCCACGCGCCAGCCAGCCGGATAATGTGCCCGCATGAAATGGACCCTGCCAAATATTCTCACCCTGCTGCGGCTCGTTGCTGCGCCCGGCCTTGCGGTGATGTTCCTCTACTTCTCGCGGCCTTATGCGGACTGGTTCGCGCTGCTCCTGTTCATCACCGCCGCGGTGACTGACTGGTTCGACGGCTACCTGGCCCGGGCCTGGAAACAGGAGACCAGGATGGGCGCGATGCTGGATCCGATTGCCGACAAGGCGATGGTGGTGATCGCGCTGATGATCCTGGTGGGCTACTCGACCGAGCACTGGACCCCCTGGCTGGTGCTGCCCGCCACGGTGATCCTGTTCCGCGAGGTGTTTGTCTCCGGGCTGCGTGAATTCCTTGGCGACACGGCGGGCACGCTCAAGGTCACCAAGCTGGCGAAATGGAAGACCACCGCCCAGATGCTGGCCATCGCGACCCTGTTCTCGCAGGGCATCTTCGAGCATTATCTGTCCAAACGGCCCGAGGATTTCGCCGGACTGAACTGGGTCGACGCGGGCGTCGTCTGGTCCGGCCGCCTCGGCCTGTGGCTGCTGTGGGTGGCGGCGGCCCTGACGATCATCACCGGCGCCGATTACCTGCGCAAGGCGATGCCGCATCTGAAGGAGGCCCATTGATGGATATTCTCTATTTTGCCTGGGTGCGCGAGCGCATCGGCCTGCCGCGCGAGCAGGTGGAGACTTCTGCCGCCACGGTGGCGGATCTGGTCGAAGAGCTGCGCGCCCGCGAGGCGCGCTATGCCGCCGCCTTTGCCGATCTGTCCGCCCTGCGTGTGGCGCTTGATCAGGAGCTGTCGGAGTTCGACGCGCCGCTCGCTGGCGTGCGCGAGGTGGCGTTCTTCCCGCCGATGACTGGAGGTTGAGGCAGTGCGGATCAGCGTCCAGGAAGCCCCGTTCGAGCTTGGCGCCGAAAGCGATGCCTTTGCCGCGGGCGTGGCCGGCGCGGGCGCGGTTGTGACCTTTACCGGCGTGGTGCGCGATGCCGATCAGGGCGGTCTGGAGGCAATGGAAATCGAGCATTACCCCGGCATGACCGAAAAGGCGCTGGCCGCCATTGCCAAGGACGCCGTGAAACGCTGGTCGCTGGCCGATGCGCTGGTGATCCACCGGCATGGCCGCCTGGCTCCGGGCGAGCGGATCATGATGGTCGCCACCGCCGCCCGCCACCGCAAGGATGCATTCGAGGCGGCGGAATACCTGATGGACTATCTGAAATCCCGCGCGCCGTTCTGGAAGAAGGAAATCCTGACCGGCGGCGGCTCGGACTGGGTGGCTGCCAAGGACACGGACGAAGACGCCCTCAAGCGCTGGTGATCTGTGGCGCCGGGGCAGGGCTCCCGCCAGGTGTTCAATCATCAAAGATGATTTCCGCCTGTTGGGCCGGGCGCCTCGCAAGGCTCGGCGCGGCTCTGCCTGCGGGCGGCAGGTCAGGGAGGCCGAAGGCCCCGCGCCAGCAGCTTGCCCCGGACGTGCGGTGCATTCCGAAAGATCACTAATGGCCCCGGCGGGCAGGCCCGCCCGTCAGGGCCATCTCAGTAGAAATCATGCGCCGTGCGCCAGCACGGCGCTACGCCCAAGGCTGGCCGGGTAGTGCTGGCGCAGCCGGCGCTATCTGCAGGCTCGGGAGTGCCCCGCTGTCCGAAGCTCAATGCGGGATCTGGCTGCGCAGCTCCTCGGCCTCGCGGCGGGCCTCGCGCAGACCTTCCATCGCGGCGCGCAGTTCTGCTTCGGTCTGGGTGAGCTGGTTGGTCAGCTCCGCCTCGCGCTGCTGCAGATAGGTGATCGCCTGGTCACGGGTTTCTTCGGCCTCGTGCAGCTCCTGGCTCATCCGGTCGAGATCGGCTACATCGCTCTGCCGCACACGGGTGAAGCGATGAACCAGCCAGTTGGCGAACCAGCCCAGGGCAAAGGCCGCAAACAGGATGATCGCGGTGGTGATGATGAACTCGGTTCTGTTCATTGCTCGGTGGTCTCCTGTGCGTCTTCTGCGCTTTCGGCGGCCTCTTCGCCAGTGGCCTCATCGGGGCTGTCTTCACCAGCGCCCGCCGCCGCTGCCGGGCGGATCAGCTTGAATTCGATGCGGCGGTTGGCCTCGCGGCCCTCTTCGGTGCCGTTGTCGGCAATCGGATCGCTTTCGCCATAGCCCCTGGCGGCAAAGGTCGAGGTCACCACGCGCCGCGCGCGCAGCTCGTTCAGCACCGACTGGGCCCGCCCCTGGCTCAGATTCTGGTTCATCGCCTCGCGGCCCTGGCTGTCGGTGTGGCCCTGGATCTCCAACCGCACCGGGCCGCAGCGGGCCAGGATTGCAGCAATCCGGTCCATTGTTCCGGCGCTCTCGGAGGCGATGGTGGCCGAGCCGGGTTCAAACGCGATCTTGGCCTCGCTCTGGGCGCTGGCCAGCTGCGCCTCGCACAGCTCCGGCGGCAGCGGTTTGTCCTTGGGCTCGGGCGGCTTTTCATATGAAATGTCGAGACCGTAGGTCTCGGCCTCACCCAGCTTGGCAGAGAGGTAGCGGGCAATCTCGGCCGGGGCGTTCTTGCGGTAGCTCATGCCGCGCAGCTCCAGGTTCTCCGGCGTCACGGTGACCGCGCCGCGCTGCAGGTAGGAGAGCGCCTCGAGCCCGGCCAGCACCCGCACCGGCCAGTCGGCGGGCAGGCCGGAAGCCACCCGGGCGGCGGAGTGCACATTGCCCGAGCCGAACCGCGCCTTGGCATAGCTGTCTGCCACCGCGCGCAGGGCCGCATCGGACAGCCGGCCGCGCAGCTGCACCTGGCCTTCAGGGCTGAGCGTGGCGGTGAATTCCGGGATGCCGCCGGCATCCTGCGCCTCCGGCACCGGCAGCACCGCATGCAGGGCAAAGACCCGGGGCAGGGCGCTTTCCAGCTCGCCGACGACATGGTCGAACCGCCCGTTCTCCGTGCCTTCGGCCGCCACCAGGGTGATATCGGCATTGGCAATGGTGACGGAACCGCCGCCAAGCTCGGCGAGCCCCGCAATGCTCAGCTCTGCCGCGCGCGCCCAGTTGGGCGAGGGCACGCCCATGCCGATCACGCAATCCGCCTCGCCCTGCAGCCCGGCCTTGCGGGCAGCCGCCAGGATGCGGACGCGGCTTTCCTCGCTTTCGGCAGAACAGGCGTCGAACTCGGCGCCGTCCTTATCCAGCAGAAAACGCAGGGTGAACGGGGTGATCACCGGCCGCGGCGCGGCGATGTCCAGCGCCAGCCGCAGCCCCGGCGGCGCCAGGCGGCCGAGCTGCTCTTCCAGCCGCGCCTTGGCGTCCTCGCTGCCGGAAATGGCAGTCACCGAAACCTGTCCGGCGGCAACCGAGATCTTGGCGCGGGGCATCAGCTTCAGCGCCTCCACCGCAAAGCCCATGGCGTCCTGCCAGCCCTCGGGCATGGTGTATTTGGCGGTTTCCAGCAGGTCGGCGACATTCTCGGCGCCAGCCAGCTCGTTCAGCTCCTTGACCAGCGCCTTGCGGCCCGATCCGGCGGGGATCAGCCCGATGATCGAGATGCCGCCGTCATTGCGCAGGATTTCCGCCGAGAACCGCGGCGGCGCCAGGCCGCCGGCGGGCGGCACCTCCATTCCGTCAACGATCCGTGCCGCATCGACAACGGTCCCGGCGAGAGACTTCACGGAAAACCGCGTCGCCTCATCCGGAGCGGTGCCTTCCAGCAGCACCTGCAGCCCGTCTGCCGTGACCTCGGCCCAAGCAAAGCCGCCGTCATCCAGCGCCCGCCGCACGCCGCGTTCGGTGCTCCGTTCCACGGCAGTGACGGCAAATCCGGCGGCAACAAGGCTCAGCCCGGCAGCGGCGGCAAAGGCCAGGCCCGGGATCATCAGCTTAGACAGGCGCATATGGCGGCATCTTCCCAGTTTGCGTTAAGCGCTCATACCCTGCAGGCGGTCCCGGTTCAATCACACGAACATGGCCAGCACAAAGAAGATAAGCGGGATCAGGCCGGTATCCCGGTTGAGCCGGAACAGCTGCAGAAGCCTCCGGTTGTTGTCCGCGTCAAAGGCGCGCAGCTGCCAGGTCATGTGCCAGCCCATCGCCCAGGGGGCGGCCAGCGCCAGCACCAGAGCCATCACCGAGGCGCTGTCCTGAACCGCTGTGATCACCGCCAGCGCCATCAGCCCGACAAAGGCGGTGATGAAGCGGCGCAGCCACATCGGCGTCTGCGTGCCGAACAGCCGGGCGGTGGATTTCACCCCGATCAGGGCGTCGTCCTCGGTGTCCTGATGGGCATAGATGGTGTCATAAAACAGCGTCCAGGCGATGCCGGCCAGATACAGCAGCACCGGCGGCCAGCTTAACGAACCGGAATGCGCCACCCAGGCCAGCATGGCGCCCCAGTTGAAGGCGAGCCCCAGAAACGCCTGCGGCCACCAGGTGAACCGTTTGGCAAAGGGATAGACCGCCACCGGCAGCAGCGCCAGGATGCCCATGGCAATGGCCGCCTGGTTGAAGGTCAGAAGGATCATCAGGCCTGCCAGGCACTGCAGCCCCATCCAGACCAGCGCGCCCTTGACCGTGACCTGGCCCGAGGGGATGGGGCGTGAGCGTGTGCGCTCCACCTGTCCGTCGAAGTTGCGGTCGGTGATGTCGTTCCAGGTGCAGCCGGCGCCGCGCATCAGCCAGGCGCCTGCGGCACATCCGGCGGCGATCCACAGATCCTGCCAGCGCGGGCTTTGATCCGCCAGGATGGCCAGCGCCAGCCCCCACCAGCAGGGGATCAGCAGGAGCCAGGTGCCGATCGGCCGGTCGGCGCGGGACAGCCGCAGATAGGGGCGTGTCCATTCCGGGGCATGCCTGTCGACCCAGTTTCCCGTGACCGCATCCGCGACCTGACCCTCTGGCGCTGGCTTCTGGCCTTGCATATGTAGGACCCCATGAGTGCAAAAATCAGACTGTATGTAGAGCACCCCTTGGGGGCAGGGCAAACGGTTCCTTTGGACCGGGATCAGGCGCATTACCTGTTCGGGGTGATGCGGCTGTCCGTGGGCGCCCCCGTGGCGCTGTTCAACGGCAAGGACGGCGAGTGGCTGGCCGAAGTTGCAGACGCCGGCAAGCGCGGCGGCGTGCTGGCCTGTCAGGAGCAGAGCAAACCCTTGCAGCTGCCGCCTGACCTGTGGCTGATGTTCGCCCCGATCAAGAAGGCGCGTACCGATTTCATCGTTGAAAAGGCGGCTGAAATGGGCGCGGCCCGCATTCTGCCGGTGCAGACCGAATTCACCAATTCCGAACGCATCCGCCAGGACCGTCTGCAGGCCCACGCGGTGGAAGCGGCCGAGCAATGCGGCGGCACCTATGTGCCCGAGGTGGCGGAGCTGCAGAAGCTTTCCCGCCTGCTGGATCACTGGCCCGCTGAGCGCCAGCTGATGTTCTGCGACGAGGCGGAGGCGGGCAATGCCTTGCAGCTGGCCGCGCAGACGCTGACGGGCGCGCCCTGGGCCATTCTGATCGGCCCCGAGGGCGGCTTTTCCGAAGCGGAACGCAAGCGCCTGCACGCCCTGCCGCAGTCCCATGTGGTCAGCCTCGGCCCCCGCATCCTGCGCGCGGACACGGCGGCGGTGGCCGCCATGACCCTGTGGCAGCAGGCGCTCGGCGACTGGTAGCGGTCCGGAAAACCGCGCCCCGATCAGACTCTGGAAACCACTTCCTGTCAAATTGGCAGCAACCCGGAGTTGAATCAGCCCTGCTGCCATCGGATGCTTGGCCCGGGCTTCATCCGGAGGCCATTGCAGGAGCGGCAACCGATCATGGAGGGCAACTTGATTCGCAAAGCGTCACAGGGGGATTTGCAGGCCATCGAGAGGTTTCTGGCGCCGCGGGCGGCAACCTCCATGTTCCTGGCGGGCAATATCCGCGACCACGGGCTGAACGCCAGCGGCCACCCCAAGGCCACCACCGTCTGGCTCAGCCGCGATGACGGGCAGGTCACCGGCGTGTTCGGTCTGACCGAGGCAGGCTATTTCATATTCGATGCACCGGAGGTCCCGCCGGCCGAGGCTGCCGCACTGCGCCGGGCTTTGGCGGGGCGGCGGATCTCATCGCTGACCGGCGAGGCGCGGCAGGCGGAGGCCATGCTGGCCGCGCTGGAGCTGGACCGCAGCCAGATCGGGTTTTCCGATGAGGAGCCGCATTTCCGGCTGCAGCTGCGCGACCTGCAGATGCCTTCCGGCGGCAGCACCCTGCGCCCGATGCACCCTGAGGATGTGCCGCTGATCACCGAATGGCGTCATGCCTACGACAAGGAAATTTTCGGCTCGCAGAACCTGCCGGAGATCCGCCGGCGCTCCACCGCGCGGGCGGAGGCGCTGGTGGACAGCGGCCGCGGCCGGATCCTTGAACTGGGCGGACTGCCGGTGGCGATGACGGCTTTCAACGCGGTGCTGCCAAGGACCGTGCAGATCGGCGGCGTCTACACGCCGCCGGGCCAGCGCAGCCGCGGCTTTGCCCGCCGCGCGGTGGCGCTGCATCTGGCGGAAGCGCATGAAAACGGGGTGCAGGAGGCAATCCTGTTTGCCTCCGGAACCGCCGCCATCCGGGCCTACCGGAAACTGGGCTTCCAGCGCATCGGCGACTACCGGATTGTCGAGTTTTCGCAGCCTGTGGCGGTCGGCGGCCAATAGGACCGGTTGGCAATCGGTGCGCTGCCCATTGCATCCGCGGGCCGGGCCGCACAAATAAGGAGGGCACGGCAGGCCGCTGCGCCTGCCAGACGTTTTAAGAGGCGAAACACATGAGTTTCATCCGCCCGGAAGCCCGCGCCATCCTTTGGCAATGGCGCGAGGTCCTCGCTGCCGCGATGATGTTCCTGCTGGGTCTGAAGTGGGCCTTCTCCTCGGCCGGCTTCACGGCCATCACCGGCTGGGCTTTTGTGGCGACCGGCCTGGTGACTGCGGTCATCGGCGCCCAGCGGATGCGCTTCCGGCGCGGCACCGGCGGACCTGGCGTGGTGCAGGTGGACGAGGGGCAGATTGCCTATTTCGGCCCGCTCACCGGCGGCGCGGTGGCGGCTTCGGAACTGGAGCGGCTGGCGTTGGATCAATCCGCCAAACCGCCGCATTGGCTGCTGGAGCAGCCGGGCCAGCCGCCGCTGGCGATCCCTGTGAATGCCGAAGGCTACGAGGCGCTGTTCGACGTTTTTGCAGCGCTTCCGGGGCTCAAGACCGAACGGATGCTGACGGAACTGCGCCGCAAGGGCGGTCACCAGGTCGTGATCTGGGAACGCCGTTCCAGCCGGCCGGAACATCAGCGCCTGCATTGACACTGGCGGCGATTCCGCCCACCACTGACCGTTCAAGACAGACCTAACAGGACGGAGTGCCAGGCATGTCCATTCCCCAGTCCGGCGGCGGGCCGATCGAACGTCACGAGCAGCTTGCCGAATATCTGGCCGACGGCTGCAAACCCAAGCACGCCTGGCGCATCGGCACCGAGCACGAGAAGTTCGGCTATTGCAAGGACACGCTGAAGCCGCTGCCCTATGCCGGCGCGCGCTCCATCCAGGCGGTTCTGGAGGGCCTGCGCGACGGCCACGGCTGGGCGCCGCTGACCGAAGGCGGCAACCTCATCGGCCTGACCAAGGACGGCGCCAATATCTCATTGGAGCCGGGCGGGCAGCTGGAGCTGTCCGGCGCGCCGCTGGAAACCATTCACGAGACCTGCGACGAGGTGAACGCCCACCTGCGCGACGTCAAGGATATCGCCGACAGGATCGGCGTCGGCTTCATCGGCCTGGGCGCCGCCCCTGTTTGGCGCCATGAAGACATGCCGCTGATGCCCAAGGGCCGCTACAAGCTGATGGACGGCTACATGCAGGACGTCGGCACCATGGGCACCACCATGATGCGCCGCACCTGCACCGTGCAGGTCAATCTGGATTTCGAATCTGAGGCCGACATGGTGCAGAAGCTGCGGGTGGCCTTGGCGCTGCAGCCCGTCGCCACGGCGCTGTTTGCCAATTCGCCGTTCCTGGATGGCAAGCCGAACGGCCACAAATCCTGGCGCGCCCGGGTCTGGCGCTCGCTGGATGCCGACCGCACCGGCATGCTGCCGTTTGTGTTCGAGGAGGGCTTCGGGTTCGAGGCCTGGGTGCAGTATGCGCTCGATGTGCCGATGTATTTTGTCTACCGCAACGGCGAATACATCAACGCGCTGGGCATGTCCTTCCGCGATTTTCTGAAGGGCGAGCTGCCGGCGCTGCCGGGCGAGATCCCGACGCTGAGCGACTGGGCCGACCATCTGACCACGATTTTCCCCGAGGCCCGGGTCAAGAAATTTATCGAGATGCGCGGCGCTGACGGCGGCCCTTGGCGCCGCCTGTGCGCGCTGCCGGCCTTCTGGGTCGGCCTCACCTATGACCAGAGCGCGCTGGACGCGGCCTGGGATCTGGTCAAGGGCTGGGATGCCGAGACCCGCGAAGGCCTGCGCGTGGCGGCCTCCGAGCAGGGTCTGCAAGCCAAGGTGAACGGCATCGGCATGCATGAGCTGGCGCGTGAAGTGGTGGCGATTTCGGAGAGCGGCCTCAAGGCCCGGCACAAGCCCGGCGCGGGCGGCCTGGTGCCGGATGAGACCCATTTCCTCAACGCGCTGAAGGACAGTCTTGAGAGCGGCAAGGTCCCGGCGGATGAGCTGCTGGAGCGCTACAGCGGGGCCTGGGGCGAGGACCTCAGCCGCATCTACGGCGAGTTCGCCTACTGAAACAGCAAAGGCCGCGCTCCGGGCGCGGCCTTTTTTTGGCAGGGGGGCTGTTAGCCGTTTGTCTTGCCCAGCACCCGACTTTGATAGAGCTCGCGGATCTGCGCTTTGCGGGCGGCCTGCAGCATCTTTTCTTCATCTCCCGTGCGCTTGGTCAGATAGGCATAGCCGGCATAGGCGTTGCGCTTGCTGTCCTGGTTGGCGTGCGCGGGCGCTTGCGCGCTGCTGGCGCCGTGGATGTTATCATCGCGTTCTGACGGCAGCCGCATGAAATAGAGATGCACCAGAATGGCAAGAGCCGGCACCAGCCCAAAGAACACCGAGTAGAACAAGAACTGCAGCTCTACGGCCGGGTTCTGCAAGCCGGTTGCCTGGGCGGTTTGCAGGCCAGCACTCACGTCCGCCTTTGCGGCGGCACCAAGCAGCGTGCCCAGGACGGCGTCCCAATTCACGGCATTGGCAATGGCCGCGAAGTTGAACATCGTTTCCCAGAAACCGCCTGACAATGCGGCGACCACTGCGCCGCCTGCGATAACCGCAACGCCCAGGCCGCTTTGATCCGCCGTCGGCAGCGAGGTGGCAAAACCAAAGCTCATCATCAGCCCGAGGGAAACGGCAACAAAGGGCAGCCTGGCCCATCTGCCGCTGCGCCCGGCATCATTCAGCCTGCGCACGGTCAGCGAAAGCCTGGGGAGGAAGGTGAACAGAAACAACCCGAGCGAGCCATAATGGAAAGGGTTCAGCGGCGGCACTTCGCGGCGCGACAGATGCCCCCGGACTTCGGCGGCCTCGCCAGGCAGCATCAGGAAAATGAGCAGCCAGACCACCGGGATAACACACCAGTACTCCAGGCGGGTGGCGCGGTCGCCAAAGTCGAGAAACTTGAAGGCAAAGCTTTCAAAAGCGGAAGGAATGCGGGGGATCATTGGAAACCTGCTGTGAAATAATCTCCCTTGGGTTGCGTGTCAGCTGAGGCGGAATTCGAGTCGGATTCGGGCCGGATCCGAGGTGTCAGCCGCGGTCCAGCCAGGGCACCACCGGGAGGCGGCTGGAAGCATAGCCGGGCACCTGTGCGTCCAGCAGCGCGGCAAGTTCCGGCAGGCGGCTCACGGGCACCTTGGGGAACAGGTGGTGCTCGCGGTGGTAGAACATCAGATACGCAGCCCTGGCCAGCACGCCGCGCTGGCTGCGTGCCGCCAGACCCGACGCCGCGGTGCCCTGATGGGTGATCCAGACCGCGAAGAAGGCGGTCAGGCATTGCGCCGCACCCATCGACGCCAGATGCAGCAGCAGAAAGCGCTGTCCGCTCCACAGGACCAGCCCGGCGGCCAGCCCCGCGCAGAGCCCGTCCCGCAGCATCCGCCGCCGCCATTTGGCACCGCCTTGCGCCCAGCAGGCGCCGATCAGGTCAACCGGAAACCGCGGCCCGTAGCGCAGCACTTCGCCTGCGCTCATATGGCCGCAGTGCCCCTCGATATCGCCGGGGCCCATGGCATGCCGGTGGTGCTGCATATGGCTCCAGGCGACCGAGCAGTTGCAGCCGCACATCAGCGCGCTGAGGGCATGCAGCACGGCGATGTCCCCGCGCCGGGGCAGGCCGAGATTGCTATGGATCGCCTCATGGTTCAGCCGCAGCGCGCAGAGGAAGAACAGGAAGCCCGCTGCCGCCCCCAGCGGCCAGAGCGGCGAGGCATAAAGCCCCCAGGACAGAGCCAGCCAGGGCAAGGGCAGGCTCAGCTCCACCCAGCGCTGGCGGCGGGTGACCGGCAGCAGATCCTGCCATGCGGCATCGCGCGGGGCGGCTTCACGGGAAACAGGCGGGCACATGGCAGCCTCCTTTGCCGGCGGCAACTTGGCGGGACGCTGCAGCAAAAGGTGCCGCGCGCCGGGTGTCCGGAGCGTCAGGCAGGTCCACCGCGGGCAGGGCTTTGGTGCCGTTAATTGCAGTTATTTCTGTCATCAGTGAAACTCCCTCGTAAAAATTTTTCCGCCAGGGGCCGCCTGCGGCCCGTTTTCACTCTGTCTGCTTGCCGCCAGGCAGGAACCGCGCCACCTTGGCGCCCAGCTTCAGCACCGCCAGATGCACGGATCGGGGCAGGCGGGAGAAATCCATGTACCAGTCATCAAACATCCGCATTACCCGCAGGGTCTCGCCCATGCGGTCCTTGACCGGTTTGGGGGTTCCGTCGGCCCCGGCCTCCTTCATCACCTCATCCAAGGCTTTCAGCGTCGGGGCAAACTCCCGCTCGCGCCGGGCGGCAATCACCGCATCGACCAGATCGAACATGTCGCGGACCGAAGTGAAGTGATCGCGCCGGTCGCCCAGCTGGCGGCTGACCTTGACCAGTCCCTGCGCCTGCAGCTCCTTGAGCCCGTTCGACACATTCGAACGCGCCAGCCCCAGCACCTCGCAGATCTCATCCGCGGTCATCGGGTCCGTTGCGATGTGCAGCAGCGCATGGATCTGGGCTACCGACCGGTTCACGCCCCAGCGGCTGCCCATCTCGCCCCAATGAAGGATGAAGCTCTGCATCGCGGGGGTCAGTTTCATCACGGCATCCTGAAATTTCTGTAACGACAGAAAACCCTGAAACCTTGAGCCGTGTCAAGCCAAACAGACACCGGCGGCAGATTGCCCTGCCGCCGGCTGTTCGCCCGTGAGGGGGCGTTGTGTTACTGCTGCAGCGCTGCCGGATCCTTATCGGCGATGTCGTCCCAGTTCGTGTCGGCTTTTTCGATGAAACCGGGGATGTCGCCTTCCCAGCGGGTCTGAATGTCTTTTGCCAGGTTCAAATACAGCTTGTCGTCGACGATGTTCCACAGGGTCGGGTCGCCGTCGAACTTGAAGCCCATGGCCGCGCCAAAGGCACAGTAGCCGCCATATTCAGGCAGGTAGGCTTCCGGGTTCTTTTCAAATTGGGCCTTGTTCTCTTCTGAGGCAAAGCGGTACAGCGCGTCGTTATGCGTCGCGGTGATTTTCCAGTTGCCCGGAGTCGGCTCCCCAACCGTGAAATAGGCCACCGGGTCATAGCCCTGCAGCGCAAGGCCGGTGGAAGAGGCGTTGATTTCAACGCCGGCCGCCAGGGCCGAGGTGGCCATGGCAACCGACAGTGCCACACCGCTGATCAGTGCTTTTACTTTGTTCATGGTCCCGTCCTTTCAAATCCCGGCCGCGGCGTTCCCGAATGCCTGCCCGGCCGGCGTTTCACCATGTGTGCCGCGGTATGCCGCGGGTCACGGCACCGATGTGGCGGGTCCGGCGATCACGTTCAAAACAACTCAAATTGACTGTGCATCGGGCTGCAGCGCGCTGTGCATCCCCGCGCAGAACAGGTGACAGTCTGCGCTGCCGCGGGCAGTATGGGCCCAGGTAAACTGGAGGTACGGATGACACGCCCATTCCCCACCCGCCGCGCGCTGTTCTGCGGGCTGGCCGCGGTCTTGATGGCGGCGGCAGTGCCGGCCGCCGCCCAAAGCATCAGCGGCAGCTACCGCGCCGAGGGCCGCAACCCTGACGGCAGCAGCTATTCCGGCACCGTGCAGATCCGCGACAGCGGCGGCGCGGTCGAGATGCATTGGCAGGTCGGCGCCCAGGCCTATGCCGGCAGCGGCACCCGCAATGGCGATGTGGTCTGGGTGAACTGGGGCGACACCTATCCGGTGGTCTATGTGCGCATGCCCAGCGGCGAGCTGCACGGCACCTGGTCC
Organism: Leisingera thetidis; assembly: GCF_025857195.1. Classification (NCBI taxonomy): domain Bacteria; kingdom Pseudomonadati; phylum Pseudomonadota; class Alphaproteobacteria; order Rhodobacterales; family Roseobacteraceae; genus Leisingera; species Leisingera thetidis. The sequence continues at coordinate 3,311,307 of NZ_CP109787.1, read as the reverse complement.
AATGGCCGGGCGCTGGAGCGTCTTATTCCATAACTTTCAGGGCCAGAACGAAGCGGATCACTTTGTCTGCGGGCATCTCGCAGGGCTTCAGCCGCGCCCCGGACGCCAGCCGGTAGAGGTTGAGGCTGATACAGTCGCTGCCGCCCAGTTCCCGCGCCACCAGTTTCTGCGCCTTGCCCGCGGCCAGGTTCTGCCGGGTGACGGTGTATTTGCGCCCGCCGGCACGGCCGGTGAAGGCGCCCAGCGGCAGCGCGTCAAAAGCTGCAAGGAAGGCTTGCAGCTTTTCGTCTGTCACTTCTGCCCGATCCTCGGCTCGGTGCCCGCCCGCAGCCGGGCGATATTGGCCGAGTGGCGGACAAGGACAATTGCCGCCAGCAGCACTGACAGGGCAATCGCCGGCTGATAGCCCAGCACAAAGGCCCATAGCGGCGCCGACACCGCCGAGACCAGCGCCCCCATCGAAGAAATCCGGCTGGCCGCCGCCGCTGCCAGCCAGGTCAGGCAGCAGGCAATGCCCACCGGCCAGGCCAGCGCCAGCATCAGGCCGAGGAATGTGGCCACGCCCTTGCCGCCCTTGAACCCCAGCCAGACCGGAAAGCAATGGCCGAGGAAAGCCATCAGCCCTGCCGCCTGCGCCGCATCTTCGCCGGCCAGGGAGCGGGCCAGCAGCACCGCCGCAGCGCCCTTGCCGCCATCCAGCAGGAGCGTCAGTGCCGCGGCGGATTTGCTGCCGGTGCGCAACACGTTGGTGGTGCCGATATTGCCCGATCCGATCTGGCGCAGGTTGCCGAGCCCGAATGCCTTGGTGACCACCAGGCCGAAGGGCACCGAGCCGAGACCATAGCCGGTCAACGCCCAGAGGATCAGAACCGCAGCAGAGCTTTCGAAAACTGGCATCAGCCCCTCCGGTAGACGGGTTCGCCCGCCACGTAAGTTGCCTCGACCCGGCCCTGCATCCGCTGGGTGTCATAAGGCGTGTTCTGAGACTTCGAACGCAGCTTGAACCGGTCGAGCACAAAGGGCACGTCCGGGTCGAACAGCACCAGGTCCGCAGGCGCGCCTGCCGCAATGCGGCCGCTCTTCAGGCCCAGCCGCTTGGCCGGGTTCAGCGACATGGCGCGGAACAGGGTGGGCAGGTCCAGGAGTTCGGCATGGTACAGCCGCAGCGCCGCGGGCAGCAGCGTTTCCAGCGCCACAGCGCCGGCCGCGGCTTCCTCAAACGGCAGGCGCTTGCTTTCCTCGTCCTGCGGCGTGTGCATGGAGCTGATGATGTCGATCAGCCCCGTGCGCACCGCTTCGACCACCGCCAGCCGGTCATCCTCGGAGCGCAGCGGCGGCTTCACTTTGAAGAAGCTGCGGTAGCCGGCCACGTCCAGCTCGTTCAGCGTCAGATGGTGGATCGAGGTGCCGGCGGTGATGTCCAGCCCGTTCTTCTTGGCGCGTTCCAGCGCGGGCAGGGCGCGGGCGGTGGTGATCTGGTCCGCGTGATACCTGGCGCCGGTCATTTCCAGCAGCGCGATGTCGCGGTCCAGTCCCATCCGCTCGGCCATTGGCGACACGGCAGGCAAGCCGTAAAGCGCGGCGAATTTGCCGCTGGTGGCCGCGGCCCCCTTGCTCAGGCCCGGCTCCTGCGGGTGGGCAATGACCAATGCGCCGCAGGACCGGGCGTAACTCAGCGCGCGCTGGAACACCTTGGTGTTCTGCACCACGTGGTCGCAATCGGAAAAGGCCACTGCGCCGGCATCCATCAGGAAGCCGATCTCGGTCATCTCGCGCCCCTCGCGCCCCTTGGTCAGCGCCGCCATCGGCAGCACGTTCACCGGCGTTGCGGCCTGGGCCCGGCGGGTGACGAATTCCAGTGTTTCCGGGCTGTCGATCGCAGGCGTGGTATCGGGACGGGTGACGATGGTGGTGACGCCGCCGGCCGCCGCCGCCAGCCCTGCGGACTTGTAGCTTTCCTTGTGCCGCTCGCCCGGCTCGCAGACCTTGACGCCGATGTCGACGATCCCCGGCGCCAGGCATTTGCCGCCGCAGTCGACAAGGGTCACATCTTCCGGCCGGATGTTTCGCGCGTGCAGCAAATGGTCAGCATCGGTGGCGTTCTTTTCAACCGCCGCGATCCGTCCGTTTTGGACCAGAACCATGCCCGGTGACTCGCTGCCGCCCTCCGGGTCGATCAGGCGGGCGTTGGTGAAGAGAGTGCTCATGCCTTGGCTCTTTCGATTGAATTGCGGGTCGCGGCCGGATCGGCCTGGTACTTGATCAGGTGCTTGTCGCCGCTCTTGGTGATCACTTGCACGTAGCTGCCCATGGTGCGGACGGTTTCGATCCCGGCAAGCGGGATGCTGCGGCCGGCCGGGCCGGTGAGGGCGGTCTCCGTCAGGGTCCAGACCACCGCCAGCTCCTCGCTGGCCATGTACCAGCCGCGCAAGGCAATGGCTGCCAGCCCGCCGGCGGCGCCGGTCCAGATGTGCGGGCTGCCCATGATCCACAGCACCGCCATGGCGCCGCTCATGCCGATTGCCGCCATCCAGGCGTGGGCGCGGATGTAGGCGCCGCGGTCCGGTTTGAGGTCGGTTGCTGCCATCAGGCCACGAGCACCCAGATCAGCAACAAGAACAGCAGCATCACCACGGCAAACAGCACCGCACCGATGCGGCGGGCCTGGGAACGGGCCGCCCGCGGGGGAAGTTTCGGAGCAGAATAGGGCTTGGCGCTGTCGGCGGTTGCGGGCGGGGCGCTCCAGTCGGTCTGCCGCTCGCCGTAGGTTCCGGCCAGGGTGATCTGATCCGCCGGAGTCAGCCGGGTCTCCGCATCGCTGAACGCCCGCGAACGGATCAGCAGCACATGGCCCTCCAGCGTCTCCAGCATGCCGCGGTCTTCCTCGACCTGGGCGCGGGGCACGCCGCAGCCGTCGGTGAGGTAGCCGGTCAGGCCGATGTCCTCGAGGTCGGACACCGGGAAGATCTCCACCTGCTCCATGTCGAGCGCCTCGATCCCCAGGACCTGCGCCAGCGCGCCGGGTTCCTTGAGAAAGGCCGCCTGTTCGGGCCGCATGTCCAGCGCGAACAGCCGGATCACACCGCGCTCGCCCGCCGGGATATGGATCGCACCGGTCATCCGCTCAGCCCGCCTTGGCCTGACGATCGGCGCGCAGGTTGCGGGCCAGGAGGTCCATCGCCGCCATCCGCACCGCAACACCCATTTCGACCTGCTCCTGGATCACCGAGCGGTTGATATCGTCGGCCAGGGTGCCATCGATCTCCACCCCGCGGTTCATCGGGCCGGGGTGCATGACAATGGCGTCGGGCTTGGCCAGCGCCAGCTTGTCAGCATCAAGGCCGTAGCGGTGGTAATACTCGCGCTCCGAGGGGATGAAGCCGCCGTCCATGCGCTCTTTCTGCAGCCGCAGCATCATGACGACGTCGACGTCCTTCAGGCCCTCGCGCATGTCGTCATAGATCTCGGCGCCGAACCCGGCGAACTGCTGCGGCACCAGCGTCGGCGGGCCGATCAGGCGGATGCGGTTTTCCATCTTGCCAAGCAGGATCAGGTTGGAGCGCGCCACGCGGCTGTGTGCGATGTCGCCGCAGATCGCGATGTTGAGCCGGTGCAGCCGGCCCTTGGAGCGGCGGATGGTGAGCGCGTCCAGCAGCGCCTGGGTCGGGTGCTCATGCTTGCCGTCGCCTGCGTTCAGCACCGCACAGTTCACCTTCTGCGCCAAGAGGTCCACCGCGCCGGAATGCGGATGCCGCACCACCAGCAGATCCGGGTGCATCGCGTTCAGCGTCATCGCGGTGTCGATCAGGGTTTCGCCCTTTTTGATCGACGACGCCTGCATCGCCATGTTCATCACATCCGCGCCCAGCCGCTTGCCCGCCAGCTCGAACGAGGCCTGGGTGCGGGTGGAGTTTTCAAAGAACATGTTGATCTGGGTGAGACCCGCCAGCACGTCGGAATGCTTTTCGGCGCGGCGGTTCAGCGCCACGTAGCCGTCGGCCAGATCGAGGATCGCGGTGATCTCATGCGGATTCAGCGGCTCGATGCCAAGCAGGTGGCGGTGTTCGAAGGACATATGGGGCGGCTCCGCTTGATTTGCCGGTTGTTATAGGCGGGGGAGCCGGGTGCGGCAAGGCGGTCGCGGGCGTCCGGTGTCTTGCAGGCGAGGGGCCGGCCCCTCGCGCTCCCCGGAGTATTTGCGCAAAGAAGAAAGTCTTGAATTTGCAGGATGACGGCGGAGAGGTGTTCCGCTTGCGCTGCGGGCGGAGTAGCTTGGGCGCATGGAATCGGCATTGGATTACTGGAGCGCGCGGGCGCTGTTGGAGTGGCAGGCGGAGCTTGGCGCCACCGAGGCGCTGTGCGACGCGCCCGTCGACCGCTATGGGCTGGAACAGGCGGTGCCGCGGCCAAAGCCCGGTGCCGCGCCTGCGCCGCCGCCCAAGCCCAAGGAAGCGGACCCCGCCGATGTGGCCGGAAAGGCGGCCAGGGCGGCCGCGTCGCTGCCGGCTTTGCGCGACGCCATGCAGGGTTTCAGCCATTGCGAGCTGAAGCGCGGCGCCCGCAATCTGGTGTTCTCCGACGGCCGGCCCGGGGCGCGGGTGATGATCATCGGCGAAGCGCCGGACCGCGATGAAGACCTTCAGGGCACACCTTTTGCGGGCCGGGCCGGGCAGCTGCTGGACCGGATGCTGGAGGCGATCGGCCTGAGCCGCACCGAGAGCGTCTATCTCACCAACGTGCTGCCGTGGCGGCCGCCGCAGAACCGCGACCCGCTGCCTGCGGAAATCGGCATGCTGACGCCGTTCCTGGCGCGCCATGTGGCACTGGCGGAGCCGGAGATCCTGGTGCTGATGGGCAATATCAGCTGCCAGGCGGTGCTGGGCAAGCGCGGCATCACCCGGCTGCGCGGCAAGTGGGACCAGGCCTGGGGCAAGCCGGTCATTCCGATGTTCCACCCCGCCTATCTGCTGCGCCAGCCGCAGCAGAAGCGGCTGGCCTGGGCCGACCTGCTGGAGCTGAAAGCGCGGCTGGCCGCGGTGGCCTGAGGAGGGCGCATGAAAATTCTCGCGTTTTCCGATCTGCATCTGTCGGGCCGCCATGCGGCGGATATCGTTGCCGCCAGCGCGGGGGCGGATCTGGTGATCGGTGCGGGCGATTTCTGCAACATGCGGCAGGGGCTGGACCGGGTGGCGGCGATGCTTGCGGGGCTGCAGGCGCCGATGGTGGCGGTGCCTGGCAATGGCGAAAGCGCCGATGAGCTGCGGGCCGCAGGGTTCCCGGAGACAACGGTGCTGCATGGCGGGGAAATGGAGTTCGAAGGCCTGCGCCTGTTCGGGCTGGGGTACGGGGTGCCGGAGACCCCGTTTGGCAGCTGGTCCTGTGATCTGAGCGAGATGCAGGCGGCGGCGATGCTGGCGGCTTGCGGCCATGCGGACATTCTGATCTCGCATTCACCGCCCAGAGGGCTGGGGGATGTGACCTCGGGCGGCCTCTCCGTGGGCTCCGACGCGGTCCGGGCCGCGGCAGAGCGGGTGCAGCCGCAGCTGCTGCTGTGCGGCCATGTGCATGACTGCTGGGGCTTCCGCGGCAATTTGGGCAGGACGCAGGTGGCCAACCTTGGCCCTATGGTGAGCTGGTTCGAGGTTGAGCCATGATCGATGCGGTGTCCTTGCTGGGCTTCATCCCGGCGGCGCTGGCGCTGAACCTGACCCCGGGAGCGGACATGATGTTCTGCCTTGGCCAGGGCTTGCGTGCCGGGCGCGGGGCGGCGGTGGCGGCCAGCGCCGGGATCTCGGCGGGCAGCATGGTGCATGTGACGCTGGCCGGGCTGGGGCTGGGCGCGGCGGTTTCTGCCATGCCGGGGCTGTTCGACGTGATCCGCTGGGCGGGCGTGGCCTATCTGCTGTACCTGGCCTGGGGCGCCCTGCGCGGCGGGCTGGCGGCGGAAGAGCTGCCCGGGCGGTGCGGCGCCAATGCCTTTCGCAGCGGGCTGCTGGTGAATCTGACAAACCCCAAGGTGATCCTGTTTGTGCTGGCCTTTGTGCCGCAGTTCGTGCAGCCGCAGGCCGGCCCGGTGCTGGCGCAGTTCCTGATTTTCGGGATGATCCTGGCGGCAGGCGGGTTTTTCATCAACGCGCTGGCGGGCATCTTTGCAGGCCAGGCCGGCCGGCGGCTGGCGGGCTCACCGGTGTTCGCGCGCTGGCTGGGCAGGGTTTCGGCCGGGATTTTTGCAGGGCTGGCCGTGCGGCTGGCGATTATGGAGAGGGCGTAGATGTCCCGGATTGACGAAAGCATGGAATTCATCCCGGTCCGCATTGCGGTGCTGACGGTCTCGGATAGCCGCAAGCTGGAGGATGACCGTTCCGGCCAGGTGCTGGTGGACCGGCTGCGGGACGCGGGCCATGTGCTGGCCGGCCGCAAGATCATCCCCGACGAGCGGGCAGCAATTGCCGCCCAGCTGCGCGCCTGGGTGGCGGATCCGGCGGTGGATGCGGTGATCTCGACCGGCGGCACCGGGCTGACGGGGCGCGACGTGACGGTGGAGGCGCACCGCGACGTCTATGAAAAGGAGATCGAGGCCTTCGGCACCGTCTTCACCCTGGTCTCTATGCAGAAGATCGGCACCAGCGCGGTGCAGTCGCGCGCCACCGGCGGTGTTGCGGGCGGCACCTATCTGTTTGCGCTGCCCGGCAGCCCCGGCGCCTGCAAGGACGGCTGGGATGAAATCCTGTCAAAACAGCTCGATTACCGCCACCGGCCCTGCAATTTCGTGGAAATCATGCCCCGATTGGAGGAACATCTGCGCCGGAAGTGATCCTGCGCGGCGTGTAACCTCGCAAACCCGTGCGGAAAATCGTATATTTCCAAGCGGGCGAAATAGATGCGCCATCTGGGCATTTGCGCTTTGGCAGGCCGCACGGGCGGCCCCGGCAGCAGCCGCCACCGGAAGGGAGAGACATGCGCTTTTTGCGTCAGAGTGTGACAGGGATATTCCTGGCGGCGGTAACAGCGGCGCTTCTGCTTTATGCCGGGCAGCTGGTGTTCGGCGCGATCGAGGCGCAGCTGACCGCCGAGCGCAAGGCGCCGCCAGTGCGCGAGCGGGTGTTTGCAGTCAACGTGGTGACGGCGGACCTGCAGACGGTGGCGCCGGAGCTGACCGCCTTTGGCCGGGTTGAAAGCCGCCGGACGCTGGAACTGCGCACCGCCGCCGGCGGCCGTGTGGTGCAGCTGGCAGAGGATTTCGAGGAAGGCGGCGCGGTCCGCGCGGGCGAGGTGCTGGTGCAGATCGACCCGGCGGATGCGCAGGCGGCGCTGGACCGGGCCGAGGCCGACATGATGGATGCCCGCGCCGAGGAGCGCGATGCCGGCCGGGCGCTGGCTCTGGCGCAGGATGAATTGCAGGCCACGCAGGATCAGGCGCAGCTGCGCGAACGCGCCTTTCAGCGGCAGCTGGATCTGCAGCGGCGGGGCGTCGGCACCGCCGCCGCGGTGGAAACCGCGGAGCTGGCCGCGGTGCAGGCGCGCCAGGCGGTGATCTCGCTGCGCCAGGCCGTGAGCCAGGCGGAGGCGCGCACGGATCAGGCCGCCACCCGGGTGGCGCGGGCGCGGATCGCGCTGGACGAGGCACGCCGCGGCCTTGAGGACACCACCATCAGGGCCGGTTTCGACGGCACCTTGCAGGCGGTGAGCCTGGTGCAGGGGCGGCTGGTCTCGGCCAACGAAAAACTGGCGGATCTGGTCGATCCGGACCTGCTGGAAGTGGCGTTCCGGGTGTCGACCGCGCAATATGCCCGGCTGCTGGACGGCAACGGCCGCCTGCTGCGGGCACCGGTGCGGGTATTGCTGGACGCCGCCGGGGCCGGTCTCAGTGCAACCGGGCAGATTTCGCGCGCCAGCGGCGCGGCGGGCGATGGCCAGGCCGGGCGGCTGGTCTATGCGCGGCTGGAGGCGGCGCCGGGGTTCGAGCCCGGGGATTTTGTCACCGTCAAGGTGACCGAGCCTGAAGTGGCGGCTGTGGCCCGGGTGCCGGCCTCGGCGCTGGGGACGGATGGCGCGGTGCTGGTGCTGGACGCTGAGGACCGGCTGGAGACGCTGCCGGTCGAGCTGGTGCGCCGGCAGGACGATGAGGTGCTGATCCGCGGCAGCGGCCTGGAAGGGCGCGAAGTTGTCATCGGCCGCACGCCTCTTTTGGGCGCCGGCATCAAGGTCCGCCCGCTGCGCCAGGGGGCGGAGATGCAGGCGCTGCCGGAACTGATCGAGCTGAGCGATGAGCGCCGCGCCAGGCTGGTGGCCCTGGTCGAGGGCAACAGCCGGATGCCCTCGGAAATGAAGGCCAGGATGCTGCAGCAGCTGGCCGAGGCGAAGGTGCCCGCGCAATTGGTCACCCGGATCGAAACCCGGATGGGAGGCTGAGGCCGATGGTCCGCGACCTGCCGCAAACCGCCCGCGGGCTGTTCAGCTACTTCACCCGCCACCGCACGGCGGCCAACCTGCTGCTGGTGATCATGCTGGTGCTGGGCGCGGCAGCGATGCCCAACATGCGGGCGCAGTTTTTTCCCGATGTCATCGTCGAGAGCGTCACCGTCACCGTCGAATGGGAAGGCGCGGGCCCCGAGGACGTGGACAATGCCATCGTGCAGGTGCTGGAGCCTGCGTTGCTGGCGGTGGACGGGGTCGAGGAGACCTCCTCCATCTCGCGCGAGGGGCTGGCCACGCTGACGATGGAATTCGAGCCCGGCTCGGACATGGGGCAGGCCGCCGATGACGTGCAGGCGGCGGTGGATGGCATCACCACCCTGCCGGAAGAGGCGGAGGAGCCGGAGGTGCGGCGCGGCGCCTGGCGCGACCGGGTGACCGATGTGGTGATTTCCGGTCCAGTGGCCGCGGGCCAGCTGGGCCAGTTTGCCGACGAGCTGGTGTCGCGGCTGTTCGAGGCCGGGGTGACACGCACCACCATCCGCGGGGTGGCGGCGCCGGAAACCATCGTCGAGGTGCCGACCGCCAGGCTGATCACCCATGACATCACCATGCGCGGGATTGCCGATGCCATCGCCGCCGAGGTGGATGCCGACCCGGCGGGCGATGTGTCCGGCGCCAATGCCCGGGTGCGCACCGGCAGCGAAAAGCGCACACCGGAGGAGCTGAAATCCATCGTCCTGCGCACCAATGCCGACGGCTCGGTGCTGACCGTCGGCGATGTGGCGTCGGTGCGGATCGAGGGCGTGGACCGCAACCGGTCTTATTTCGTGGGCGAAAACCCGGCAATGTCGATCCGGATCGACCGCTCCGATCAGGGCAACGCCATCCGCCTGCAGGCTCAGGTGCAGGATGTGGTGGCCCAGATGCAGGCGAGCCTGCCGCAGGGGGTGACGGCGCAGCTGATCCGCACCCGCGCCGAACACATCACCAACCGGCTGGACATCCTGATCGACAACGGGCTGATGGGGCTGGGCCTGGTGCTGTGCCTCCTGTTCCTTTTCCTCAACACCCGGATCGCGTTTTGGGTTGCGGCGGGCATCCCGGCGGCGATGTTTGCCGCCGTTGCGCTGATGTATGCCGCCGGGATCACCATCAACATGATCAGCCTGTTCGGCCTGATCATCACCCTCGGCATCGTGGTGGATGATGCCATCGTGGTGGGCGAGCACGCCGATTTCCGGGTGCGGCGGCTGGGCGAAACCCCGATCCAGGCCGCCGAGAATGCGGCCCGGCGCATGGCGATGCCGGTCTTTGCGGCGACCCTGACCACCATCATCGCCTTTTTCGGGCTGACGCTGGTGGGCGGACGCTTCGGCGAGCTGATCCGCGACATTCCCTTCACCGTGATCGCGGTGCTGGCGGCCTCGCTGGTGGAATGCTTCCTGATCCTGCCCAACCACCTGGCCCATGCGCTGACCCATGCCCAGGCGCGCCACTGGTACGACTGGCCGAACCGGATGGTGAACCGCGGCTTCCGCTGGTTGCGCGACCATGCCTTCCGGCCGCTGATGGGCATGGTTGTCACCGCCCGCTACGCGGTGCTGGCCGGGGCGCTGGCAGTGCTGGCCAGCCAGGCCGCACTGTTCATCAACGGCGATGTGCAGTGGCGCTTCTTCAATGCGCCGGAGCGCGGCTCCGTCACCGGCAATTTTGCCATGACCGAAGGCGCCAGCCGCGCCGATACCCTCATGATGATGCGCGAGATGCAGCGCGCCGCCGAGGCGCTGGGCGCCGAATACGCGGAACGCTACGGCCGCAACCCGCTGGATTTCGTGATGGCCGAGACCGGCGGCAATGCCGGACGGGGCCTGAGCGGGGTGGAGGCCAAGGACGCCGACCTGCTGGGCGGCATCTCGATCGAGCTGATCGACGCCGACCTGCGCCCCTATTCCAGCTTTGCCTTTGTTGCCGAACTGCAGGAGCGGGTGGTGCGCCATCCGCTGGTGGAAACCATCTCCTTCCGCAGCTGGCGCTCCGGGCCGGGCGGCGATGCACTGGATGTGCAGTTCGCCGGCGCCAGCGTGCAGGTGCTCAAGGCCGCCTCCGAGGACCTGAAGACCGCATTGCTGCGCTTCCCCGAGGTTTCGGCGGTCGAGGACAACCTGGCCTACGACAAGGAAGAGGTGATCCTCGACCTCACCCCGCAGGGGCAGGCGCTGAATTTCACCATCGGCAGCCTGGGGCAGGCGCTCAGGGCTCGGCTGAACGGCATCGAGGCGGCGACCTATCCGGACGGGCCGCGCAGCGCCACCATCCGGGTGGAGCTGCCGGAAAACGAACTGACCGCCGATTTCCTGGAGCGCACCCTGATGCGGGCGCCCAGCGGCATCTATGTGCCGCTGGCGGATATCGTCTCGGTCACCCAGCGCACCGGGTTTTCCACCGTGCGGCGGGAAAACGGCATCCGGGTGATCAGCGTCACCGGCGACATTTCCGAGGACGACCCGGTGCGCGCCGAAGCGGTGATGCAGGCTTTGGAGCAAGAGATTCTGCCGCAGATCGCCAGCGAACGGCAGGTGGAGTGGCAGCTGTCAGGGCTGGCCGAGCAGGAGCAGACCTTCCTGCAGGAAGCGGGCACCGGGCTGATCCTGTGCCTCACCGGCATCTACCTGGTGCTGGCCTGGATCTTTGCCAGCTGGACCCGGCCCGTGGTGGTGATGGCGATCATTCCCTTCGGCCTCGTCGGCACCATCTGGGGCCATTTCATGTGGGAGGTGCCGCTCAGCATGTTCACGGTGGTGGGCCTGCTGGGGATGACCGGGATCATCATCAACGATTCCATCGTTCTGGTCACCACCATTGACCAGTACGCCGAGGACCGCGGGCTGGTGCCGTCGATCATCGACGCGGCGGCGGACCGGCTGCGGCCGGTGATGCTGACCACGATGACCACGGTGCTGGGGCTGGCGCCGCTGCTGTTCGAGCGCTCGCAGCAGGCGCAGTTCCTCAAGCCGACGGTGATCACCCTGGTTTACGGCCTGGGGTTCGGCATGTTCCTGGTGCTGCTGGTGGTGCCGGCCCTGGTGGCGGTGCAGCGCGACCTGTCGCGGCCGCTGACGGCGCTGCGCCGCGCGCTGCGGCAGGGGGCCGGACGGCTGCGCTGGCTGGTACTGGGCACGGCGCTGGCGCAGCTGGGCTGGCTGGTGCTGGCACTGGGCTGGCCGATGGCCACCGGCGCGCTGCATCCGCTGCTGCGGGCGGTGCCTGCGCTGGCAGCGATGGAGCCGGTGCGGGCCGGGCTGCTGGCCTGTATCGCCGGGGCGCTGCTGCTGGCGCTGCTGGCCTATCTGGCGGGGAGCCTTGCCTACCGGGTCAGCTCGCGACAGCGGGCCTGAGCCAGCCGCGCCGCATCCGCCACCTGATCCAGCAGCTGCAGGCCGCGGGTTTCGATCCCGGCAATCGGGACCCACTCGGCCTGCTCGGCGTCGTCGTCCGGCACCGGCTCGCCGCTGACATATTCACACAGAACCACGGTCAGCAGATACTGGCGCTGCACCGCGCCGTCTGCGCTGCGGGCCAGAACATCCACATTGGTGAGATACTCCAGCGGTTCGGCAATCACGCCGGTTTCCTCCTGCAGCTCGCGCGCGGCAGCCTGCAGGGCGGTCTCGCCCATCTCCACATGGCCGCCGGGAAAGCCCCACCAGCCGGCGTTGGGCTCCCTGCCGCGCTGCACCAGGATCACATGGTCGGCGCCATCAAAATGGCGGCAGACCACGGCAATCGCGCCCAGGACCGGGCGCGGCGGCGGGCTGTGCGGAATGCTCATCCGGCGCTGCAGCCCAAGATGTCCACCGCGTGGCCGCTGCCCAGCACGGTGATCCGCAGCCTGGAGCGGTCGATGGCATAGGCATTGCCGTCGGCGGGCAGGAATTCGGTCTCGGCGACCAGTATCCCGCCTTCGCGGCGGCTAACGGTCTCCCCGGCATAAAGGCCGGGCGTGCCGGGCTCGATCACCGCAATCTCCTCACCGCCGGCTGAGGGCATCGAGATGCGCGCGGTGACCTTCATGCCGTAGTCCGAGGGGCTGAGGCTGCAGGCGGCATGGCGCACGCCGGCTTCCTTGGCCGACCACGGGCGGCTGGCCAGCGCCGCGGCAATTGCCGGATTGCGGCCGGCATCGCCGTCCAGCGGGTGGTCAAAGCTCAGTTCGGCGGGCACGCAGACGTCCTTGCACACGCCCAGCTGCATCCGCCCCTTGAGGCGCACCGGCTTGCCCGGGGTTTCAGGCGTGACTTCCAGCGGCAGCACCAGCTGGTCGTGATAGCCGATGGTGCGGTAGCCGGAGGTCAGGAAAACCTCGGGCGCGGGCCAGGTCATCGACAGCCCGCCGAGATTGCGGGCGCCGCGCCAGGAGAAGCTGGGCGGGATGCCGGCATCGCCGGGCGCGCGCCAATAGGTCTTCCAGCCCGGCTGCAGCGTGATCCGCAGTGCCGCCTGGTAAGTGCCGCGCGGCGTGATGCCGCCGTCCAGCACCTCGATCTGCACGATCTCGCCATCTGCGGCGCCGGAAAGGGCCGGGGTGACTGCCGTCGCGGCAAACAGCGCTGCCAGAGCGGCAGCGGGGGTGATCAGGTTCTGTCTCATGCCTGGATACATGCGCCTGGCGGGCGGCTTTGCCAAGTCACGTTCCGGTCATAGCCCGGTCCACCCTGCGTTTGCGGTAATTTTGCCGAATGCGCTGCCGGGCTGCACCGATGCGCCCCTTGCGCGCGGGGCGGGGGAACGTCATGGTGGGGGGAGGCAGCAGAAAGACGGAATTTCATGGATCTGACTGGCAAGCTCTTGATTGCAATGCCCGGAATTGGCGACCCCCGGTTCGAGCACTCGGTGATATTCCTGTGTTCGCACGGCGATGAGGGGGCGATGGGCCTCATCGTCAACAAGCCTGCGGACGGGGTGGCGCTGGGCGATCTGCTGGAGCAGCTGGACATGGGCGGCGACGGCAGCGCGGCAGCGGCCCTGCCGGTGCGGTTCGGCGGGCCGGTGGAGACCCAGCGCGGCTTTGTGCTGCACACGCCGGACTACGAATCGGACGTGAGCTCGCTGAAGGTGCCGGGCGGGTTTTCGATGACCGCGACGCTGGACATTCTCGAGGACATCGCGCTGGGGCAGGGGCCGGAGCAGCTTCTGGTGCTGCTGGGCTATGCCGGCTGGGGCCCCGGGCAGCTGGAATCGGAGATTGCGATGAACGGCTGGCTGACGGCGGAGGCCAGCCCGGAGCTGGTTTTCGGCCTGGCGGATGACAGCAAATGGGGCGCGGCGCTGAAGACGCTGGGGGTGGATCCCTTGACGCTTTCGGCCAGCGCGGGCCACGCGTGAACGGCAGGCCGGATATGTGGGCACCGGGGGCTCCCGCCCTTTGTTCCAATCATCGAAGATGACTGTAAAAAGGTTGGGTCCGGCGCCGTGCTGCGCACGGCGCGCCTCCGGCGGGAGTTTTCCGGACCAGAAAGAAGATCCGCAGCTGCGGCGGGCAAGGGTGTGACTTTGCGGTTTGGCATCTCTATGCGAGGGGGGCCAAAAGGCGGGCGCTCTCTGGCCGGGGTTCAGTCCCGCGGTGCGGCGGCGCGGCGGAGGCGGTCGTTGATGGCCTCTCCCAGACCGTGATCCGGGACCGGGGCGACGGCGATGGGTTTGCCAAGTGCGTCCAGCCGGTGCAGGTGGCCGAATAGATTGGCCGCCGCTTCCGCCAGGTCAGCGTCCCGCGACAGGTTCAGGTCGCAGTCGCCGGGGCCGAAACCGAGATAGAGCTCGCCGCCGCCAGGCTTTGCGGCGTTCAGCCTGACCGGGGCGCCGGGGGCGTAATGCGACAGCAGCTGGCCGGGAGCGGTCAGCGGATCGCCGGCATCGCGCTGCGCCAGCTTGCGGCCCAGCACCGCCTCGATCTGTTCCGCCGCCAGCCCGCCGGGGCGCAGCAGCACCGGTTCCGGTCCGGCCAGGCCGATGATTGCCGACTCCAGCCCGACACCGCAGGCGCCATCGTCCAGGATCGCGGCGATACGCCCGCCCAGCCCGGCCCGCACATGCGCCGCCGTGGTCGGGCTGATCCTGCCGGAGGGATTGGCCGAAGGGGCGGCCACCGGACCGTCCAGCGCCTGCAGCAAGGCCTGGCCGGCCGGATGGGCGGGCACCCGCACGCCCAGGGTGTCCAGCCCGGCGGTCACCAGCGGCGAGATCCCGTGGCCGTCGCGCAGCGGCAGGACAAGCGTCAGCGGGCCGGGCCAGAACGCCTGCGCCAGCGTCTCGGCCGTCGCGTTCCACACCACATAGCGCTGCGCCGCTTCTGCCGAATGCAGATGAGCAATCAGCGGGTTGAAGGACGGACGCCCCTTGGCCTCGTAGATTGCCGCCACTGACGCGCCCTGGCGGGCATCGGCGCCAAGGCCATAGACGGTTTCGGTGGGGAAGGAGACCAGCTCACCCTGCCGCAACAGCTGCGCGGCACGGGCAATGCCGGTTGCCGTGGCGGCAAGAATTTCGGTGTTTTGCTGGGGCATTCCGGGTGACGCGGCGTTTTGGTTGATTGATATAGGCGTCCGATTAGGTAATCGGTCAAGCCACTGACCATAATAGGCCCGTGCCGGGAAGCCAAGACTGCCCGCGCCAGGACGCCCCCGAAAGACCGCAAAAGGACGCCCATGACCTTCCGTGCCCCCGTTCCCGAGTATGAATTTCTGCTGAACCACGTTGTTGGCTATGACGCCGTCGCGGCCACAGACCGGTTCTCCGAGGCCACCGCGGATGTCGTGAGCGCCATCCTCAACGAGGCGGGCAAGATGTGCGGCGAAGTGATGGCCCCCTTGCAGCGCAACGGCGACCTGACGCCGGCCTATCTGGAAAACGGCGTGCTGCGCACTTCGCCCGGTTATGGCGATGGCTTCAAGGCCATCGCGGAGGGCGGCTGGATCGGCATGTGCGCACCGGAAGAGCAAGGCGGCATGGGGCTGCCGCTGACGGTGGCCACCGCGGTCAACGAGATGATGGCGGGCGCCTGCCTGTCGCTGCAGCTGGCGCCCTTGATGAGCCAGGGCCAGATCGAGGCGCTGGAGCATCACGCCTCGGACGCGATCAAGGACCTGTACCTGCCCAGGCTGATTTCCGGCGAATGGTCCGGCACCATGAACCTGACAGAACCGCAGGCGGGTTCGGATGTGGGCGCGCTCAGCTCCAAGGCGGTGCCGAACGGCGATGGCACCTATGCGGTCAGCGGCCAGAAGATCTTCATTTCCTGGGGCGACAATGATTTCTGCGGCAATATCTGCCACCTGGTGCTGGCGCGGCTGCCGGACGGGGCGCCGGGGACCAAGGGGATTTCGCTGTTCCTGGTGCCGAAATTCCTGCCGGATGCGGATGGCAATCCGGGCACGGCCAATGACCTGAAGGTGGTCAGCCTGGAGCACAAGATGGGGCTGCACGGCTCCCCCACCTGCGTGATGCAGTATGACGGCGCCACCGGCTGGCTGGTGGGCGAGGAACATGGCGGCATGGCGGCGATGTTCACCATGATGAACAACGCCCGCCTCGGCGTGGGCGGGCAGGGCGTTGGTGCGGGCGAGGGCGCCTATCAGCATGCGCTGGGTTATGCGCTGGAGCGCAAGCAGGGCCGCAGCGCCAGCGGGTTCATTGCCGACCATGCCGATGTGCGCCGGATGCTGATGGAGATGAAGGCGGATCTGTTTGCCGCCCGCGCGATCCTGCTGGCCTGTGCCCAGGCAATCGACATGCAGACCGCCACCGGCGACAGCAGCTGGGCGTCGCGCGCAGCCTTCCTGACGCCGATCGCCAAGGCCTTTGGCACCGATACCGGCATCCGGGTGTCCGAGACCGGGGTGCAGGTGCATGGCGGCATGGGCTTCATCGAGGAATCCGGCGCTGCGCAGTATTACCGCGACGTGCGGGTGACGGCGATCTACGAGGGCACCAACGGCATTCAGTCGATGGATCTGGTGGCGCGCAAGATGATGGATGGCGGCGAAATGGCCTTTGGCCTGATCGACGAGATCGAGGACCAGGCGGAACGCGCCCGTTCCACCCATCCGAATATGGCTGAATCCGTCTGGCAGGCCTGTGAATCCCTGCGCGAGGCCACCGAATGGCTGGTGGCGCAGGAGGACATGCAGGACCGCTTTGCCGGTTCGGTGCCGTACCTGCGGGCCTTTGCCCGGGTGCTGGGCGGCCATTACCACCTGGCCGCAGCAATGGCGGATCAGGGCGGCCCGCGCGAGAAGCTGGCGCGGTTCTACATCACCCGGATGCTGCCCGAACATGGCAGCCTGCTGGCCCATGCGCAGGCTGGCGCTGCAGGAACCTTTGCCCTCAGCCTCGACGAGCTGGCGGGCTGAGACGGTGACGGATATCCCCGACGTCTCGCCCCGCACCCCTTGGGAGGAACCGCCTGCACAGGGCGAAGCCATTGAAGTGGCCGAAGGCGTCCTGTGGATGCGCCAGCCGCTGCCGATGAAGCTCGACCACGTCAATATCTATGCGCTGGATGACGGCGATGGCTGGACGGTGATCGACACCGGCTTCAACACCCGCAAGAGCCGCGCGATCTGGGACAGCCTGATGGCGGGCCCGTTGCAGGGCAAGCCGGTGCGGCGCGTTGTGGGCACACACCACCACCCGGATCACATCGGCCTTGCGGGCTGGTTCCAGAGTGAACACGGCGCCGAGCTGGTCACCACCCGCACCGCCTGGCTGTTTGCCCGGATGCTGACGCTGGACGTGCAGGAGGTCTGGCCGGAGGAAACCCTCGCCTATTACCGCAGTGCGGGCATGGACAAGGCCTTTTATGACAACCGGGCCGGCGGCCGGCCCTTCAACTTTGCCGACACCGTGCATCCGATGCCGCTGGGCTTTACCCGCATCAAGCAGGGCGGCGTGATCCGCATGGGCGGGCGCGACTGGGACGTGCATACCGGCAACGGCCATGCGCCCGAGCACGCGACCTTCTGGAGCCGCGATGACAATCTGGTGATCACCGGCGATCAGATCCTGTCGACCATCAGCCCCAATATCGGCGTCTACGCGACCGAACCGATGGCGGACCCCTTGGGCGAATGGCTGGAGTCCTGCGAGCGGCTGTCCACGCTGGCGCGGCCCGATCACCTGGCGCTGGGCGGGCACAAGCTGCCGTTCACCCGGCTGCCCTTGCGGATGCAGCAGCTGATCGGCAATCATCACGGCGCGCTGGAACGGCTTCTGGATCACCTGTCCGAGCCGCGGACAGCTGCCGATTGCTTTGCGCCGCTGTTCAAGCGCACAATCGGCGAAGGGGAGTACGGGCTTGCACTGGTCGAATCCGTGGCCCATGTAAATCATCTGTACCACACCGGCCGGGTGGACCGCTGGAAACGCGAAGACGGCGCCTGGCTTTATCAGCGCAAGGGGTGATGCACCCCGGCAGAAGGGGGAAGCATGGACAACGAGATTTCAACCAGCGCCGAGGCGGCCGAAGCGGCGGTGCTGCCTTGTGTGCATGAGGTCCACGCCGACCCCGAGGCCTGTGCCGGGCTGACCAAGGTGCCGGAGAAGCTGCAGCGGCAGGACGCGGCCAAAAGCCCGGCGCGCTGGGCCTATGAGCGGCTGATCCTCTACATCCAGAACTTCGAGCAGCAGCTGGACGCCGAGCACGAGGTGGCAATGGGCTTTGCCGGCGGCAATGCGGGGGTGCTCCGGATCGAAGGCATGGGCTATTACGATCCCGACATCATCACCTTCTATGGCAGCGAGGGCGCTGGCGCGCGCACCCAGCTGGTGCAGCATGTGAGCCAGCTGAACGTGATGCTGCGGGCGGTGCCCAAGGCGCGGCAGGAGGCGCCGGCCAACCGGATCGGCTTCCGGCTGGCGTCGGATCTGGAACGGGGCTGACGCAGGCTGCCCGCGCAGGGCGGCGATTCGGCCTGCCGCGGGCAGAACATGCCTGTGCGGCGGCGCCGGGACGCAATGTCAGGGAAATTTTACCCCGATGCGCTTTAATGACGTGGTGACAGCGCAGGGCAAATCCAGTAATCACCGGCAAAATGCACCTGAATCCGAGGGATAACTCACATGGCTGAACATCAGCACGGCACCATGGACACCACCGTTCAGGAAAAGGTCTATGCAGGTTTCCTGACCTTCATCACCCGTTCCTGCATTGTCCTGATCTTCTTTGCCCTGTTCCTGGCGGTTTTTGCCACCTGATTGCCGGACCAGGGGGGGCAGGCGCTTTGCGTAATCTTCTGTGCCTTGGCGCGGTGCTGCTCGCGCTTGCGGGCTGCGCGGCGCCTCAGCAGCCCAATGCGGATGCCGGCACGCTGGCACGGGTGGCCTACCGCCAGCCCGGCCCGGCCGCGCTCACCCTTTACACCATGATCAACAACCGCACCGGGCGCGGCGGCCATGCGTCGCTGATGATCAACGCCTCCGAGCGGGTGATCTTCGATCCGGCGGGCTCGTTCTATGCCTCCGTCGTGCCGGAACGCAACGATGTGCTCTACGGCATCACCCCGGCGGTGGAGAAAGCCTATCGCGGGGCGCACGCCCGCAGCACCTACCACGTGGTGGTGCAGCGGGTCGAAGTGACACCGGAACAGGCGCAGAAGGCCTACCGGCTGGCAGTGACCAACGGCCGCGTGCCGGGGGCCTACTGTGCCCAGGCCACAATCGGAATCCTGCAGCAGATCCCCGGATTCGAGAGTCTGGACCGCACCTTCTATCCGGAGAAGCTGGCAGAGCAATTCGGCCGGCTGCCGGGAGTCGTGACCGAGCGTTACTACGAGAACGACAGCGCCGATCTGCAGGCGGGGCTCGCCAAGAGCGACGCAGACCTGAGCGCCGCCCCGGAATAGCTCCCGCCCGGCATCAAGCCGCAGACGCCGCGCAGGCGCCCGCCCGGCGCGGAGCCTTACGCCGCAAGATACAGCAGCACCAGCGCAAGACCGCCGGTGCCCAGGCCAATGAGCACGTTCCTGGTCAGATAGCCGGCGGCAAAAGTCGCGGCCGCGGCTGCGATGTGCATCAGGCTGGGCACGCCGTCCGTGGGCACAGGCCAGACCACCAGCGGCGCCACCAGGGCCGGGATGATCGCCACTGCGGTATAGCGCAGGTGCCGCATCAGCCAGGGCGCGATGGGCTTGCCGCCCATGAAACCGATGAAAACGAACCGCAGGCCAAAGCTGCCAAGGGCCAGCCCCAGGATCACGGTCCAGAGGATCACGGCGGGGATGCCACTCATTCTGCTGCCTCCGTCTTGGCGCGCTGCCGTTCCAGCCACAGCTCGGCCTGCGCGCCGGCGATCATGCCTGCGATTCCGGCCGCGATCAGCCCCAGGTTATAGGGCAGGGCCGCGGCCGGCAGCGAGGCGGCCACCGCCACGAAACAGGCGGCGACGTGGGCCGGGGTCCGAAGCATCGGCCCGATCATTGCCAGAAACGCCAGCGGCAGCACGAAATCGACGCCCCAGCTGTCGGGGATGCGGGTGCCCACCAGCGCCCCCAGCGCGGTGGCCATCACCCAGACCGGCGCGATGATGCCGTTGGTGCCAAAGAAATAGGCCATCCGCTGCGGCGCGGGCAGCCGGGGCTCGTTTTCGAATTTGACAATCGACAGCGCATAGGACTGATCGACGATAAAATAGGCGGCCAAAGCCCGCTGCCACATCGGCGCATCGCCCAGATAGGGCGTCAGTGAGGCGGAATACATCGCCATCCGCAGGTTCACCGCCAGCGCCGAGACCAGGATGATGATCAAGGGCGCGTTCTCCTGCATCAGCTGCAGCGCGGTGAACTGGGCCGCCCCGGCGAACACCGCCAGCGAAAAGCCGAAGGCCTCGGGCACGATCAGCCCGGCCTCCGCCGCCAGCACCCCGAACAGGAAGCCGAAGGGCGAGGCCATGAAAATGAAGGGGGCGCTGTCGCGAAACCCCTGCCAGAAGGCCGATTTGGTGGTGGTGATTGCCATCTGCGCGTCCTAGATTGCGTGCACCCGGCCTAAGGCGGACGCAGAAGGAATGCAATTGGTGAGTATGGATATCACAGAAGAATATCTGATCGCGCCCGGCGTCTCCAACCCGCGGCTGACGCGGGCGGTGACCGGCGTCGACCAGAACGGCGAGGCCAGCGAAATCGCCGTGGTCGAGGAGCGCCCGCTGACCATCTTCCTGAATTCGCAGGAAATCGTCACCGCCATGACCATCGGCGACTATCCCGAATACCTCGCGCTGGGGTTCCTGCGCAATCAGGGCATGCTGCGCGACGGGGATGAGGTCACCGGCGTCGATTACGACGAGGATCTGGAAACCGTGGTGGTGCGCACCGCGGTCGAAACCAGCCACGAGGAAAAGCTGAAGAAGAAGACCCGCACCTCCGGCTGCGCCGTGGGCACTGTCTTCGGCGACATGATGGAGGGGCTGGAGGACGTGCGCCTGCCGGAACTGGAGGTCCGCACCTCCTGGCTCTATGCGCTGGCGCATAAGATCAACCGCACGCCCTCCCTGTATCTCGAGGCCGGCGCCATCCACGGCACCGTTCTGTGCCATCAGGACCGCCCGCTGGTCTATATGGAGGACGTCGGCCGCCACAACGCGGTGGACAAGATCGCCGGCTGGGTGCTGTCGGAGCAGGCGGAACCCGCGGACAAGATCCTCTACACCACCGGGCGGCTGACCTCGGAAATGGTGATCAAGACCGCGATGATGGGCATCCCGGTGCTGGCGTCCCGGTCGGGCTTCACCGCTTGGGGCGTGGAGATCGCGCGGGAAGTGGGCCTGACCCTGATCGGCCGGATGCGCGGCCAGCGGTTTATCTGCCTCTCGGGCGAGGAGCGGCTGGTGCGGGACATGGACCCCAAGGACGCGCCGGTGGAAGAGAAGAAACACCGTCGGAAGAGTGCGGAGTAGAGTTTTGAACTATCACTTTCAATCATTTGAACCAATTGATGAAAAAGTAATGATACGGGCGATGCGCAAGTGCCCGCGAAGCGCTTCCAATCGAAGCAGTTACTGGTTGGGTTTTGGAATAGGAGTGCTCGAGGGCGCTATTTTCGCTTTGGGAATGATAGTCTTGGCGAAGGTATTACTTCGGTTCATTAACGTATCGTCTGAGATGCCGAGGACCGTCGTGCCGCTTTTCGGAGTGCTGCTGGCATTTTTGGTGACGAAGCTGTCTGCTCGATTTAAACTGGCGCTTCACGTAAGGCGGATGCTCTGGTCGCCGATCTATAAGGGCAACATGAACTTCGACCTGTCGTCTGATGGGCTCGAGATGAGTGGCTCAAATGTAAAATGGAGTGTGTCTTGGCCTGCCATCGAAAAGGTGATGGATGACCGGGACGCAATATTCTTTTACGCAGGTGCATTTTCCTATGTGCTTCCTAAGAGAGCGCTTGGCGAAACCAAGGCAAGCGATGTTCTCAAGTCAGTAGAAGGTTGGAGAAACCAAGGAGCTGCTTCATGACCCCACCCCTCGGCGTAATCCTCGCAGGCGGTCTCGCCACCCGGATGGGCGGCGGTGACAAGGGGCGGCTGCTGGTCGGCGGCCAGAGCCTCCTGTCCCGCGTGGTGGACCGGCTGTCGCCGCAGGTCTCGGGCCTAGCGCTCAACGCAAATGGCGACCCGGAGCGGTTCGCCGATCTGGGCCTGGCGGTCATTGCCGACTCCATCGAAGGCTTCGCCGGCCCCTTGGCGGGTGTGCTCGCGGGCCTCGATTGGGCGGCAGAGCAGGGCGCGGACACCATCGTCACCGCCGCCGCAGACACACCGTTCTTTCCGGCCGATCTGGTCGCGCGGCTGACCGCCGCGGCAGAGGGCATGGATCATCCGCTGGTAATGGCAACCACCCCGCGCACCGGCGACGAGGCGCTGAAATCCGGCGGCGGCAAACGCGTGAACCGGCACCCGGCCTTCGGCCTTTGGCCCGTTGCCCTGCGCGAGGACCTGCGCGCTGCCTTGAATGACGGCCTGCGCAAGGTGGTGCTATGGACCGACCGGCACGGCGGCCGCGAGGCGCTGTTCGGCGCGGACCCCTTTGACCCCTTCTTCAACATCAACACGCCCGAGGATCTGGCCCGCGCCGAGGCGCTGCTGGCATGAAGATCTACGGCGTCACCGGCTGGAAGAACAACGGCAAGACCGGGCTGATGGAGCGGCTGGTGGCCGAGATCACCGCCCGAGGGGTGACCGTTTCCACCATCAAGCACGCCCATCACGGCGTTGATGTGGATCAGCCCGGCACCGACAGCTACCGCCACCGCGCCGCGGGCGCGTCCGAGGTGGTGCTGGCTTCCGCGGGCCGCGTGGCGATCATGCAGGAGCTGCGCGGCGCGGCGGAACCGCCGCTGGCGGACCTGCTGGCGCGGCTCAGCCCGGTCGATCTGGTGCTGGCCGAAGGCTACAAGCGCGAGCGCCACCCCAAGATCGAGGCGCACCGGCACGCGGCCGGCACGCAGCTGATCGCGCCGGGGGATCAGACCATCCGGGCGGTTGCCAGCGACACCCCGCTGGACCTGGACCGTCCGGTGCTCGATCTGGATGACACGGCCGCGATTGCGGATTTCATTCTGGCCGAGCTGGATTTGTGAGCTGTTTTGACACCATTCTGGCCGTCGACTGGTCCGCCGCCAAGCGCAGGCCCCGGCGCAAAAGCAAGGATGCGATTTGGATCGGAGTGGCGCGCGGCGGAACCGCCGGACAGCAGATCTACTGCCGCAGCCGGCAGGAGGCTGAGATGTGGCTCTGCAGCTTCCTTGGTGAGGAACAGGCTGCGGGGCGGAGGGTGCTGGCGGTTTTTGATTTTCCTTTCGGTTATCCGCGCGGATTCGCGCGCCGGATCACCGGGTTGGATAACCCCTTTGCTCTGTGGCAGTGGTTGGAAGAGCGTATCGAAGACGCTGAGGACGGCAGCAACAACCGGTTCGACGTTGCCTCTGCAATGAACCGGCTGTTTGCCGGCGCCGGTCCGTTCTGGGGAAAGCCAAACGAGACAAACTGGCCGGACATTCCCTACCGCAAGGCAGGTATAACCTATGAGGACGTTGCAGAACGGCGCAGCGCGGATCTGGCGGCCAAGGCGTCTTCGTCCTGTTTTCAACTGTTCTTCAACCCGACGGCAGGCAGCCAGGTCCTCATGGGGCTGCCGGTCCTGCAGCGGTTGCGGCTCCGGCACAACGCCGCTGTCTGGCCTTTCGAAAAGATTGCGGATGCGCAAATTGTGTTTGCAGAAGTTTGGCCAGGATTGATTGAACCCGCGGTCAGGGCCGCCATGGCTGCTGCCGGCCCGGAAGAAATACGTGACCGGGTGCAGATGCGTCTCTTGTCGCAGGCGCTCAGCCGTCTGCCGGCGGAAGAAATTGCCGCAATGCTGGCCGCTGTACCTGAGGAAGCCCGAGAGGAGGCTTGGATTTTGGGAACCGGATATGAAGACCGCTTGAACGCTCTGGCCTCGGATGAGCCGGCGGGGCTGACACCGCCGCCGCTCAGCAACGATTGCTTTGCCCTGCCTGCGGGCGTCGACTGGACGCCGGTGGACGACGCGCTGGCGTTGCTGAAGGACCGGCTGGGGCCGGTCACCGGTGCCGAAACCGTGCCGCTGGCGGACGCCCTTGGCCGGGTGCTGGCAGAGGATGCGGTGGCCAGGCGCTCCAATCCGCCGCAGCCGAACACGGCGGTGGACGGCTATGGCTTTGCCGGCGGCCGGGGCGCGGGGCCGCATGTGCTGCCTCTGGTGCCGGGCCGGGCGGCGGCGGGCGTTCCCCATGACGCAACCGTGCCTGCAGGCAGCGCCATCCGCGTGCTGACCGGTGCGGCGCTGCCCGACGGGGTGGACACGGTGCTCCTCGAGGAGGACGTCCGCACCGACGGCGCGCAGATCGCCTTCAACGGCCCGCTGAAACAGGGGGCGAACACCCGCAGGGCAGGCGAGGATGCCGGCGCCGGCAGCGTGATCCTGCCGGCCGGCCGGGTGGTCACACCGGCGGATCTGGCGCTGGCCTCTGCCACCGGGCTGGCGGAACTGGCGGTGCGGCTGCCGCTGCGCGCCGGCGTGCTCTCCACCGGGGATGAGCTGGTGGAGGCGGGGGAGCCTGCGGCGGACGGGCAGATCTTTGACGCCAACCGGCCGATGCTGCTGGCGCTGATCCGGCAGCTGGGCTTTGTGCCGGTGGATCTGGGCAAGGCCGCCGATGACCGCGCCGACCTGCGCGCACGGCTGGATGCCGCGGCGGTGCAGACGGATGTGATCCTGACCTCTGGCGGCGCCTCGGCAGGCGACGAGGACCACATGTCGGCGCTGCTGCGCGAGGCGGGCGCGATGCAGGAATGGCGCATCGCGCTGAAGCCGGGCCGCCCGCTGGCGCTGGGCATGTGGCAGGGCACGCCGGTGTTCGGGCTGCCGGGCAACCCGGTGGCCGCGCTGGTCTGCACGCTGATCTTTGCCCGGCCCGCGATGGGGCTGATGGCGGGCGCGGGCTGGAGGGAGCCGCAGGGGTTCGAGGTTCCGGCGGCCTTTGAAAAGCGCAAGAAGCCGGGCCGCCGCGAGTACCTGCGGGCGCGGGTGCGCGGCGGCAGGGCAGAGGTGTTCCAATCCGAAGGCTCCGGCCGCATCAGCGGCCTCAGCTGGGCCGAAGGGCTGGTGGAACTGGCCGACGGGCCCGCCCATGTCAGGCCGGGCGACCCGGTGCGTTTCATTCCCTACGGCAGTTTCGCCATGTGAACGGGGCGCTCCCGCCCGCGGATCTGCGCATCGCGGATGCTGGCCCGCCGTTGGGCCCGGCGCCGCGCTGGCGCACGGCGCGCCGCCGCAGCAGGCCTTCCTCTTGCCTGACATACCCGCGTCCCGCGGCCCGGCAGGCGGATTTGCCGCCGGGAGGGGAGGCTGCGGCCGCTCGGGGCCGCCCTGTCAGTCGAAGGTTCCGGCCACCCGGCCCAGCAGCATGAACGCGCGGGCGGTGCGGGTGTTGCCGAGAGCGGATATCTCGCTGTCGGTGGCCTCGGTTTCAAAATCGGAAAACATCTGGTCGAAACGGCGCAGGAAATGGTGCGCGGCGTCGCGGAAGATCGGATCCTGCTTCATCCGGGCCGCGGTCAGCGCCAGCGAGGTCCGGTCGCGCACGCCGCCAAGCGCGGCCACCGCGCGGCCGCGGGCCCCTTGGCCGAACTGGCGCCAGATTTCGGGACGGGCCATGTCGGGGCGCAGGTCGTCCATGTAGATGCCGTCCTGGCTGAGCAGGGTGAGCACATCCTGCGCGGCCTGGATCACCTGGGCCGTCTTGCGGTCGCGCAGCGCCGCGCGCAGGGCGGCAAAACCCTCGGCGTCCTCTGCCGTTTCCGGGAAATTCAGGGCGCGGATGAACTGTTCCGCGGGCAGCGGCGGTGCGGCGTCCTCGGCCTGGGTGCCCAGAGCCAGAGAGCCCTGTCCGGCGGCGGTCAGCTCGGCCGCCTCGGCGGGAATCGCCGGGCGGGCGGGATTGCGGCGGCTGGTGTGGAAGGTGGCCAGCGCGGTTTCGGTCTTGCGGGTCGCCTCGGCGATCTCGTCCAGCCGCTTGGCCACCGAAGGTTCGGCCACCGCCGCGTGCTGCTGGGCCTGGATCAGGTAGGTCTGGCGCAGCCCGTCGATGGCGGCCTGCAGCTGTTCGCTCTCTTCCCGCATCACCCGCGCCGAGCGCGCGGCAGAAGCCGCAACCCAGAGCATGGCCAGCGGCAGCACCAGCGCCAGGATGCCGGTGATCAGATCGGTCCATTGCGCCAGCCCGGCATCCTCCGGGGCAAACAGATAAAGCCCTGCCGCCGCCAGCAGCCACAGCGCGCCCAGGCCGATGGCCGCCAGCTCAGCCCCGCCCAATCCATTGCCGTCAGGTCCGTCGAGGCCCCTCAACGGACGGCTGCCGCCGGGGGTCGGACTGGTGCCGGGACTGCTGCTGGAGCCTGTCATGAACACTCGCTGCTTTGCGGATCAGGAATAGACGATCTTGAGGATCTCATAGGCGCGCTCGCCGCCGGGCGTGCGCACTTCCACACTGTCGCCTTCGTCCTTGCCGATCAAGGCGCGCGCGATCGGCGATTTGATGTTCAGCAGGCCCGCCTCGATGTTGGCCTCATGCTCGCCGACGATCTGCCAGGTCTTTTCCTCGTCGGTGTCCTCGTCCACCACGGTCACCCGGGCGCCGAACTTGATGGCGCCGGACAGTTTCGCCGGGTTGATCACATCGGCCAGCGACAGGATGCCTTCCAGCTCCTTGATGCGGCCTTCGATGAAGGACTGCTTTTCGCGCGCCGAATGGTACTCGGCGTTTTCCGACAGGTCGCCCAGTTCGCGGGCTTCGGCGATCGCCTGGATGATGGCCGGGCGTTCGACGGATTTCAGGGTCTTCAGTTCGCTTTCCAGCGCGGCGTGGCCCGCCGGGGTCATCGGGATCTTTTCCATGTGATTGGTCCAGGTCGCTTTTTTGCTTTGTTCTTGTCAGTAGGAAAACCGGAGCCCCGCAGCATGTGCCGCGGGGCCTCCGGTCCGGTTGACAAATACCTGACCCAATCCTGCACCCGATTTCAAGTGGGCGCGGGGCTTCCTGGCACGCAATTCCGCCTAAGCAGGCGGATTGCCCGGGTTTTCCACAGGATTGCGCGGAAAAATGCCACGTTGCGGCAGCTGTGGCCGGGCGGCCTGCCGCATCCGGTCAATCATATTGCACCGCCTCGTATTCGATGCCGTTCTCATCATGGAAGTAGAAGCGGTGGCCCGGTTCATAGTCGCCGTGGTTCATCGGTGTGAAGCCGGCGGCCTTCACCGCGGCTTCCGTGGCGTCCAGATCCTCTACGATCACCGCCAGATGGTTCAGCCCGCCAACGATGCCATAGCTTTCCGGCGCTTTGCCGGCGGGCGTGCGCGGCGTGTAGAGCGCCAGATAGCTGGCCTCCTCCCCCACATGCACGGTGTAGCCGCCATTCTTGGCCTCGCCCTGCCAGCGCACATGCCAGCCGAACACCTCCTGCATCCAGGCGGCGGTGGCATTGGGGTCGGCCACGGTGACATTTGCATGTTCCAGAACTGCGCTCATCGGAAATCTCCTTTTGCCCGAGCATACCTGTTGATGCGACTCACCGTAATTCCTAAACCTAACTTTAGCTCAAGAGATTTTTCAGGGAGGCTGCCATGCCCTCATCCGCCGGGATTTCCATCGGCTATCTGGCTGAACGCACCGGGCTCGCGGTGTCCGCCATCCGCTATTACGAGGCGCAGGGTTTGGTGGAGCCCTGGCGCAACGCGGGCGGGCAGCGGCGGTTCCACCGGGCCGACATCCGGCGGCTCAGTTTCATCATGATTGCCCAGCAGTTCGGCTTTTCCCTGCCGGAGATCCGCGGCTTCCTGAAAAGCCTGCCGGGCAGGCGGACCCCGACAAGGGAAGACTGGGCGCGGATATCGGAGAATTTCCGCGCCCACCTCGACCAGCGAATCGACACCCTGGTCAGGCTGCGCGACAATCTGGACGGCTGCATAGGCTGCGGCTGTCTATCGCTTCCGAATTGCAAACTGTACAACCCCGAAGACCGGGCCGCACAAAAGGGGCAGGGACCCAGATATCTGATGGGAGACCGGCCTGAGACAGATGCTGCGGCGGAAAATGGTCCTTGAATGACGATAATGGACGCACTTTTTGTCTCAGTTGCCTGTTTTACAGGTGTTTGACGCGGAGTTTGGATTGACCGGAAGGCCTGCCAAACGCTAAGCAGCCGCGACACAAAATTGCGCCCGCATACGACTTTGTGGCGGGGCCGGTAGCGAACAGAAAGCCAAGGAGCGCCGTAAATGGCCGAGATTGAACGCGAAGCGATGGAATACGACGTGGTGATCGTCGGGGCCGGCCCTGCCGGCCTGTCCGCGGCCATCCGCCTGAAACAGCTGGACGCCGACCTGCAGGTCGTGGTCCTGGAAAAGGGCTCGGAAGTGGGCGCGCACATCCTGTCGGGCGCGGTGCTGGACCCCTGCGGCCTGAACGCGCTGATGCCGGACTGGAAGGAAAAGGGCGCGCCGCTGAACGTCGAGGTCAAGGAAGACAACTTCCTGATGCTGGGCGAAGCCGGCCACGTCCGCATCCCCAACTTCCCGATGCCGCCCCTGATGAACAACCACGGCAACTACATCGTCTCCATGGGCAACGTCTGCCGCTGGATGGCGGAGCAGGCCGAGGAGCTGGGCGTCGAGATCTTCCCGGGCATGGCGTGTTCTGAGCTGGTCTATGGCGACAACGGCGAAGTGAAGGGCGTGGTGGCCGGCGAGTTCGGCAGGAACCCCGACGGCACCCCCGGCCCGGCCTATGAGCCCGGCATGGAGCTGCACGGCAAATACGTCTTCCTCGGCGAAGGCGTGCGCGGCTCGCTGTCCAAGGAAGTGATCGCCAAATACGGCCTGTCCGATGGCAAGGAGCCGCAGAAATACGGCATCGGCATGAAAGAGATCTGGGAGATCGACCCGGCCAAGCACAAGGAAGGCACCGTCACCCATACCATGGGCTGGCCGCTGGGCAAGAACGCGGGCGGCGGCTCCTTCATCTACCACCTGGACAACAACCAGGTCTATGTCGGCTTCGTGGTGCATCTGAACTACAAGAACCCGCACCTGTTCCCCTACATGGAATTCCAGCGCTTCAAGCACCACCCGGTGGTGGCAGAGCTGCTGAAGGGCGGCAAGCGCGTGGCCTACGGCGCCCGCGCGATCACCGAAGGCGGCTGGCAGTCGATGCCGAAACTGGTGGCCCCCGGCGTGGCGCTGCTGGGCTGCTCGGCGGGCATGGTCAACGTGCCGCGCATCAAGGGCAACCACAACGCGATGCTGTCCGGCAAGGCCGCGGCCGAAGCCGCCTTTGACGCCATCCGGGCCGAGCGTTCGGGGGATGAGCTGGCGGCTTATGAGGCCGACGTGCGCGGCGGTGCCATCGGCAAGGACCTCAAGATGGTCCGCAACGTCAAGCCGATGTGGTCCAAGTGGGGCCTCACCGCCTCGCTGGCCTTCGGCGGCCTGGACATGTGGACCAACAACCTCCTGGGCTTCTCCTTCTTCGGCACCCTGGGCCACGGCAAGAACGACGCCGAGGCGACCGAGGAAGCCTCCAAGCACAAGGTGATCGACTATCCCAAGCCCGACGGCGTGCTGTCCTTCGACCGGCTGACCAACGTCAGCTTCTCGATGACCAACCACGAGGAAAGCCAGCCCTGCCACCTGCGCCTGGGCAATGCGGACACCCCGATCCGGGTCAACCTGCCGAAATTCGCCGAACCGGCGCAGCGCTACTGCCCGGCCGGCGTCTACGAGGTGGTGGAAAAGGACGGCCAGCCGGAGTTCGTCATCAACTTCCAGAACTGCGTCCACTGCAAGACCTGCGACATCAAGGATCCGGCCCAGAACATCACCTGGACCACGCCGCAGGGCGGCGACGGGCCGAACTACCCGAACATGTGATCGGAAAATTCAGATCTTCGGCGTGCTTTCGCCGGATTTTATGGGGCGGCTCCCGGGCCGCCCCATTGCGTGTTGACGGCCGGCGCACTACCCTTTCATGGAAAAGCAAGAGCAGTCATTCGCAAGGGGGTCCCGCGTGCCCGTATCCATTCTTCGCAGCCTGACCTGTGCGGCCCTGGTTGCCGCCTCCGCTTCCGCCGCTCAGGCCGGAGGGCTGGCCGGGTCCTACCTGGCCGGGCGGGCGGCGACCTATGACAGCGATTTTGCCGCGGCGGCGCTTTATTACACCCAGGCGCTGGCGCGCGACCCGCAGAACCCGCTGCTGATGGAAAACGTGGTGTTTGCGCAGCTCGCCATGGGCAAGGCCGATCTGGCGGTGCCGGTGGCTGAACGGCTGCTGCAGACCGGTGCGCGCAGCCAGGTGGCCAATATCGTCATCGCGGGCGGCCGCGCCGCCAAGGGCGAGTTCCAGGCGATCCTGGACCGCGATCTTGAACGCGAGGCGATCCATCCGCTGGTGGACGGGCTGCTGGAAGGCTGGGCGCATATCGGCGCCGGATCGGTGTCAAGCGCGCTCAAGAGCTTTGACGGGCTGGCCGAGGATGGCAGCCTGCGGCCCTTCGTGCTGTACCACCGGGCACTGGCACTGGCCTCTGCCGGGGATTACGGCGGCGCCGAGGCGCTGTTTGCGGCCGAGGACGGGCGCCTCGCGACGCTCAGCCGCCGCGCTGCAGTGGCGCGGATTCAGATCCTGTCGCAGCTGGGCCGCAACGACGAGGCCCGCGCGGCGCTGCAGGCGGCCTTCGGCAGCCGCCTCGACCCCGGGCTTGAGGCATTGGATGCGCAGCTCGCAGCCGGAGAGACGCTTGCCTATACCATCGCGCCCGGCCCGCTGGAGGGCATTGCCGAGGTCTTCTACACGCTCGGCTCGGCGCTGAATGGCGATACCGCCAACGATTATGTGCTGATGTATGCCCGCATGGCCGCCTCGCTCCGTCCGGACCATGTCGATGCGATCCTGCTGAGCGCCGGACTGCTGGACCAGCTTGGCCGCTACGAGCTGTCGGTTGCCACCTACAAGCAGGTGCCCGGCGGCCACCCCGATTACCACGCGGCGGAAATGGGCCGCGCCGAGGCGCTGCGCCGTGCCGCCAAGCCGGATGCGGCGATCGAAGTGCTGGAACAGCTGGCCCGCGAATTCCCGGACCAGCCCGGCGTCTACGTCAGCCTCGGCGACCTGCTGCGCCAGCAGGAGAATTACGCAGGCGCCGCGGGCGCCTATGACAAGGCGCTGGCAAACACGCCCGCGGAGGACGGCAGCCGCTGGTTCCTGCTTTATGCCCGCGGCATCTGCCACGAGCGGCTGGATCAATGGGAGCAGGCCGAGGCCGACTTCCGCGCCTCGCTGGACTTGGACCCGGACCGGCCGCAGGTGCTGAATTACCTGGGCTATTCGCTGGTGGAAAAGAACAGCAAGCTGGACGAAGCGCTGGACATGATCGAACGCGCGGTCGCAGCGCGCCCCGACTCCGGCTATATCGTCGACTCCCTGGGCTGGGTGCTCTACCGCATGGGCCAGTTTGACGAGGCGGTGGCGCATATGGAGCGCGCGGTGGAACTGATGCCGGTGGACCCGGTGGTCAACGACCACCTCGGCGACGTCTACTGGGCCGTGGGCCGGTCCCGCGAGGCGGAATTCCAGTGGAAGCGGGCGCTGTCCTTCATCGACCCGGAAGACACCGACGGCGAGGCCGATCCCGAACGCATCCGCCGCAAGCTGGCAATCGGCCTGGACGCGGTGCTGGCCGAGGAAGGCGCCGAACCCCTGAAGGTCGCCAATGGCGGCTGAGGTCTTTGCGCCGGCCAAGATCAATCTGACCCTGCATGTGACCGGCCGCCGCGCTGACGGCTATCACCTGCTGGATTCGCTGGTGGTCTTTGCCGATGCCGGCGACCGGCTGCAGCTTGACCCCGGCTCCGGACTGGCGCTGGAGGTCTCCGGCCTGTTTGCCGAAGGCGTGCCTGCCGATCACCGCAACCTGGTGTGGAAAGCCGCCGCCGGGGCGGGCTGGACCGGACGCATCCGCCTCTCCAAGCAGCTGCCGCACGGGGCCGGCATCGGCGGCGGATCCTCCGATGCGGCCGCCGTTCTGCGCGCGGCCGCGGGGCAGGGCAGCCGAATACCGGATGCTCTGCCGCTCTCGCTTGGCGCCGACGTGCCGGTCTGCATGGCCGCCCGGGCGTCACGGATGCAGGGGATCGGCGAACAGGTCACGCCGGCGGAGCTGCCGCCGCTGCATGCGCTGCTGGTCAATCCCGGCGCGCATGTGCCCACGGGGCCGGTGTTTTCCGCGCTCGCCAGCCGCGCCAGCCCGCCGATGCCGCAGGACATCCCCCCCTTCGCCTCCGCCGAAGACTGCGCCGCCTGGCTGAAGGAGCAGCGCAATGACCTCGAAGCCCCGGCGCTGGCGCTGGCCCCGGTGATCGATAGAACCCTCGCGGATCTGCGCAGCTCGCGCGGGGCGCTGCTGGCCCGCATGTCCGGCTCCGGCGCCACCTGCTTTGCGCTCTACCCCACGAAAAAGGCCGCCCATATGGCGGCCTATGAGATCAGCGCGGAACATCCCGATTGGTGGTGCAGCGCGGTAACCCTGACCTGACCCGCAACTCCGCGGACCGAAGGCTCCCGCCCGCGGCACGGCGCATCACGGATGCTTGCCCGCCGTTGGGCCGCGCGCCGCGCTGGCGTACGGCGCGCCGCCGCCCTGCTTCTTCTTTGTCAAAAATACTCCGGGGTGAGCGCCAAAGGCGCGAGGGGCAGCGCCCCTCAAAATCCCGTCAGTTCAGCCGTGCCACCACGTAGTCGGCCAGATCGCTCAGCATGCCGCGGATCTCGTGCTCGGGCAGCACCTGCAGCGCAGTGCGTGCCTTGGCGGCCCACGCCAGCGCATCCTGCCGCGTCGCCTCCAGGGTGCCGTATTTCGCCATCAGCGCCAGCGCCTGCTCCAGGTCGCCGTCCTGCTGCTTGCCCTTCTCGATGGTGCGGGTCCAGAAGGCGCGCTCCTCATCCGTCGCCTGCGCCACCGCCTTGATCACCGGCAGGGTCAGCTTGCGCTCGCGGAAATCGTCGCCGACGTTCTTGCCGGTTGCCTTGCTGTCGCCCTGGTAGTCCAGCAGGTCATCCGCGATCTGAAAGGCGATCCCCAGCGCGTCACCGTAATCGAACAGCGCCTTCACCTGCTCCTCGGACGCCCCGGCAATCACCCCGCCCACCTCGGTCGCGGCCGAGAACAGCGCCGCGGTCTTGCCGCGCACCACCTGCAGATAGATGTCCTCGTCCGTTTTCAGGTTCGACGCCGCGGTCATCTGCAGCACCTCGCCCTCGGCAATGGTGGCCGAGGCATTGGCAAGAATGTCCAGCACCCGCAGGGAGCCGGTCTCGACCATCAGCTGGAAGCTGCGGGCAAACAGGTAGTCGCCGACCAGCACCGAGCTCTTGTTGTCCCACAGCAGGTTGGCGGTAGGGCGGCCGCGCCGCTGGGTGCTCTCGTCCACCACGTCGTCATGCAGCAGGGTCGCGGTGTGGATGAACTCCACCGTGGCCGCCAGTTTCAGGTGATGGTTGCCCTGATAGCCGCACATCCTGGCCGCCGCCAGGGTCAGCATCGGGCGCAGACGCTTGCCGCCGGCTTCGACCAGATGCGCGGTCACTTCGGGAATGCGCGGCGCGTGTCTGGACGCCATCCGGGTGCGGATCAGTTCGTTCACCGCAACCAGATCCTGGCTCAACGTGGCGGCCAGCATTTCATGCGGCTTCTGTGTCATCACTTTGTCCATCACTTTCCCGCTCGCAAGGCTCGACAAGGCGCGGGCCTTGCCCTTAGATCCATCCCCATGAAAGAGCTTTTGCGCAGCACCGATCCGACGATCATCGCCTTTGCCTCCGCCCTTCTTGAGGGTGAGGATATAGACTGCTTTCAAATGGACGTAAATATGAGCGTCCTGGAAGGCAGTATCGGAATTTTCCCGCGCCGTCTGATGGTTCGCGCCGGTGATTACGAGGACGCGCTGGTGGTGATGCGCGACAATGAAATCCCGCTGGGACGATGACCGGCTTTCAGGAAGAGGAGCTGAGCTGCGACGGCTTTCTCGGCGGCAGGGTGCAGCTGTGGCAGCCGTTGCAGGGCTACCGCGCCGGGGTGGACCCTGTGCTGCTGGCGGCAGCGGTGCCTGCGCGGGCAGGGGAGGCGGTGCTGGAGCTGGGCTGCGGCGCGGGCCAGGCGCTGCTGTGCCTTGCGGCGCGGGTGCCGGGGCTGATCCTGGCCGGGGTGGAGCTGCAGCCGTCTTATGCGGATCTGGCGCGGAAAAACGCTGCGGCCAACAGGCAGGGCATCGAGGTGTTCGGGGCCGATCTTGCAACCCTGCCCGCCGCGCTGAAGCAGCGCCAGTTCCACCACGTCATCGCCAATCCACCCTATTACAAGGCCGGGGCCCACAGCCGGGCCCGCGATGCCGGGCGGCAGGTGGCGCTGGGAGAGGAGACGCCGCTGGCGGACTGGATATGCACTGCCGCCCGCCGGCTGGCGCCGAAGGGTTACCTGCATATGATCCAGCGCGCGGACCGGCTGCCGGATATGCTGGCGGCCTGCAGCGGCAGGCTCGGCTCGGCTGAAGTGCTGCCGCTGGCCCCGCGCGGCGGGCGGCAAGCGGAGCTGGTGATCCTGCGCGCCCGCAAGGGCGGTCGGGCCGGCTTCCGGCTGCATGCGCCGCTGATTCTGCATGAAGGCGCCGGGCACGAGCGGGACGGCGAGAGCTACCGGCCGGAAATCCGCGCGGTTCTGCGCGAAGGAGCGGCCCTTCCCTGGCCCGGATAGGCCGGACTCTGCAGCCGCGCAAACATAGGGGCAGAAGCCCCGGGATTCAATCATTGCGGATACGTTTGCGGGCGGTTTCTGCCGGAATGCGCCGCCGCCTGCGGCAAAATGCGCGGCGCATGGCCGATATGAAAATTTCATGACAAAAATACTGCGGCTGCAGCGTGACAGACGCGGAAACTTGTGGTCCACTCTTAATGTCCAACACATCTAGCTCAAAGAAGGAGGGTTGCCATGAGCCTCAGCTCGCATCTGACCGAACTTAAGAAGAAGCACGAGCATCTGAGCATGGAAGTGGAGCAGGCCCAAAGGTCACTCAGTACCGACGGGTTGGAAATCGCATCAATGAAGAAGCAAAAGCTCAAGCTGAAGGAAGAGATTGAGCGCCTGACTGCCGAAGCAGTCTGAAGGTTCCAGCCGGGGATGCCCGGCGAACATCCGGAGGGCCAGCCCGTTGTGGCGGCCCTCTTTCATTTTCCGCATCGGCCAACCGGAAACATCACCGCGCGGCGCTGGCCCGGGCGGCAATCAGCGCGCCGCCGGTGATCAGCGCCGCCGCCAGCGCCAGCCCCCAGGTGGCCGCGGCAATGCCCGCCAGCACCAGGATCAGCGTCGACAGCAAGGGCGCCGCATAAGAGCTGGTGCCGAGCATCTGGATGTCGCCCTGCTTGACGCCGATATCCCAGACGTAGAACGCCAGCCCGACGGGGCCGAGGCCCAGCAGCAGGGCCGACGCCCAGCCCGGCGCGCCCGCGGGCCACACCGTCTCCTCCAGCGCAAAATGCAGCCCCCAGGAGGCAATGGCCGCCGCCAGGCAGAACACCGCAACCGAACTGGTCGGCGCGCCGCCCGCCAGCCGCGACAGCACCGAATAGCCCGACCACGTGAGGGCGCACAGCAGCGCCAGCCCGTAACCGGGCAGGTATTGCGCCTGAAACCCCGCACCGCCGCCCGAGATGATGGTGGCGGCGCCGGCAAACCCCAGCGCGGCGCCGATGAGGTGACCGGCTTTCAGCCGCTCGCCGGGCAGCAGGCCGGAGAGCAGCACGATCAGCAGGGGCCACAGATAGGCGATCAGACCGGCCTCGGCCGCGGGGGCAAGGCGCAGCGCCGAGAAATACAGCGCGTGATAGCCGAACAGGCCAAGCGCGCCAAAGGCATAGACCCTGACCGGAACGTGCCGCAGCTGCCCCAGCTTGCCCGCGGCGGCGGTCCAGATCAGGCCCAGTGTGCCGCCGATGCTGAAGCACAGCGCATTCAGCAGCAGCGGCGGGGCAGGCTCGGACCCGACGGTCAGAAGCGCCAGCAGCGACCACAACAGGACAGCGGTAAAGCCGATGGCAGTTGCACGGGTTCTGGTCATGGAGTTTGAAGATCCCTGATCGGAATGATTTTGAAATCGTCCCACATATGCGCGGTTCTTTCGATTTCCGCAAAGAACCAGTCGCGGAACGCGGCGATCTGCGGGCGGTCCTTGGCCTCCGGCAGGCACAGGAAGCGGAACCGCGCCTCTGACTGGATGGCGATTTTGAAAGGCGCCGCCAGCCGCCCTTCCTGCACGTCCTTGATGATCAGCGGCCGCCGTCCCAACGCAACGCCAAGGCCCGCGCAGGCGGCGTCGATGGCGTGATCGGGGGCGGAGAAATGGGTGCCGCTGCCGGGGGTGAACGCAACCCCCGCCGCCTGAAACCAGGCCGGCCAGTCGCAGCCCGGCGCCACCTTGCCGAGGGAATCGTCAAAGATCAGCGGCGCGCTCGTCAGCGCCTCCGGGGTGGGGAACTGCTCGTGCAGCTCCGGCGTCATCACCGGTGTCAGCCAATCGGGCCGGGTGCCGTAAGACGCAAGCCCCGCATCATCCGAGACGCCGAACCGGATGGCCACATCCACGTCGCCGCGGCGCAAATCCACCACCCTGAGAGAGGCGGAGAGCCGCAGCTCGATCTCCGGGTGGGTGCGGGCAAATTCGAACAGCCGCGGCGCCAGCCACTTGGCCGTCAGCGCGGGGCCGGCCGTGACGGTGAGCGTGGTCTCGTCCAGAAGCCGCCGGGCGTTTTGCCAGGCCTGGCTCAGAATGCGGAACCCTTCATCGGCACCGGGGGCCAGCGTCCGGCCCGCCTCGGTCAGCTCCACCGCGCGGTTCAGGCGGCGGAACAGCGGCTGGCCCAGATGCTCCTCCAGCGATTTGATCTGAAAGGACAGCGCCGCAGGCGTCACGTTCAGCTCCTCCGCCGCCTTGGCAAAGGACATGTGGCGGGCCGCGGCGTCAAAGGCGCGCAAAGCGGTGAGGGGCGGCAGGCGGTCAGGCATTTCACACAAGTACAGCTTAACTGAAGGTCTGAAAAGTCTCGTTTGCGCGTTTTCGCGGAAGTTCTCATATTGGATGCAGGTAAAGGATACTGATCCGAAAAGGAGGCCTGAAATGCTGGAATATTCTGCTGATGCCGCCGTGAAGTCTGCCATGGCCCGCGCCCATGCCGAACGTGGCCGGATGCTGAAACTGGTGTGGACCCGGCTGTTCGGCAAGAAGCCGGTGCCAGCCCTCCGCCCCAGGGTTTCCCGCTGGGCCTAGGCGCGCAAGGCACTTACGGGATAGGAAAAGGGCCGGTCCAGATGGACCGGCCCTTGCCGTTCAGGCTGAGGGAAGCGCCTGGACGATGCCCGGTTCAGACAAAGAACTGGGCGCCGTTGGCGGAGATCGTCGAGCCGTTGATGAAGCCCGACTCGTCGGAGGCCAGGAAGGCCACGCAGCGGGCAATCTCTTCCGGCTCGCCCAGACGGCCGGCCGGGATCTGGCCGATGATCGATTCACGCACTTTTTCCGGCACCGCCATCACCATCTCGGTGGCGATATAGCCGGGGCAGATCGCGTTGGCGGTGATGCCGGCGCGCGCGCCTTCCTGGGCCAGCGATTTCACGATGCCCAGATCGCCGGCCTTGGTCGCGGCATAGTTCACCTGCGCGAACTGGCCCTTCTGGCCGTTGATCGAGGAGATCACGATGACGCGGCCGAACTTGCGCTCGCGCATGCCGGGCCAGACCGGGTGCACGGTGTTGAACACGCCGGTCAGGTTGGTGTCGATCACCTCCTGCCACTGCTGCGGCGTCATCTTGTGGAACGGCGCGTCGCGGGTGATGCCGGCATTGGCGACCACGATGTCGATCGGGCCCAGCTCTTCTTCGACCTTGGCGATGCCGGCGGCGCTGTCCTCATAGCTGCCGACGTTCCACTTGTAGGTCTTGATGCCGGTTTCCTCGGTGAATTTTGCCGCGGCTTCGTCATTGCCGGCATAGGTCGCCGCCACCGTGCAGCCCTGCGCTTTCAGCGCCTGCGAGATTGCTGCGCCGATGCCGCGGGAACCGCCGGTGACGAGTGCAGTACGTGCCATTCAAGAATCCTCCAGTAATAGTATCTTGGTAATCTTGCTACAGTTTTCGGTATGCAAGCGCAACAATATTGCGCGGCAAAATTCTGCGATGCCGCGAAAAAATTGTCGCACCTGCAGTATAGGCCCGCCATGTAAAAGAAAAAGGACGCCACGGGGGCGTCCTCCTCATTTTGCGGTCTGTTGCCGGTTTTATGGGCGTTCGACGCACATCGCGACACCCATGCCGCCGCCGATGCACAGGGTGGCGAGGCCCTTCTTGGCGCCGCGGCGCTTCATTTCGAACAGAAGCGTGTTCAGCACCCGGCAGCCCGAGGCGCCGATCGGGTGGCCGATGGCGATGGCGCCGCCGTTCACGTTGACGATCGACGGATCCCAGCCCATGTCCTTGTTCACCGCGCAGGCCTGGGCGGCAAAGGCTTCGTTGGCTTCCACCAGGTCCAGGTCGTTGACCGACCAGCCGGCCTTTTCCAGCGCCTTGCGCGAGGCATAGACCGGGCCCACGCCCATGATCGCCGGGTCCAGGCCGGCGGTGGCATAAGATGCGATGCGGGCCAGCGGCTCGATGCCGCGGCGTTCGGCCTCATCGGCGCTCATCAGCAGGGTGGCGGCAGCGCCGTCGTTCAGGCCCGAGGCATTGGCCGCAGTGACCGAGCCGTCCTTGGTGAAGGCCGGGCGCAGCTTCTGCATCGCTTCCATGGTGGCGCCGTGGCGGATGTATTCATCCTGGTCGACCACGGTCTCGCCCTTGCGGTGCTTGACGGTGAAGGCGGCGATCTCATCGGCGAATTTGCCCGCTTTCTGGGCGGCTTCGGCCTTGTTCTGCGAGGCGACGGCGAATTCATCCTGCATGTCGCGGGAGATCTGCCACTGCTCGGCCACGTTTTCGGCGGTCTGGCCCATGTGGTAGCCGTTGAACGCGTCCCACAGCCCGTCGCGGATCATCGTGTCGATGTATTTCATGTCGCCCATCTTGTGGCCCGCGCGCAGATGCGCGGCATGGGGGCTGAGGGTCATGTTCTCCTGGCCGCCGGCCGCGACGATGGAGGCATCGCCGAGCTGGATGTGCTGGGCGCCCAGTGCCACCGCGCGCAGTCCCGAGCCGCAGACCTGGTTGATGCCCCAGGCGGCGCTTTCCTTGGGCAGGCCGGCATTGATATGGGCCTGGCGGGCCGGGTTCTGGCCCTGGGCGGCGGTCAGCACCTGGCCCAGGATGGTTTCGGACACTTCGGATTTGTCCACACCGGCGCGTTCCACCACGGCTTCCAGCACGGCGGCGCCCAGGTCGTGGGCCGGGGTATTGGCGAACGAGCCGCCAAAGGAGCCGACGGCGGTGCGCGCGGCGGATGCGATTACAACATTGGTCATTGATTTCTGGTCCTCTGCCATCAATTCAGGTCTTCCGGGACAGTGCCGCGCAGGTGATGCAGAATCCTCCGCGCAAGAATCTTTCCCGTATCCTCCGGGTCCCGACATAATCTATTGCTGCACGTGCAGCAATTGACAGGGTGTCTCAGGGGGTGCGGCAGAGTCAACCGCCAGAAACGTCCCGAAGCGGAGGAATTCCGCCAGGCCGGCCTTATGATGCTGCAGGGCAGCAGGGTTCTGCGGCGGCGCAGCCCCGGTCAGCCGGTGAAAGTGGTTCTGAAGCTGAAGCTGTAGATGCCCTGTGCCAGCGCCTTGGGCGCGCGCGGCAGGCGGGCCTTCTTCACCGCGTGCATTGCGGCCTGATCCAGCGCCGCACTGCCGGAGCTCTGGGTCACCGAGACGGCGATCAGGCCGCCCAGGGTGGAGACCTTCAGCACCAGCCGCACGGTGCCCTTGCCGCCGCCGCGCGGCTGGCGTTTCTGCCGTTCGATGCGGGACAGGATGGCCGCGCCCCAGCGGTGCTTGAGGCTGGCGGCGCGGGCGGCTTCGCCGGTGCTGGCCGCCTCCGCCCCGTCGCCGCCCTTGGCCTGCCGCTGGCCGCTGCCGGCGGCCTGCTCCTGCACGTTCACAGATGCCGGTGCGGGTGCCGGGGCAAGGGCCACCGGAGGAGGCGGCGGGGCAGGGCGGGCAGGGGCGGCATCCGCCACGGGAGCGGCGGCGCGTGCGGGCGTGCTGGCAGCCACCGGCCGGGCGGGGGCAGCTGCCGGCGCTGGTGCTGCCGGGACGGCAGGCTGCGGCGCGGCCCGGGCCGGCGCCTGCGGTGACAGGGCGGCGCGGATCTCCGGCGGGCGGGTCCATTGCGAAACCTGCTGCGCCAAGGCCGCAGAGGCTGCAGTCAGACTGATCTGCCCGGTGCCGCTGCCGCCAGCCCCCTCTGCCCTGGTTCCGCCGTCAGGCATGGCCAGAAACGGCAGCGCATGCAGCGCGGCGGCGGCGGCCAGGCAGCCGGGAAACAGGGCGCGGCGGGTCATGAGCCGGCCCCGGTTCCGGTCAGGGCGACAGCGGTGATCCCGGCCTCCCGCAGCCGGGCGATCAGCGCCGCAACTGCACGCGCGGGCACTTCGGCATCGGCTCGCAGGGTGAGGGTTCCGAGCTCTGCAGCCTGCGCCGCGACGGCGGCCAGGGCGTCACTGTCCTGAGCTCCGGAGAAATGCAGCCGGCCGTCGGCGGCCATGAAAAGCACCGCCTCCGGCGCAGAAGCCTCGCCGGTCTCCAGCCTGGGCGGGGTCACCGCAAAGGGCGCCCGCGGGGCGATCTGCGAGGACAGCAGGAAGAAGATCAGCAGCAGGAAGACCACATTGATCATCGGCAGGACCGGCTCGCCCGCCTGCCGCGTCTTCGGAGAGGAGAAATCCATGCCGTTCACTCCATCACCACCAGGCCGGTGAAGCCGGCCTCGGTCAGCAGCCCGGCGGCATCCATCAGATGCTGCAGCGAGGCGCTGGCGTCCGGCTGCAGAATGACCGTGTCCGACATCGCGCGGGTCAGCGGAGCCAGGCGCTCAGCCAATGCGCCCGCAGCCGCCGGGGTGCCGTTCAGGCGCAGGCCCTCTGCCGTCACCTGCACCAGCCGGGGCGGCCCCTGGTAGGCCGCGCCAGCCCCCGCCATGGCCAGCGGCACGCCGTGGTCCCGGCCGAATTGCGAGGCCAGCATGAAGAACACCAGCAGCAGGAACACCACGTCGATCATCGGTGCGAGGCTGAGGCGCTTCCTGCTGCGCGGGGGGCCAAAGGCAAGAGCCATTGCGGCGTCACTCCGCGGCGTGCAGCAGCGCCGGGCGGGCGGCGGCCCGGGTCAGGATGCGGGTGGCGGCGTCCTCCATCCGGGCCTGCTCGCGCTCGGCCTGCCCCTCGATCCAGGAGGCCAGCGCCGAGGCCGGGATTGCCACCGCCATGCCGGCAGCAGTGGTCAGCAGCGCCTCCCAGATGCCGCCGGCCAGCACCGAGGGATCGGCGCCGCTGCCGCTCTCCTGCAGGGCCTGGAAGGCGCCGATCATGCCCAGCACGGTGCCGAGCAGGCCCACCAGCGGCGCAATGGCCGCGATCAGTTCCAGCGGCCGCAGGCCGCGGCGCAGGCTGGCCAGTTCCGCCTTGGCGATGCGGGTGGTTTCCTTTTCCGCAGCTTCCGCGCTGAACTCCGGTACAAGCAGCGCCCGCATCGCCGCCTTAGCAACCCGGTCCAGGGGTGCGCGCGCCGGGCTGGCGGGCGGCGGGCCGCCCTTGCTCCACTCGGCTATCCAGGTCTCGGCCTGCGGTCTGCGCCAGGCGCCGCCCTGGGCAAGCTCGGCCAGCCGCCACAGGAACAGCGCCAGGGTCAGCACCGACAGCGCCGCAATCACCCACAGCGCCGAGCCGCCGCGGGCCATGAAATCGATGAGAGGGGCAAGGGACATCGCGGCCTCCGTCAATGGCCCGGGTTTTCCGGGTCGGCCTGATCCGCACCGCGGTCGAAGCGGCGGGCGTAGGACTCGGCCAGCGGGCCGGGCCCATGCAGCACCCGCCACTGCCGGATGCCGTTGCGCCAGCCGGCCCGGCCTTCGCGGCTCTCCGGCTCCTCGGCCTCTGCAGCCGGTGTTTCCGATTTCAGCAGCTCCCAGACCGCCTGTTTGCCCTGGCAATAGGCTTCGGCGCCCCAGGCCGCGAGCAACTCCTGGAAGGCGTCAAAGGCCGCCGGGCTGAACACCTTGTCCTCGCCCAGGCGGGTGATCACCGGGTTCTCCGGATGCACGCCGCAGCAGGGCACCCAGCCCTCGGGGATCGGGGTGTTGGCCGAATGGGTGCGCTCGGCGCGCAGCAGTTTCGGCAGCACATGGGTGTGCGGGCCTTCGGGGGATTTGCCGCCGGTGTCGGGGCCGCCGATCCTCTGATAGACCTCGACCCGGCCGATGCGGGTCAGCAGCACCCGGTGCGGGTGGTGCATCAGGATCGCGCCCATCGCCGGATTGCCGGGCTCGAACAGCGAGCGGCCGGTGTTTTCCTGCAGCACATCCAGCAGCTCCGGGTCAGAGGTGCGGATGCAGAAATCCGCCTGATACTGGCCCAGCCCCATGTCGAACAGCCCGGCGCCGCGGTCCTCCTCGCGCAGCGCGTCCCGGTCCGGTCCAAGCGCGGTCAGCACATCGCGCCGGTTCATCGCGGCGGCGTCCTGCGGCAGGCAGAGCGAGACCGCCTGGGTCCAGCGGTGCGGCTTGGGGCTGAGGGTTTCATACGCCACCGGGCGCACGCCTGCGAGGGTTTCGATGCGCAGCCCGCCGCGGCTGGTCACCTGCATCAGCCCGGGGTATTGCTGCGGCGCCGGGTCGCCCGCCACGTGATGGAACTCGGCAATCGCCCCGAAGGACCCCATGTTCCAGCCGCAGTCCTCCTGCATCAGCGCGGCCTTCAGTACCTGTTGAAGCTCAGGCATGTGCTGCCCTCCTGTTGGTTGTTTTCCATTCCAAGGCGCCGGTGTGGACGGCCTGGTAAACGGCGCGGCCGATCGCCTCGCCGGTGGCGGTGTGCAGCCCGGCATAGGCGTTCGGGCCGGCCGGGGCGGCCACGGCAACGCAATCGGTGCCGGTGCCGGTTGCGGCGCCCGCGGGCAGAGTGATGCCGGCCTCCATCACCGCGGCGGTGCGGGCCTGGACCGCGATGCTCATCGCTTCGGTCAGGCCGCCGCAGGTCAGCCCCTGCGACAGGCGCAGGGCAACATTGATGGTGCCCCAGCTGCGGCCGGCATAATCCATCCGGCTGCCGATCCGTTCGGCATTCGACAGGCCCACGGTGGCAACCGCATGGGCGCTGATGCCCTCCACCGTGGCCTCGGCTTCGCAATAGCGGCGCACATCGCGCGAGGTGAGGAAGGCCACCGCATCCGCGCCGCCGCGCGCGGCAAGCTCCCTTGCGAACCAGGCGCCAACATCCAGGTCCGGCGGCAGGTCGCTGTTCCTGACCTCACGCCACAGGATCCGGCTTGCGGCGACCAGGCCGGGACGGTTCACCGCCCAGCTCAGCACCTGCATCTCCGCGCCGAGATCAAACTCGATCCAGGGCCGCTCCAGGGTGATACCGCCCATCACAGCACCTCCAGCGGCTGGAAGACGGCGCCTTGCGCCGTGGCTTCATGCCAGACCGAGATGCCGAAGGCGCGGGCCATCAGCGCCGGTGTCAGCACTTCGGCGGGCGGCCCGTCAGCCAGAATGCCGCCTTCGGCCAGCAGGATCAGCCGGGTGCAGTGGCGCGCCGCCAGCCCCAGGTCGTGCAGCGACACCAGCGCCGCACGGCCTTCGCGGGCAAGGGCGGCAAAGACCTCCATGGCGGAGATCTGATGCGCGGGATCCAGCCCGGCAGCCGGCTCATCCGCCATCAGGAGCGGCGTGTCCTGCGCCAGTGCGCGGGCGATCAGGGCGCGGGCCTGCTCGCCGCCGGACAGGCGCGAGGCGGCACGCTGGCGGAACGGCTCCAGCCCCATGCGGGCGATGGCCTGATCCACCCGTGCCTGATCGCCCGGCGGCAGCCGCAGCCCCCGCGGCAGATGCGGCAGGCGGCCAAGCGCCACCAGCCGCTCCACCGGAACCGGCCAGGCGATCTCGCGCGACTGCGGCATCCAGGCGGCGGCCCGGGCGCGGTCTGCGGCCGTCATTTCCGCCAGCGAGCTGCGGCCCCGCGACGGGATCAGCCCCAGCGCCGCGCGCATCAGGCTGCTTTTCCCCGCTCCGTTCGGGCCCAGCAGGCCAACAAACTCGCCTGCCCGGATGTCAAAGGACACATCGCGGAGCACCGG
This sequence comes from Leisingera thetidis, assembly GCF_025857195.1. Taxonomy (NCBI): domain Bacteria; kingdom Pseudomonadati; phylum Pseudomonadota; class Alphaproteobacteria; order Rhodobacterales; family Roseobacteraceae; genus Leisingera; species Leisingera thetidis. Next base: position 3,266,952 of record NZ_CP109787.1, on the reverse strand, counting down.
GCGGTTCCGCAGGGTGACCGAGAGGTTTCCGACCGAAAGCACGCTCATGCCAGTCCTTTCCGCGTCTTGCAGATGAGATGCAGGAACAGGGGGGCGCCGACCAAGGCGGTGACCACCCCGAGCTTCAGGTCCCGCGACGGCAGGATCAGCCGCACCGCGATGTCGGCCAGCTGCAGCATGATGGCGCCGCCCAGTGCCGAGGCCCACAGCAGGCGCGACGGCTGGCCGCCGGCCAGGGGGCGCAGGATATGCGGCACCACCAGGCCGATAAAGCCGATGGCGCCGGCCACCGCCGTGGCGCCGCCGACCACGCTGGCCGTCCCGACCACCAGCAGCAGCCGCAGCCGGTTCAGGTTCAACCCCATGGTCCGGGCCGCATCCTCGCCCAGGGTCAGCGCATCCAGCCCCCGCGCCAGCATCAGCAGGATGGCGCCGCCGCTCAGCGCAAAGGGCAGCAGCAGCCAGACATGCAGCATCGAGCGGTCGGCCAGCGAACCCATCATCCAGAACACGATCTCATTGGCGGCAAAGGGGTTGGGCGAGAGATTCAGCACCAGCGAGGTGAGCGCCGCCGCCATCGCCGAGACCGCAATCCCCGCCAGGATCAGCGTCAGCGAGCCGCCCTGCGGCCCGGCCAGCGCCATCACCAGAAACACGCCTGCCAAGGCCCCCGCCAGTGCCGCCAGCGGCAGCCCCAGCGCGGCGGTGGCCGCCAGCCCGGTATTGATCGCCAGCACCGCCCCCAGCGCCGCCGAGGAAGACACCCCGATCAGCCCCGGTTCCGCCAGCGGGTTGCGCAGGTAGCCCTGCATGGCGGCCCCGGCCAGCCCCAGCCCTGCGCCGATGATCACCGCCAGCAGCGCCCGCGGCAGGCGGATTTCGCGCATCACCAGGGTCAGCGGGCCGTAACTCTCGTCAAACAGCGCGGCCAGGCTGGCGCCGATGCCCGCATCGGCCGGCCCGACGGCGAGCGAGACCGGAAACAGCACCAGAACCGCGGTGGCAAGGGTCAGCATCAGCCGGGTCATTCCGGGTCCTTTCGTTCCAGATAAATGCGGCGTTGCTCCGCCAGCGCCGCCACCGCCCGCAGGACATGCGGGGTGCCGCAGACCCAGTCGGCATCGCGGATCCGCCCGGCACCGCTGCGCGCCGCCAGACGGCGCACCGCCGGATGCAGCAGGATCTCCTCGCTGCGCGAGCCGCGCGGATAGGGCGAGGTGCCGATCAGAAGATCGGGATCCGCCATCGCCAGCAGTTCCAGCGGCAGATGGCCGGAGTGCGCATAGCCCAGCTCATCCGCGATGTTGCGCAGCCCCGCCGCCTGCAGGATCCGGCCCGCCAGGGTCAGGCTGCCGGAGGTGAACCTGTTGGCGGCATAAAGCGCGGCGCGCGGCGCCGCCGGCCCGGTGTTCTGCAGCGCGGCCAGCCGCTGGTCATAGTCCGCCAGCAGCCGGCGGGCGGCCGCCTCGCGGCCCAGGGCCTCACCCATCTGCAGGATCCGCGCCCGCACATCCTGCAGCGAGCGGGCGGGCTGGAACACCGCCACCGGCACGCCAAGGCGGCGCAGCATGTCGGTGGTGGCCGGGGTGGAATACGCACCGGCAATCACCAGATCCGGCTGCAGGAGATAGATCTCCTCGGCCAGCCCGTGATTGACGGGATAGGCCAAGGCCTCCTTTGCCATGGCCGAGGCACGGGCATCCCGCGCGATATAGGACACCGAGGCCAGCTGGCCGGGGCCCGCCAGCATCATCGCCAGCTGGTCGGCGCAAAGGTTCATGGTGACCACGCGCGACGGCCCGGCACAGGCGGCGGCGGCGGCCCAGAGGAGGGCAAGGGCTATGCCGGGCAGACGGAGCATGGATCAGAACGAGGCTCTGACGCCAACATAGGCCGCACGGCCGCGCTTGGCGTAGCCCCAGACGTCCGCGTAGTCCTCGTCGAACAGGTTGGTGACGCGCCCGGTCAGCACCACGTTATCCGTCAGCTCATACTGGGCCGCCACATTCACGGTGGTGTAGTCCGGCAGCTCGGCGGTGGCAAAGGCGCCGAAGAACTGGCTGTCCCAGTTGCCTGCCACATGGCGGATATCGGCAGCAACCGAGCCGCGGCCGTTGAAGGTGTCAAGCGTGGCGCTCAGCAGCAACTCATGCTCCGGGCGGCGGATCTCGACCGAGCCATTGGGGTTGGTGGCGTCCAGATAGGTGTAGGAGAGGCGCAGATCGAGGGCATCGGTGGCGTCCAGGCTGGCCGCCAGCTCGACACCCTTGCGGTCGCTGCCGCCGGCCTGGTTGCGGTAGGAGAACGTGGTTGCATTCACCATGTAGCTCTCGATCTCGCCCGTCAGCGTCTCATCGAAATAGGTTGCGTCAACCCGCCCGCGCCCCTGCAGCAACGGTACCTCAACCCCGAAATCGAAGCTGCGGTTTTCCTCAGGCTGCAAGTCCGGGTTGCCAAGGTAGGTGGTGGCGCCAAAGGTGCTGTTGGCGAACAGCTCAAAGTAGGAGGGGTTCACGATGCCGGTGCCGGCCGAGCTGTGCAGGCGCACGCCGCTGCCTGCGAAGGTATAGGAGGCGCTGGCGGTCCAGCTGGTCGCGTCTTCGAAGACGCTGTTGCTGTCGTGGCGCACCCCCAGCTGCAGGTCCAGGCCATTGGCAAAGCTGCCGCGGTATTCCAGGGCAATCGACTTGGTTTCGCGCACAAAGGCCGGGTTGGAGCTGCTGGAATCCTCTTCCCATTCCAGCATTGCGTTCAGCAGATGCTCCGCCTTGTCTGCGGGCTGCCCGTCCAGGCCGAAGCTCAGCAGGTACTTCGCCGCTTCGGTCCTGGTCTCGGTCGGGGTGCCGCCGTTGAGGGAGCGGTCAAAGTCCGTGCGCTCCAGCGACAGCCGGTGCGTCAGGCGGCCGCCCAGAGTGTCCAGCTCGCCATAGACCTGGGCCAGCTGCTCATCGCGGTCACTGAATTGCGCCGGATCGTCCACGACATAGCTGGCCGCATCCGCCGCGGTGAAAGACGTGCTGTCGCTGTCATAGCGCTCATCCGAGGAGCGGAAGTTGAAGCCGAGCTTCAGCCGGCCGGTGGCCAGAAAATCGCCCTTCAGCTGCAGGGTATTGCGGCGGATGCCGTCTTCTTCGCCGCCGTCGCCGGAAGCGTCAAAGCCGTCGTCGTTATCATGGGCGAAGCTGAAGGCGATACCACCGCGTCCGGTCCGCGACGAAACCCGCGCCGAGGCGCGGTAACCGTCGGTGCCGGCCTCGGCGCTGCCGCCGTATTCGGTGCCGATGCCGCCGGTCTTGGTGATGATGTTGATCACGCCGGCGGAGGCGTTGGAGCCGTAGAACACCGACTGCGGGCCGCGCAGCACCTCGATGCGCTCGATATTGGCGGTGTCCAGGCCGGAGAGGAAGTATTCGCTGTCACCGCCCGAGGCCTCGACGCCGTCGATCAGGATCAGCGTGTGGTTGGCTTCGGCGCCGCGGATGCGGACCTGGGTGAAGCTGTCGCCGGAGCCGCTCACCATCAGGCCGGGAACCGAGCGCAGCGCGTCCTGAACGGTGCTGATGCCGCGGTCTTCGATCTCTTCGCTGGTCAGGACCGAGACGGCGCGGCCGTATTTCTGCGCCTCGACCGGGGTGAAGCCGCCGGAGACGATGATTTCGCCCAGATCGGTGATCTCCGCGTCCTGGGCGGTTGCGATGGCGGGGACGGCGGCCAGGGCGGCGGCCAGTGAGGCGATCGGGGACAGGGTTGCCTTGCGCATATTCCATTCCTCCCGGCCCGCGCAGCACGCACAGGCCAAGCGGCTGCCCGGGGCGGGCAGCATGTTCGAATTTGGGTCTTTGAAAGGCATTGCCCCCGCAGACGGTGAAAACTGCCACCACTACGGAAATCCGTTATCTGCGGCGCGCCCCGCACCGGGATAGGGTGATCATCCTGGCAGGTCTCCTGACTCGCGGGTCGAGGCGTTGCCGCGCCTTCCCGCCCCTGGGGGCAGTGGCATATCGCAGCATTGCTCTCCGCTCACAGTTGCGGGGGCAGTCACGGATTTGGCGCCTTTTGGCTACACCGCACCGTGTTCCCTATTAACCGGGTGGTTTCCCAGCCGGACCAGAATGGCCGCGACTTAGGCAAATCGGACCGGCTCTGTCAAGACCGGGGATGAGCAGGGGCACCGCAGCCGGCGGCGGGCGGGAGCGCGGCGGCGGCCGCCCCGGAGCGGGCCAAGCGGGCGGCATGCCCCGAAAGCGGACCGTGCGGAGGCACCGGAACAGGCGGAGGCACCGGCTCAGGCGCAAGAACTTGCTGCACCGCTTTCCTGCCGTTTTCCTGCGCAGCCTTGCGGCGGCTGCCAGCCGCCTTCAGCCTGTTTGCTGGCGCTGTTTCATGGACTCGATCCAGGGCGGTGCAACGGACGGTGCGCCGAACAGAAAGCCCTGCAGGCAGTCGACGCCGTTTTCAACAAGGAATTCAGCATCTTCCCGGCTTTCCACCGATTCCGCGACAATGAACATGTCAAACTGCTTGGCAATCCCGACCAGGGCCCGGACAACCGCCTGGTTGTCGTGGTTGGCGTGAATACCGCGCACAAACTGGCCGTCGATCTTGACCGCGTCAAAGAAGAACTGGCGGAAATGGCCGATCGCGGTGGTGCCGGCGCCGAAATTGTCGAGCGCAAAGGCAATCCCGTGCTGCTGCATCCGGCCGGTGAAATCAGTGACCAGCTCCGGTGCCGCCATGGCCGACGCCTCGGTGATTTCCAGCACCAGCCGCTCGCCCAGGGCGGGGTCGCGTTTCAGGAAGCTTGCCAGCACCCGGGTCCAGCGCTGATAGCCGATGGAGCGGGCCGACATGTTGACGGACAGCCGGATATGCGGGGATTTTTCCAGCGCCCGCAACCCGTGCTGCAGCGCCAGGCAGTCCAGTTCGCGGCCGATTTCCTTGTCCTCGACCACATGCATGAACTCGCGGGCGGGAATCACCCGCCCGGTCGGGTCCAGCACCCGGATGTATCCTTCGTAAAAGGCGACGCCATGCGGTGCCATTGCCTGCATGACGGGCTGGTAGGCCAGCACGGTCTGATCGTGCCGCACCGCTTCGGCCACCATATCCAGCGTCGACCGGTCGCGGCCGGCCACTGCCGCGTTCAGCGGGTTTTCGGAGCCTTCGGGCAGATCTGCAAGGGGGTGTTGTCTGTTCATGTGCTGCTGCGGCCCTGTTCCGGCAAAGTTGTGACACAGTATGATCCTTGCCGCAGCTTCAGGCAAAAGGGTTGAGGCGGAATTAAAGATCGCATTTGAATGATTTGCCTCGGGCGCCCCGGCCTCAGCCGCCGAAGCCGGGGGTGCCGGCGTCTTCGGGGTGGCGCGCCAGATGGCCGGCCTTGATCCGGGCCGAGGTCCCGCGGCTGCCGTCATGGCTGTAGCCGGGCGGCGCAAAGGCATAGAGCAGCCGCTGTTTCCAGCTCAGCCCGGGCTGGGCCATGTCCTTGAAAAGAGCCGCCCATTCATGAAAGGCCACCCGCAGCGGGTTGAAGGTGGCGATGTTGTGCACCAGGCCGAAATCGGGCCGGTCGTGGTCCTGTTCCGGCACGAAGGTGCCGAACATCCGGTCCCAGATGATGAACACGCCGGCATAGTTGCAATCCAGATAGCGCGGGTTCCTGCCGTGGTGGGCGCGGTGGTGGCTGGGGGTGTTCATCACCGCCTCGAACCAGCGCGGCAGCCGGGTGATCGCCTCGGTGTGGATCCAGAACTGGTAGATCAGGTTGAGGCCGCCGCAGAACAGCACCAGCGCCGGGTGGAAGCCCAGCAGCACCATCGGCGCCTTCACCGCCATCATGAAGGTGAAGGTGCCGGTCCAGGTCTGCCGCAGCGCGGTGGTCAGGTTGTAATGCTGGCTGGAATGGTGATTCACGTGCGACGCCCAGACCCAGCGCACCCGGTGGCCGAACCGGTGCACCCAGTAGTAGCGCAGATCATCCAGCACGAAACACGCCGGCACCGCCCAGAGCGAGGTGCCCATGTCCAAGGGCGTGATCTGCCACAGCATCATCAGGAAACCCCAGGCGAGAAAGCCCAGCAGCAGACCCTCCGCGACGCTGCCCGCGCCCATGATGAGCGAGGTCACGGCATCGCGGGTTTCATACCGCCCGCCGCGCCGCGTCAGGGCAATCCACAGGAACTCGGCCAGGATCGCGGCGATGAAGAACGGCACCGCCAGCTGGGTCGCGTCAGGGTAGGAAACCGGTCCGCTCATGCGGCCTCCGCCGCGGTTGCGATCCGGGCCAGCCATGCCCGGCGCTCGCCTTCCGGCAGGGTAAGGGAGAGGCCGGGGGCCGCGAAATCGTTGAAGTCGAACCGCAGCCCGGTGGCGGTCTCGCGGATCCTGCATCCGGACAGATGGCGGCCCGCGGTGCCGGCGCCGAAAGCCCAGAGCAGACCGGCGCCGCTGCCGGTCAGGACCAGCGCGGCCTGGCCGCTGGCGGCCGGCAGCACCCTGGCAGGGGGATCCTGGGGAAAGTGGCGCAGCCAGGTCGCGCGGGCGGTTTCAGGGCCCAGAACCATCTGCCGGGAGCACCCGGCCAGATGCAGCAGCGCGGCAATTGCGGATATCCCGCCCGCGACCAGGGCCAGCAGCAAGTCAAGCGGCATCACGTCCTCCCGCGGGCAGCTTGGCGGCCCGCGGGAAGGCTGTCAAAGGTGGCGTGGGGTCAAGCGCCGGGCGGCCCGCCGCCCGCCGCTAGCCCGCCATCGCAGCGGTGCGCGGCCGTGCCAGCACCTGGATCTGCACCACCCGTTCGACAAAGGGCACCAGCCCCTCCGGCCCGGAGGCGCGGTCCTTGAGGTGGATGCAGACATCCGGCCTGAGCGCGGCAATGATGCCGATGAGATCGCCGCGGATCTGGTCATCCAGCCCGGCCCCCATGATCACGCATTCGATGCGCGGCTCGTTTTCCAACTGGCGCACCACTTCCGGCTGGTCATGCGCGCCCAGCCATTGAATCGGCAGATGGTCAAGCTGCTCTGCGACATTGCCAATCACATGCGGCAGCTTGCCAATCAGTAACACAACAGGTTTCATTTCACTCTCCACCCTACAAGCGGGCGCCTCTTAGGGACGTCCCTCAAGAATGACGTAGCGCGAAATGAGCGGGGATCACGCCGGGATGAACTGCAGGGTGAGAGCGATGGCCGTCGGGCTAGGAACATCCAATATTGAAATGTGGTGGACATTCAATGTTGCCGGATGCTTTGTATTCGAAATGCAAACCTGAGTTGAAGGATGGATTGTTGAGCTTTTCTCATTTCAGTTCCAAACACGCGGTCAAAGCTGCCTGTGTAGTGACCTCAGCTGGCTTAGCGGCTTGCGCGCCACTGCCGGAGCCTGAGCCGCTTGTGCCAGCTCCTTTCCTCGAAGCGGACCGCCCTGCACCCAGAGGTAAAGCAACGCGCCAAGTGGCTTTCCGGTCAGATGAAAAGCGTTCCGGCTCTACTTCACCAGTCATTGCGTCGTGCAGGATCAAGGGCGCGGAATTTCAGGCCCGTTTTGAGACCCCTGCAACCTTGGCAATTCCAGTAGACGGTGAGGGGCGGGCTGCCATTGATTTGGTCAGCTGTAAATATGGCAATTTAGTAGCCGAATGGACGGGTATACCTGGCACTAAAACCCGCTGGGCTTCTGTCTGGTTTCCTGTCGTTGCAGCAAGTGACGGGAAAATTGAGAAAGGAGAGGCTATGTATTTATTTGGTGAAGATGAACAGGTGGACTTTGTGGTGTCATACGGCGGCTACATCGGCGCCATTAACGGCAAAGAGCCATAGGCCAGTCGAATCTGTAAAAACAGTTGCGGTTTAAGGCCTTAAGATCACATTGCGCTGCATAATTGCGGATCCCAAGGACCTATGGGAGTCCGCAGGGCATGGCGTCATCACCCCTCAGCCTCGCCGATCATCGCCTTGATGATCGCCTTGGCGCTGTCCGAATTCCACTCGGCATCGCCCAGCAGCCGCGCCACCTCGTTGCCGTCGCGGTCCAGGAGCACCGTGATCGGCAGGCCGATCACCGCCATCTCGCGGGCCAGCGCCTGTTTCGGGTCCTGGTGGCGGGGCAGGCTGGCAATACCGTTCTCGTCAAAGAATTTCCGGATGCCGGCGGGCGAATTGCGGCCGGTGGCGATGGTCAGCACCTGGAAATCATCGCCGCCGAACTCCTGCTGCAGCTCCTCCAGCTGCGGCATCTCCTTGCGGCAGGGGGCGCACCAGGTGGCCCAGAAGTTCAGCAGCACCACCTTGCCCTTGTAGTCGGCGAGGGTTGCGGTGCCCTGTTCGTCTTCCAGCTGGAAGGCGGCCGCGGACACATCCCGCGGCTCGGCATGCACCACCAGCTTCTTGAGCGAGCCGTCGCGCAGGGCCTCCAGCTGCGCCTGATCCGCGGCAAAGGCCGCATTTGCACCCAAGGTCAGGGCCATATAAAGGGAAAGCTGACGAAACAGACGCATATTATCTCCGGGGTTCCACACCATGACAGATCAATCCTCGAACCAGATGTGGGGCGGCCGCTTTGCCGCCGGTCCCGACGCGATCATGGAGGCGATCAATGCCTCGATCGGGTTCGACAAGCGGATGGCAGCCCAGGACATTGCCGGCTCCAGGGCCCATGCGGCGATGCTCGCCGCAACAGGCGTCATTACGGATAATGATGCCGAGGCCATTCGGGAAGGGCTGCTCACCGTTTTGTCAGAGATCGAGGCGGGAACTTTCCAGTTTTCCACAGCGCTGGAAGACATTCACATGAATGTTGAGGCCCGGCTGAAGGAGATCATCGGCGCGCCTGCGGGCCGTCTGCACACCGGCCGGTCGCGCAATGACCAGGTCGCGACCGATTTCAAGCTGTGGGTGCGCGACCAGCTGGACGCGGCGGAATCGGGCCTCTTGGCGCTGATCCGCGCGCTTCTGTCGCAGGCCGAGGCCGGCGCCGATTGGGTGATGCCGGGCTTCACCCACCTGCAGACCGCGCAGCCGGTGACCTGGGGCCACCACATGATGGCCTATGTCGAGATGTTCGGCCGTGACCTCAGCCGCGTGCGCGATGCCCGCAAACGCATGAACGAATCGCCCCTGGGGGCAGCGGCGCTGGCCGGCACCTCCTTCCCGATCGACCGCGAGATGACCGCGGCGGCGCTGGGCTTTGACCGCCCGGCGGCAAACTCGCTGGATGCGGTTTCCGACCGCGACTTTGCGCTGGAGTTCCTCAGCACCGCCTCGATCAGCGCCGTGCACCTCAGCCGCTTTGCCGAAGAGCTGGTGATCTGGTCCTCGGCGCAGTTCCGTTTCGTGACCCTGTCCGACCGTTTCTCCACCGGCTCGTCCATTATGCCGCAGAAGAAGAACCCCGACGCGGCCGAGCTGATCCGCGCCAAAGTGGGCCGGATCTTTGGCGCCAACACCGCGCTGATGATGGTGATGAAGGGGCTGCCCTTGGCCTATTCCAAGGACATGCAGGAGGACAAGGAGCAGGTGTTCGACGCCGCCGACAACTGGATGCTGGCGCTGGCGGCGATGGAAGGCATGGTGCGTGACATGAGCGCCAACCGCGAGAGCCTGGCGGCGGCGGCGGGCTCGGGCTTTTCCACCGCAACCGACCTCGCCGACTGGCTGGTGCGGGTGCTCAAGGTGCCGTTCCGCGATGCCCACCATGTCACCGGCACCCTGGTGGCGATGGCCGAAAGCCGCGGCTGCGATTTGCCGGACCTGACGCTGGCGGACATGCAGGGCGTTCACGAAGGCATCACCGAAGACATCTTCTCTGTGCTCGGCGTCGAAAACTCGGTAAACTCGCGCATGTCCTACGGCGGCACCGCGCCCGCCCAGGTGCGCGCGCAGATCGCCCGCTGGCAGGACGTCCTGGCAGGCTGAGGCCGCAGGGCCGCCCGGTGAAGGCCGTCTGGTGAGGGCCGCCTGGTGATGGCCGCCCGTTGAAGGCCGCATTTGCGGCAAGGAGGCAGACAATGCGCAACATGATCTTTGCTTTGCTGGGGCTGGCGCTGCTGGCTGCCTGCGGAGCGGACGGCGAGCCGGTGCAGCCGACCCTGAACGCCGGTGTCGGCGTGGGCGGCAGCGGTGTTCACGTGGGCGGCGCGGTCGGGCTGCACAAGGGGCCGGTCAGTGTGTTCCTGGGGTTCTAGCGGCCCTTGCACTTGACGCCTTGCTCTTGAAGCACCACTTCGGAACCGCCCCCGCAGACTGCCGGGGCGGTTTTTCTTTGGGGATATTGCGATGAAAGCTGCCGTTGTGATTCTGGCCCTGACCGGCCTTGCGGCCTGCGACACCGGGGCTTCGGCAACCAAACCGCTGCAAAAGCAGGAACCCGCCGCAACCGGGGTTACGGTTTCCGGCTATGGCCGGGTCGGTGTGTCGGGTACTTTCTGAGAACACGGGCAGGGCCCGTCCGGCCGATTGGCCCGGGCGGAAGCTGTCCGCTGCAGTGCTGTTCAGCCTGTGCTGTTTCTGATGCGCTGATCTTCAGCGGCAAGGAATGGCGGCGCCGCCAAGGGGCGGAGGCGGGACGGGAGGTTCCTCCCGCACGCTCAACGTTATCTCTGCGTGCCCCTGCCAAGGGGCCCTGTTCCAAGGTGCCGGGGGTGTCAGGCCCGGCGGGTGACCGCGATCAGGAGCCACAATGCCGAACCGGGCCTAAGATAGCGTGACAGGGGCGTGCGCAGGCTGCGCAACACCATCTGCGATGCGTTTGCCGCGGCCGCCGCGCAGTGAGTATTTTTGCAAAGAAGAAGGGGCAGGCTGCGCGTCTTCTTTGCCCGGATGCGCGACCCCCGCCGCGCGCCAGCGCGGCGCTGGGCCCAACGGGCGCGGTCGCATCTTTGATGCGTCTGCGGCGGGCGGGAGCGCTGCTTTGCTGCAGCGGCGCGGCCCAAGCCGGAATCATTTGATCCGTCTGCCCGTTTTGCCCTAAACGCGGGGTCATGGACCATTTTCTCTACCGCGACGGCGCGCTTTTCGCCGAAGACGTTCCCATCTCCGAGATCGCCGCGGCGGTGGGCACCCCGTTCTATGTCTATTCCACCGCCACGCTGCTGCGCCATTTCCGCCTGTTCGACGAGGCGCTGGAGGGCACCGATCACCTGGTCTGCTTTGCGATGAAGGCGGCCTCCAACCAGGCGATCCTGAAGACCCTGGCGCAGGCTGGTGCCGGCATGGATGTGGTCAGCCAGGGCGAATACCTGCGCGCCAAGGCGGCGGGTGTTCCGGGCGAGCGGATCGTGTTTTCCGGCGTCGGCAAGACGGCCGGGGAGATCCGCGTGGCGCTGAGCGGCGGCATCCGCCAGTTCAACGTCGAATCCGAGCCGGAAATGGAAGTGATCAGTGCGGTGGCGCAGGAGCTGGGCACCGTGGCGCCGATCACCATCCGGGTCAACCCGGACGTGGATGCCAGGACCCACGCCAAGATCGCCACCGGAAAATCCGAGAACAAGTTCGGCATCCCGATTGCCCGCGCCCGCGGGGTCTATGCCCGCGCCGCGGCGCTGCCGGGGCTGGAGGTGGTCGGCATCGACGTCCACATCGGCTCGCAGCTGACCGAGCTGGAGCCGTTCCGGCTGGCCTATCAGAAGGTGGCGGAGCTGACCGGGGTCTTGCGCGCCGACGGCCACGACATCCGCCGCCTGGATCTGGGCGGCGGCCTCGGCATTCCCTATGAGCGCTCCAACACCGCGCCGCCGCTGCCGGTGGAATACGGCCGGATGGTCAAGGACACCCTCGGCCACCTGGGCTGCGAGATCGAGATCGAGCCGGGCCGGCTGATTGCGGGCAACGCGGGCCAGCTGGTCTCCAGGGTGATCTACGTGAAATCGGGCGAGGGGCGCGATTTCCTGATCCTGGATGCGGCGATGAACGACCTGATCCGCCCGGCAATGTATGAGGCGCATCACGATATCGTGCCGGTGGAGGAACCCGCGGCAGGCACCGAAAGCCAGCCTTACGACATTGTCGGCCCGGTTTGCGAGACCGGCGATACCTTTGCCAAGCAGCGCGATCTGCCGCCGCTGGCCGCGGGCGATCTGGTCTCATTCCGCAGCGCCGGCGCCTATGGCGCGGTGATGGCCAGCGAGTACAACTCGCGCCCCCTGATCCCGGAAGTGCTGGTGCATGGGGATCAATTCGCGGTTATCCGCGCACGTCCCACCTTTGACGAAATGATAAACCGCGATACCATCCCCGAGTGGCTCTGACGCGATCCGGCGCGGGCCATCCTAGCATGAGGCCCGAATGCCCTTTGACAGACGTGCCGATCCGGTTCTGAAACACCTGCGCTGGCCCCTGGCCTTGACGCGGGCGGGTCTGGTGGCCGAACGCGCCATGCGCGCCTTCTGGCCGCTGGCGTCGGTGCTGATGACGGTGCTGGCGGCGCTGATGCTGGGGCTGCACCTGCTGCTGCCGGAAACCGTGGTCTGGACCGGTGCGATGGCGGCGCTGATTGCGGCGGCGGCGGCCTTTGGCTGGGGCGCCTGGCGGTTCCGGTGGCCCGCCCGGACCGAAGCGCTGCAGCGTCTGGACGAGACCTTGCCGGGCCGTCCGGTCACTGCCTTGCTGGACACTCAGGCCATCGGCGCCGGGGATGCCGCTTCTGTCGGGCTCTGGCAGGCCCATCAGCGCCGGATGGCCGGGGCCGCGGCACATGCCAAGGCGCCGCGGCCGGATCTGAATGTCGCTGCAGCCGATCCCTATGCGCTGCGCTATGCGGCGGGGCTGTTCCTGGCGGTGGCGCTGCTGTTCGGCTCGATCTGGCAGGTGGCCTCGGTCCGGGAGCTGGGATCTGACGGCACCGCCGCCCTCACCGGGCCGGCGTGGGAGGGCTGGGCAGAGCCGCCCGCCTATACCCGCCTGCCGGTCCTGTACCTGAACGATCAGCCCGAAGGCAGGCTGACACTGCCCGAGGGCAGCCGTGTCACCCTGCGGTTCTACGGCGAGGCAGGCGCGCTGACCCTGTCCGAAAGCGTCTCGGGCTCCGGCGCGGATCAGCCGCCGCCGCCAGACGGCGCCATGGAGTTCGATGCGGCCCGCAACGGCGGCTTTGCCATCGAGGGCAGCGGCGGCCGCAGCTGGCAGGTGGAGGTGATCCCGGATCATCCGCCCAAGATTGCGGTGGCCGGCCGGCCCGAGCTGGAAGACGACGGATTCACTTCGCTGGCCTTCAGCGCCCGGGATGATTACGGCGTGGCCGGCGGGCAGGTGCGGATCACCCTTGACCTGGCGGCGGTGGACCGGCGCCACGGGCTGGCCGCGGATCCCGACCCGCGCGCGGCGCTGGAGCTGGATCTGCCGCTGCCGCTGTCCGGGTCCCGCAAGGAGTTCACCGAAAAGCTGATTGAGGATTTTGCCCGCCATCCCTGGGCCAACCTGCCAGTGGTTTTCACCTTCTCGGCGGCGGACGAGGCCGGCCAGTCCGCCGCGGCCGCCGGCTTCGGGACGGATCTTGCCACCCGCCGGTTCTTTGATCCGCTGGCGGCTGCAGTGATCGAACAGCGCCGCGACCTTCTGTGGGCCCGTGGCAATGCGCCGCGGGTGGCGCAGATCCTGCGCACGCTGAGCCACCGCCCGGCGGGCCTGTTCCGTGACTACGGCGCCTACCTGCGGCTTCGCGCCATTCTGCGGCGGCTGGAAGGCGGCACGGTGCAGGGCACCATCGCGGAACCCGTCCAGACGGATATCGCCGCGGCGCTCTGGGATCTGGCGATGCAGCTGGAAGAAGGCGACGTGGGCGATGCGCTGGAGCGGATGCGCCGGGCGCAGGAGCGGCTGAGCCAGGCCATGCGCGACGGCGCCAGCGAGCAGGAGATTGCCCGGCTGATGCAGGATCTGCGCGAAGCGACCCAGGATTACCTGCGCCAGCTGAGCCGGCAGGCCGAGGCCGACGGGCAGATGCTGGAGCCGGGCGAAATGCCCGAGGACATGATGACCCTGAGCCAGGACGACCTGCAGGCGATGATGGACCGCATTCAGGAACTGATGAAACAGGGCCGCATGGCGGAAGCCGAACAGGCTTTGCGTGAATTCCAGCAGATGATGGAGAACATGCGGATGACCCGCTCGCAGCAGGGCCAGGGCGACGGCAGCGAGGGCCGCCAGGCAATGGAGGGGCTGGGCGAGACCCTGCGCGAACAGCAGGGGCTGTCGGACCAGGCCTTCCGCGACCTTCAGGAACAGTTCAACCCCGGTGCCCGCAGCGGCGAGAGCCAGGGCAACGAGGGCCGTGACGGCGGCCTGGGCCGCGGCCAGAGCCACCAGGGCGGCCAGGGCGGCAGCAGCGGCCAGGACGGGCAGGGCAATGAAGGCGCCGAGAGCCGCAATCCCGAAGGTTCCGGCCCCAATGGCCGCGAGCAGCCGGGCGGCAGCGGGTCCCTGGCGGACCGCCAGCAGGCGCTGCGCCAGCAGCTGCAGCGCCAGCGCGACGGGCTGCCCTATCTGGGCGGCGGGGCCGGCGACGCGGCGCGCGAAGCGCTGGACCGGGCGGGCCGTGCCATGGAGGGGGCCGAAGAGTCACTGCGCGGCGGCGACATGGCCGAGGCCATCGACCAGCAGTCGGAAGCCATGGAGGCGCTGCGCGAAGGCATGCGCAGCCTCGGCGAGGCGCTGGCGCAGCAGCAGCAGGACGGCCAGCAGACCGGCCAGGGGCAGCCCTCGGCCAATGCCCGCGGCGAGCGGCTGGATCCGCTGGGCCGGGGCAGCAACGGCTCCGTTGACGATGGCGGCAAGGTGGGGGAAGGCGGTGCCTACCGCCGGGCCTGGGATCTGCTTGAGGATATCCGCCGCCGGGCCGGTGAACGAGAGCGCAGCGAGCGCGAACGCAGCTACCTGCAGCGGCTGCTGGACCGGTTCTGAGGCCGGTTCTGAGGCCGGGCCCGCCAATGGTGCCCGGAGACCTGCCGCCGCCGCAAGCGAGAGCCCGGCAGGCCGGGTGACTGCAAGACGGGGTTACTGCAAGACGGGGTTACTGCACGCTTGTCAGGGACTTGACCTGGCCATCCAGCCACAGCCGCGCCTGATCCACCCAGCCGACATAACTGCTGAGCGCCGGATCCGCCTGCGGCAGTTTTTCCGCAATCAGGGGCGCGTTGTCATAGACCATGACCATCACCAGCGCGGCAATGAGCGACAGCGAAAAGCCGCGGGCAAAGC
Organism: Leisingera thetidis; assembly: GCF_025857195.1. Taxonomy (NCBI): domain Bacteria; kingdom Pseudomonadati; phylum Pseudomonadota; class Alphaproteobacteria; order Rhodobacterales; family Roseobacteraceae; genus Leisingera; species Leisingera thetidis. The sequence goes on along the minus strand of NZ_CP109787.1, from coordinate 3,251,761 downwards.
TGCTCCTGCGCCGCAGGGGAGGCTCTTCGGAGGCGGTCTGCGGGGCAGGTGCGGCACTGCCCGCGGAGCGCAGGGTGGAGTTGATTTCCTCGATGTCCGGCAGCAGTTCCTTGCGCGAGCCGGTTTCGGCGGCGGCCAGCTGGCGCGGGTCCTCGCCGCGGATGCGCGCCATCCGGTCGCGGGCCTGGCGGCTGCGGCGGGCGGCCTCATCTTCGGGCGCTGTGGCTTCCTCCAGCCCCAGGCCGGGCTGGGTTTCCAGGCTCTGGCCCTCTGCGGCGCGCAGCGAGGCTTCGCGCTCGGCCTCTTCGCGCAGGATGTCCGACAGGGCCGGATCCAGCCCGCGCTGCCGCTGCGGCGGCGCGGCCGCGGCGTCGTCTTCGGCGGCCCCAGTCTGCGGTTCCGGCTCATCCGCGTCTTCGCCGGCGCCGTCTTCGGCCTCGTCACCGGCGCCGTATTCAGCCCCGTCTCCGGCCCCGGCATCGGACCTGCCATCAGCGTCCTGCCCGGCCTCGGCCGGTTCCGGCCCGTCCTGAGCGGCGGCATCAGCGGCGTCTTCAGGCGTGCCAGCGGCGATTTCCTGGTCCGGCGCATCGTCGCCGGCTGCGGCAGAGGTGTCCTCAAACGCTGCCGCCGCGGGGATGTCTTCGGCCGCAGCTTCCGCTGCGGCGGCGCCGGCCGCAGCCTGGAACCAGGTCTGACCGCAATTGGAGCACTGCACATCCCGCCCTTCGTCAGGGATCACATCCTCGGGCACTTCGTACTGGGCTGCGCAATTCGGGCAGGTCAGACGCATCTTGCTCTCCTCGGCACCATCCCGCCGGCCAGCAGGCGGCAGGTTGTTTTTCAGTGGATTATATGCAGCCATGGCCCCTGGCGAAAGTGTCAATTGCCACCGCGCGCCAAGCCGGCCCGCTGCGGCGGCTTCCGCGCAACAGAGCCCCCATTGAAACTGCTGGCGCCTTCGGGCAAAACATCCGGGCGCCACCAAGGGGCGCAATCAGGGGGCAGCAGTGATCGAGCTGGACAACGTGGGCTACAATTACGGCGGCGGCGAGCTGCTGAATGCCGTGTCGGTGCAGCTGGCGCCGGGCTCCTTCCATTTCCTGACCGGTCCGTCCGGCGCGGGCAAGACCACGCTGCTGAAACTCTGCTACGGCGCGCTGACGCCGACGGCGGGGCGGGTGCGCGCCTTCAACATGGATGTGCAGGGGCTGGACCGCGACCAGATGGCCTTTCTGCGCCGCAGGGTCGGGGTGGTGCACCAGGACTGCCGGTTCCTCGACCATCTGCCGGTGGTCGAGAACATCGCCCTGCCGCTGCTGGTCTCGGGGCGGGAGCTGTCGCATGAGGAAGCCAATCTGCATGAGCTGCTGAGCTGGGTCGGCCTGTCGGACCGCGCCCATGCGCTGCCGCCGGAACTGTCGGGCGGCGAGCGGCAGCGGGCGGCGCTGGCCCGCTCGGTGATCCTGTCGCCGGATGTGATCATCGCCGATGAACCCACCGGCAACGTGGATTGGGAAATGTCGCAGCGGCTGCTGCAGCTGCTGGTGGAGCTGAACCGGATGGGCAAGACGATCCTGGTCGCGACCCACGACCTGTCGCTGATCCGCGCCGCCAAGAACCAGGTGCAGGCGCGGGTGCTGCGGATCTCCAGCCGGCAGCTGCAGCTTGCGGGAGCGGACCTGTGACCGATGGCCGGCTGCGCAAGCTGATCCTGGGCGACACCCAGGCCAACCGGGTGGTGCCGCCCAGCGGCTTCACCGCCCATCTGACCCTGTTCGTGGCGGCGGCCATGGGGTTTCTCGCGGTGTTCGCCCTGGCGCTGTCGATGGCCTCCGGGCGGCTGGCGGACCAATGGGCCTCGGAGCTGGCGCGGGCTGCGACTCTGCGCATCAATGCCCCGGCCGAGCAGCGCGCGGCCCAGACCGAGGCGGCGCTTGAGATCCTGCGCCAGACGCCGGGCGTGGCCACAGCGCGGGCGCTGACCGGCGAGGAGCAGGCGGCGCTGCTGGCGCCCTGGTTCGGCTCCAGCCTGCCCGCGGGCAGCCTGCCGCTGCCGCAGCTGATCGAGGTGACCGGCGATGATCCCGGCTATGATGCTGCCGGGCTGCGCTTGCGGCTGCAGGCCGAGGTGCCGGGCGCGGTGCTGGACGACCATACCCGCTGGCGTGCGCCGCTGGTGGACGCGGCGCGGGCCCTGCGCAGGCTGGCCTGGGTCTCGATCCTGCTGATCGGCGGCGCCACCGCGGCCATGATCACCCTGGCCGCCAATGCGGCGCTGGCCGCCAATGCGCAGGTGGTTGAAGTGCTGCGTCTGGTCGGGGCGCTGGACAGCTATATCGCCCAGGCCTTCATCCGCCGCTTCACCCTGCGGGCGCTGACCGGCGCCGCCGCAGGGGTGGCGCTGGGCATGATCGGGGTCCTGCTGATGCCGCAAGCCTCGGATGAGGGCGGCTTTCTCACCGGGCTCGGCTTTCAGGGCTGGGGCTGGCTGGTGCCGCTGCTGATCCCGCCGCTGGGGGCGCTGGTGGCCTTTGCCGCCACCACCCGCGCTGCCACCAAACGTTTGGGAGTACTGTCGTGAAGAACCCGGTCCAATGGCTGCGCTCCGTGGTCTTTGAACTGCAGCTGGCGGTGTCGATGCTGGTGCTGGGGCTGCTGTTCGCGCCCTGGGCCGCGGTGTCGCGCAGGGGCGCCAAATTCGCCTGCAAGACCTATGCCCGCTGGATCCTGTGGACCGCGCGCTGGATGGTCGGCATCCGCACCGAAGTGCGCGGCCCGGTGCCGGAGGGCGAGGTGATCATCGCCGCCAAGCACCAGAGCTTTCTCGACATCCTGATCATCTTCGACGCGGCGCCGTCGCCGCGGTTCATCATGAAGCGCGAGCTGCTGTGGACGCCGGTGATCGGCCTTTATGCCAAGCGGCTGGGCTGCGTGCCGGTGGACCGCGGCAAGCGCGGCGCGGCGATCGCCAGGATGGTCAAGGACGTCGCGGCCGAGACCAGCGAGCCGGGCCAGCTGATCATCTATCCCCAGGGCACCCGCGTGGTGCCGGGCGCGCAGAAACCCTATAAGGTGGGCACTGCGGTGCTTTATGAGGGGCTGGCGCGGCCCTGCGTGCCCGCGGCCACCAATGTCGGCCTGTTCTGGCCGCGCAAGGGGCTGCTGCGCAAGCCGGGCCTGGCGGTGGTCGAGTTCCTGGAGCCGATGGAGCCCGGCATTCCCCGCAATGACTTCATGCGCCGGCTGGAGCAGCGGATCGAGCACCGGTCCGACGAATTGATGCGGGAAGCGGGGTTTGTGCCGGATGGAGTTTATCAGTAGCAGTGACGAGCTGGAGGCGCTTTACGGGGAACCGGGAGCGCCTTCCTTGCGCAAGGTGGCACGGCAGATGACGCCGCTGTACCGCAAATGGATCATGGCGTCGAAGCTGTGCATGCTGGCCACGGCCGGCCCCGAGGGCACCGACGGCAGCCCGCGCGGCGACGACGGCCCGGTGGTGCGGGAGCTGGACCCCGAGACCCTGGCGCTGCCCGACTGGCGCGGCAACAACCGGCTGGATTCCCTGCGCAATATCGTGCGCGACGGGCGGGTGTCGCTGATGTTCCTGGTGCCGGGATCCAACAATGTGGTGCGGGTGAACGGCGTGGCGCGGCTGACCGCTGATGCGGATTTGCGGGCGCGGTTCGAAAAACACGGCAAGCAGCCCGCCACGGTGATCGTGATCAAGATCGGCGAGATCTACAGCCAATGCGCCCGTGCGATGCTGCGGGCGGGCACCTGGAAAGGGCTGGACGAAAGCGCGGGCCTGCCCACGATGGGCGAGATTCTGGCCGAGCAGACCGCGGGCGAAGAGGGCGGTGCCGCCTATGACGACGCCTGGGACGCCAGGGCAGCACAGACCATGTGGTAGCTGCGCCTCCGGGCCGCTGATCCAAGGAAATTCAGAATTTCCTTGGCAAAAGTTTTCAGAAAACTTTTGCGGCGGCGCTTGGCGGAACGGGCGGCGAACAGAGTAAAGGGCAGCTGTTTGCAGCTGCCCTTTTGTGTTTTCCTGAGATGCGGTCCCGGTTCAGCTGTGGATCGGGCCGTCGCCGCAGGCCAGCGCGGCCTCGCGCACCGCTTCGGAATAGGTCGGATGCGCGTGGCAGGTCAGCGCCACATCCTCGGCCGAGGCGCCGAATTCCATCGCCACGCACAGCTCGTGGATCATGTCGCCCGCCGCCGGGCCGATGATCGCCGCACCCAGGATGCGGTCGGTTTCGGCGTCGGTGATGATCTTGACAAAGCCGCCCTCGGCCTGATGCACGGCCTTGGCGCGGGCGTTGCCCATGAACATGAACTTGCCGACCTTGACCTTGCGGCCCTCGGCCTTGAGCGCGTCCTCGGTGGCGCCGACGGTGGCGACTTCAGGCGTGGTGTAGACGACGCCGGGAATGACGCCATAATTCACATGGCCGTGCTTGCCGGCGATCACCTCGGCCACGGCCATGCCCTCGTCCTCGGCCTTGTGGGCCAGCATCGGGCCTTCGATCACATCGCCGATGGCATAGATGCCGGGAATATTGGTGCGCCAGTGTTCGTCCGCGGCGATCTGGCCGCGCTCGGTCATCTTGATGCCCAAGGCGTCCAGCCCCAGCCCTTCGCTGTAGGGTTTGCGGCCGGTGGCGACCAGCACCGCGTCGGCGTCCAGCGTGACCTCATCGCCGCCTTTCTTGGGCTGGTATTTGACCTTGGCCTTGGTCTTGGTGGTCTCCACCCCCTGCACCGCGGCGCCGAGGATGATGTTGAGGCCCTGCTTCTCCAGGATCCGCTTGAACGAGCGCTGCACGTCCTTGTCCATCCCGGGACAGACCGCGTCCATGTATTCCACCACCGTCACCTCGGCGCCGAGGCGGGCATAGACCGAGCCCAGCTCCAGCCCGATCACGCCGGCGCCGATCACCGTCAGTTTCCTGGGGATCTTCGGCAGCTCCAGCGCGCCGGTGGAGGAGACCACGATCTTCTCGTCGATCTCCACCCCCGGGATCGAGGCCGGCACCGAGCCGGAGGCGATCACGATGTTCCTGGCCTCGTGGATCTCATCACCCACCTGCACCTTGCCGGCCGCCGGAATGGATGCCCAGCCCTTGATCCAGTCGATCTTGTTCTTTTTGAACAGGAACTCGATGCCGCTTGTGTTCTGGCTGATCACCTCATCCTTGTAGGATTTCATCTGGTCCCAGTCGACCGAGGGGCTTTTGCCCTTGAGGCCCATATGGGCGAAGTTGTGCTCTGCCTCATGCAGCAGGTGGGTCGAATGCAGCAGCGCCTTGGAGGGGATGCAGCCGACGTTCAGGCAGGTGCCGCCGAGGGTCTCGCGGCCCTCCACCACGGCGGTCTTGAGGCCCAGCTGGGCGCAGCGGATGGCACAGACATAGCCGCCGGGGCCGGCGCCGATTACGATCACGTCATAAGATGCCATTAAGAAGTCCTTTCGTCAGAATTGGGTGCGGGCCGGGGGGGTGCCGTCTGGGCACCATGCGTACACCAGCTGTGCACCGCCTTGGAGGTGTTTCTTGGGTTGCGGGCCGGGGAGGGGGCGCTGCCCCCGGCCCTGGCGGGCCTCCCCCGGAGTATTTGGGCAAAGGTGAATAGTCACGCGGGAGCCCCCCGCAAGCCGCGCGGCGGGGCCACCGCTGATCAGGGCGCTTTGGCGGTTGGCCGGTTTTGCCGCCAGCGCGGGGCTGAGGAAGACCGGGGCGGTCTCCAGGACGTTGACAATCGCACGCGGCGCCGAGCCTGCCAGCGCGCTGCGGCTAGCGGACGTGCCGCGCGGGCGTGCGGTCCAGGTATTGCCGGCGGAAAACTTCAGGAAGAAGCTGCCGCAACTCATATGAAGCAGGGCAGGAATGGAGAGGCAGGCAAGGCCCCAGAGTGGGAGGGTCATGGATGCGCCCGCTCAGTCAAGGCTAATTGCCCCTGCGCGTCACAGCACTTTGCAAAGTACTCTAATCTACTTTGCGGCATTTCGAATACGCAGCCATTGAATTGCCCGAAACACAGGAAACACCCAACCGAATAGGGCGAACAGGAGAACTGCTCCCCATTTGTAGTAGTTTGAAAATGTATCCGCTCCGTAATAGGCAAAGGCAACCATCAGCAGCCAACCAACAAGCTCTGCAAAAAGCTTGTGCTTTGGATGGCTCTCTCGCAGCTTTTGCCACCGGGATAGATAGTCAGCGAAACGGCGAGACGGAGCTGGTTGCCGGGGCGGAAGATCCGCGTAGGTCTTCAGGACGTACCTGCTTTTTCTCGTCTCGCCTTGGCTCATGCTGTTACAGATCCATCAGCAGACGGCGCGGATCCTCCAGCGCTTCCTTGACGCGGACCAGGAAGGTCACGGCGCCTTTGCCGTCGACGATGCGGTGGTCGTAGCTCAGCGCCAGATACATCATCGGGCGGATCTTGATCTCGCCGTTCACCACCATCGGACGGTCCTGGATCTTGTGCATGCCGAGGATGCCCGACTGCGGCGGGTTCAGGATCGGCGAGGACATCAGCGAGCCGTAGACGCCGCCGTTGGAGATGGTGAAGGTGCCGCCCTGCATCTCGGCCATGCTGAGCTTGCCGTCGCGGGCGCGCGCGCCTTTCTCGGCGATGGCTTTCTCGATCGCGGCAAAGGACATCGCATCGGCATCGCGGATCACCGGCACCACCAGCCCGGTCGGGGTGCCGGCGGCGACGCCCATGTGCACGAAGTTCTTGTAGACGATGTCGGTGCCGTCGATCTCGGCGTTGACTTCCGGCACCTCCTTCAGCGCGTGGCAGCAGGCCTTGGTGAAGAAGGACATGAAGCCCAGTTTGACGCCGTGCTTCTTCTGGAACAGCTCCTTGTACTCGTTGCGCAGCGCCATCACCTCGGTCATGTCGACCTCGTTGTAGGTGGTCAGCATGGCGGCGGTGTTCTGGCTGTCCTTCAGGCGCTTGGCGATGGTCTGGCGCAGGCGGGTCATCTTCACCCGTTCCTCGCGCGCGGCATCGTCAGCCGTGACCGGGCCGCGCACCTGGGCGGGGGCCGGAGCCGGAGCGGCGGGCGGGGCGGCCTTGGCGGCAGCCACGGCAGCGGCGACGTCTTCCTTCATGATGCGCCCGTCGCGGCCGCTGCCGGCGACCTCGGAGGCATTCAGCCCGGCCTCGGCCATCGCCTTTTCGGCGGAAGGGGCGTTGGCCACATCCCTGGCGGGAGCGTCGGCGGCGGCGGAGGGGGCCGGTTCCGCCGCGGGCGCGGCGGACGCCGCCGGAGCTGCGCCGGAAATCACGCCGAGCTTGGCGGCGGCGGCAACGGTCTCGCCCTCGGCGGCGGTGATTTCGGCAAGCACGCCGGCGGCCGGGGACGGGACCTCGACCGACACTTTGTCGGTTTCCAGCTCGCACAGCATTTCATCCTGCGCGACGCTGTCGCCGACCTTCTTGAACCAGGTCGAGACGGTGGCTTCGGAGACGGATTCGCCAAGCGCCGGCACGGTAATGTCGGTGCTGGCGGCGGCGTCATCGGCCCGCGCCGCTGCGGCAGAGGCAGAGGCATTTGCCTTGGGTTTCACGGTTTCCGGCCCCGCGGCGCCGGCCTCGGCGATATTTGCCAGCAGCGCGTCGACGCCGACGGTCTCGCCTTCCAGGGCGACGATATCCGCCAGCTTGCCGGCCGCGGGCGAGGGCACCTCGACCGTCACCTTGTCGGTTTCCAGCTCGCAGAGCATTTCATCAGCTGACACGGAGTCGCCGGGTTTCTTGAACCAGGTGGCCACGGTGGCCTCGGTCACGGATTCGCCCAGGGTGGGTACGCGGACTTCGGTTGTCATATCTGTTTATCCTCAGATGCTCAGCGCTTCGTTCACGAGGGCTGCTTGTTGGGCTTTGTGTTCGCTGGCCAGGCCGGTTGCGGGCGAGGCCGAGGTGGCGCGGCCGGCGTAGACCGGCCGTGTGTGCTTGGCGCCGATCCGGGTCAGCACCCATTCGATATTGGGCTCGATGAAGGTCCAGGCGCCCTGGTTCTTGGGCTCTTCCTGGCACCAGACCATTTCCGCCTGCTTGAAGCGCTCCAGCTCCTTCACCATCGAGATCGCCGGGAACGGGTAGAACTGCTCGACCCGCATCAGGTAGACATCGTCGATGCCGCGGGCGTCGCGTTCCTCCAGCAGGTCGTAATAGACCTTGCCGGAGCACATGACGACGCGCTTGATCTTGTCGTCCGCCACCAGCTGCGTGTCGGAGTTGCCTTTCTGGGCGTCATCCCACAGCACCCGGTGGAAGCTGGAGCCGGTGGTGAAATCCTCGGCGCTGGACACCGCCATCTTGTGGCGCAGCAGCGATTTCGGGGTCATCATGATCAGCGGCTTGCGGAAGGTGCGGTGCAGCTGGCGGCGCAGGATGTGGAAGTAGTTCGCCGGCGTGGTGCAATTGGCCACGATCCAGTTGTCCTGGCCGCACATCTGCAGGAAGCGCTCCAGCCGGGCGGAGGAGTGCTCCGGCCCCTGGCCCTCGAAGCCGTGCGGCAGCAGGCAGACCAGGCCGGACATCCGCAGCCATTTGCTTTCGCCCGAGGATATGAACTGGTCGAACATGATCTGGGCGCCGTTGGCGAAATCGCCGAACTGGGCTTCCCACAGGGTGAGCGCGTTGGGTTCCGCCAGCGAATAGCCGTATTCAAAGCCCAGCACCGCGTATTCCGACAGCGCCGAGTCGATCACGTCGTACTGCGACTGGCCCGCACGGATGTTGTTGAGCGGGTAGTAGCGCTCCTCGGTCTCCTGGTTGACGATGCCGGAATGGCGCTGCGAGAAGGTGCCGCGGGTGGCGTCCTGGCCTGCCAGGCGGACCGGGTAGCCTTCCAGCATCAGCGAGCCGAAGGCCAATGCCTCGCCGGTGGCCCAGTCGAAGCCATCGCCGTTTTCGAACATCTTGGCGCGGGCGTCCAGGAAGCGGCCGACGGTGCGGTGCAGCGGGAAACCCTCCGGCACCCGGCTCAGCGCGGTGCCGATTTCGGCCATGGTCTCCGGCGCGATTGCGGTGCTGCCGCGCTGGTAATCGGCGTCCTTCTTGTTCAGATGCGACCAGCGCCCGTCGAGCCAGTCGGCCTTGTTGGGCTTGTAGTCCTTGCCGACCTCGAACTCCTCGTTCAGATGGGCCTGGAAGGCGGCCTTCATGTCCTCGATCTCGCCCTCGGGGATGAGGCCGTCCTTGACGAGCCGGTCGGTGTACAGCGTCAGCGTGGTCTTGTGGCCCTTGATCTTCTTGTACATCAAGGGGTTGGTGAACATCGGCTCATCGCCTTCGTTGTGCCCGAAGCGGCGGTAGCAGAAGATGTCGAGCACCACGTCCTTGTGGAACTTCTGGCGGAATTCGGTGGCCACCCGGGCGGCATGCACCACCGCCTCCGGATCGTCGCCGTTGACGTGGAAGATCGGCGCCTCGACCACCAGCGCGTTGTCGGTGGGGTAGGGCGAGGAGCGCGAGAAATGCGGCGCGGTGGTAAAGCCGATCTGGTTGTTCACCACGATATGCATGGTGCCGCCCGCCTTGTGGCCGCGCAGGCCGGACAGGGCAAAACATTCCGCCACCACGCCCTGGCCGGCAAAGGCGGCATCGCCGTGCAGCAGGATCGGCAGCACCTGGCTGCGGTCGGCATCTCCCAGCTGGTCCTGCTTGGCGCGGACCTTGCCCAGGACCACCGGGTTCACCGCCTCGAGGTGCGAGGGGTTGGCGGTCAGCGACAGGTGGACGTTGTTGCCGTCGAACTCGCGGTCGGAGGAGGCGCCGAGGTGGTATTTCACATCGCCCGAGCCATCCACGTCCTCGGGCTTGAAGCTGCCGCCCTGGAATTCGTTGAAGATCGCCCGGTAGGGCTTCTGCATCACGTTGGCGAGGATGTTGAGGCGGCCGCGGTGCGGCATGCCGATCACGATGTCGCGCACCCCCAGCGCGCCGCCGCGCTTGATGATCTGCTCCATCGCCGGGATCAGGCTTTCGCCGCCGTCGAGGCCGAACCGCTTGGTGCCGGTGTATTTGACGTGCAGGAACTTCTCGAAGCCCTCGGCCTCGACCATCTTGTTGAGGATCGCCTTGCGGCCCTCGCGGGTAAAGCGGATTTCCTTGTCATAGCCCTCGATCCGCTCTTTCAGCCAGGCGGATTGCTCGGGATCGGAAATGTGCATGTACTGCAGCGCGAAGGTGCCGCAATAGGTGCGTTTCACGATCTCGACGATCTGGCGCATGGTCGCAACCTGCAGCCCCAGCACGTTGTCGATGAAGATCGGCCGGTCCAGGTCGCCGTCGGTGAAGCCGTAGGTCTTGGGGTCCAGTTCCGGATGGCGGGCGGCGGCGCGCATGCCCAGCGGATCGAGGTCGGCCGCCAGATGGCCGCGGATCCGGTAGGCCCGGATCAGCATCAGCGCCCGGATCGAATCCAGCACCGCGCGCTGCACCTGGTCGTCGGTCAGCTCAACCCCCTTGGCGGCGGCCTTGGCCTTGATCTTCCTGCCGGCGCCCTTGGCCTCTGCCGGGGCGGGCCATTCGCCGGTCAGCGCGCCGGTGAGATCGTCGTCCAGCGCCGGCGGCCAGTCATTGCGCGCCCAGGAGGGGCCTTTGGCCTCGGCCTTCACGTCCAGTTCGGCGTCGCCCATCTGGCGGAAGAACTCCGCCCAGGCGGCATCCACCGCATTCGGGTCATTGGCGTACTGGGCATAAAGCTGCTCCAGATACTCCGCATTGTGCCCCTGCATGAAGGAGGAGGCGTGAAAGAGGTCGTTGGGGCTTTGTTCGGTCATTGGTGTGCCTCATCGGCTGTGAGTTCTGCGGGAGGAGCAATTGGCAATGAAATTCCGGTCATGGCGTGAGCGTCCGACGAAATGTTCAAGGAAGTCTCAATCGCGGCTGTATCAGTGGGAAAGAACCTGCCTTTCGATGAAACCGCTGTGGGGTCGCCGCTGACAGGCGGCAGCGTGAACGCGCCGCTTGCAACCGTATCAAATTCGCCAGGCGCCCCGTCTTGCGCGGCGGCTGCCGAAGTGCGGGCTGCTTTGCTGCCGTCAGTTGCAAACAGGGAGCATGCGTGTTTCCAACCGCTTCTGCCGCGTTCAGCGGACAGTTCAGCGTCCGTCCGGGCGCCTGAATCCCGGACCTTGTCCCCGCCCGGACAGGGGGCCGCCATCGCGCCGGCCAGACCGGGCAGCCCGCCCTTGGCAGGCATAGCCGCGCGCCGGAGCCTGGCAAGGCCGGGGCGCGCGGCTGCGAAATGAGTGGTTTGGAGGAAGCAGCCGGGGCTGTGGTCAGTCATCATCGGCCTCATGCGGGCTGGGGCCGCGGAAGGTTGAAAAACGGATCGGCTTTTCCGGGCTTTCGGGCATTTGCGTCCTCCGGATGCCGGGAATAGCCGCCATGCTCGAACATCCAGGCCAGCTGGTCGCATGTGGCCCGGGCGGTTTCCGTGTCGAAGTAGTCGGACACCGGGATGCCGCTGAGACGTGAGGTCTTGTCCTTGGAGCGCGGCATCTCCGCGGCATTGACCGGCAGCCCCAGGCGTTCTGCCATTTCCGCGGTGTCGCTCACCAGCGCCTCGAAGCGGATGAAACCGTCCAGAATGAACTTGCCTTTGCGGTGCACGATCGACTTGTCGGCTTTCATGTTCCCTTCGAGGATGAACCGGCGGAAGGCGGCGCGGGCGGCGTCCAGACTGCTGAACGGCGGCAGGCCGCCCGCGTCGCGCAGCCAGAAGAAGAGCGAAACCGACCTGTCAAAAGGGTTCCGCAGGCAGGACAGCTTGCGGTAGGTCTGCCACTGCTCCCGCGGCAGTTCCCTTCGGACCTGATAGGCCGGCATGTGGGAGCGCCAGACCGAGGGCGGCTCGGTCTTCTCGCCGAGCAGACGAAATCCCACGATCCCGTGTTTGCTGGCGCAGCCGGACGTCCGTTCGGTCACGGTGCGGCCGGGTGGCGTGCAGAGCGGTTCCAGCAGCATCTCGATCGATGTGCCTGCTGTTTTCCTCGTCTTGAGGAAAATGAATTTGTGGTCGTGACAAACCAGAACCATGCTCTCTTCCTTCGCACCCGGCCGGCTGGCGGCCTCAGCCGATGGCCTTCAGCACCGCTTCACCCAGGCCCGCCGGGCTTTCGGCGACGACGATGCCTGCGGATTTCATTGCCTCGATCTTGTCCTCGGCGCCGCCCTTGCCGCCGGCGACAATCGCGCCCGCGTGGCCCATGCGGCGGCCCGGAGGCGCGGTGCGGCCGGCGATGAAGCCTGCAACCGGCTTCTTGCGGCCCTTTTTCGCCTCGTCTTTCAGGAACTGGGCAGCCTCTTCCTCGGCGGAGCCGCCGATTTCGCCGATCATGATGATGCTCTCGGTCTCGTCGTCGGCCAGGAACCATTCCAGCACGTCGATATGCTCGGTGCCCTTGATCGGGTCGCCGCCGATGCCGACGCAGGTGGACTGGCCGAGGCCCACGTCGGAGGTCTGCTTCACAGCCTCATAGGTCAGGGTGCCGGAGCGGGAGACCACGCCGACGGTGCCGCGGCGGTGGATGTGGCCCGGCATGATGCCGATCTTGCAGGCATCCGGGGTGATGACGCCAGGGCAGTTGGGGCCGATCAGCACGGAGGAAGAGTTCTCCAGCGCCCGCTTCACCTTCATCATGTCGAGCACCGGGATGCCTTCGGTGATGGCCACGATCACGTCCATTCCGGCGTCGATCGCCTCGAGGATCGAATCCGCGGCAAACGGCGGCGGCACGTAGATCACCGAGGCATTGGCCTCGGTCTTGGCCTTGGCCTCGTGCACGGAGTTGAAGACCGGCAGGTTCAGGTGGGTCTGGCCGCCTTTGCCGGGGGTGACGCCGCCGACCATCTTGGTGCCGTAGGCGATGGCCTGTTCGGAGTGGAAAGTGCCCTGCGAGCCGGTAAAGCCCTGACAGATGACCTTGGTGTTTTCGTCGATGAGGACTGCCATGTTGTCGGTTCCTTCAAGCGGTATGTGTGTGTTGGGTCTGCGGGGTGGCCAGGGAACGGCCGTCGAAGCGGATTTTTTCGAGGGTGGCCCGCCCCAGGACCACGCTGGGAAGTATTCGGAAGCCGCCGCGGAACTCATAAATCCCGCGGCGGAGTTTCTGGCGGACCAGAGGCCAGCCCTTGGGCCGGTGGCGCGCCGGGCCGATGGCGTGTTCGTCCGGCGCCTCGTTGCCCTGTTCGGCCAATGCCGGCTGGACCTGGTAGACCCTGATGCCGCGCGCAGGCTTTGAGGCATCGAAGTTGAACAGCAGGTTGTCCAGCGTGATGTCGAACGGGCGGCTGTCCAGCAGGTGCTGCGCCGCCCGGCGCGAGATCGCATAAGCGGCACCGCCTGCGTGGCGGGACAGCATCCGGCGCACCTCGCGGCCCAGATGGGTGACGCCATCCCTGCCAAGTGCGACCTGCAGCCTCGTGGCCCGCCAGCGTTCGAACTTGACGATGCCGGCATCCGCGGGCCACCAGGACAGATCCGCCAGCCAGGCGCCGGTGTCGGGCGACAGGAAGACGTCATCCTCCAGGATCAGCGCCACATCGGCGTCCGAGGCCAGGAAGGTTTCCCAGGCCTTGGCATGGCTGAGGGTGCAGGCCATGTCCTTGGTCTGGAAGTAGCCCCAGCTGCCCTCGGAAGCGCACTGCGTGAGCATCTCCGCGCGGCTGACCCGGGTGCTGTCCACCGCATCGATGCGCACAGCCGAAAGCCCGGCCTGATCCAGCTCCCGCTGCATCAGCTCCGCCCGGCCGGTGGCCTGCCGCAAGCCTATGAGGTAGACAGCGGCTTTCACGAGAAACGAGCCAGTTTGACAGCAAATGTACCTTCAGAACATTTTGCGTTCTTCAGATGCAAATGCTTGTTTTCGTAGAGGGCCGCCATAGAGATGGATCCTTAGGTAGTACGTCGTGTCTGGCGATGCAGAGGTTCTCTGTTGAGGAAAGCATTCGTTGCGAGAAGATTGCTTTCAGGACGAGTGCAGCGAAAAGTGGGCTAGTGGTTAATAAGTAGCATATGAACCCGCCGCTTATGTTCCTGCACGATCAAAAACATGTTTTTGTACTTGAAAGTGTGCCGACCTTTCGGCCCAGATTGAACTTGCCCGGATACCCCCCTGACACTTTGAATTTTCGCAACTGCTGCGGGGAGGGCTTCTTTCAAGCTGCTTTTAGGTTTGATGTGGACTGTGCAAAGCTCGACACTCTTGTCTTCCCGTATGGCGCCGCCGATAATTCGGCGTTTGCCATCAAACAAAACGAGCGCGTCGCCCTCAGTTGGCTCTCCTAGACCTTGAAGTTTGACACCTTCAATCGTTCGGAGCTTTGCTACGCTTTTGGTAACTTGCAGAGGAGAAGATAAGCAAACCTCTTTGAACAGGCCAAACAGTTTGTCAACGTCTGCGTTTGCGCTGGCGATAGGTGCCCAGCCGACAGCTGCAGTCGCAACAATCGACAGGGCGGCAATCTGCTTGCGGAGCCGAGCCACGGATTTACCCCTTCACCGCTTTCACGATCTTCTCGGCACCGTCTTTCAGGTCGTCGGCGGCGATCACGTCGAGGCCGGAGGTGTTGATGATCTCCTTGCCCTTCTCGACGTTGGTGCCCTCGAGCCGGACCACCAGCGGCACCTTCAGGCCGACTTCCTTGACCGCGGCGACCACGCCCTCGGCGATCACGTCGCAGCGCATGATGCCGCCGAAGATGTTGACCAGGATGCCTTTGACCTGCGGGTCGGAGGTGATGATCTTGAACGCCTCGGTGACCTTCTCCTTGGTGGCGCCGCCGCCCACGTCGAGGAAGTTGGCAGGCTCGGCGCCGTAAAGCTTGATGATGTCCATGGTGGCCATCGCCAGGCCCGCGCCGTTCACCATGCAGCCGATCTCGCCGTCCAGCGCGATGTAGTTCAGGTCGTACTTGGAGGCTTCCAGCTCTTTCGGGTCTTCCTCGGTGGTGTCGCGCAGTTCGGACACGTCGGAATGGCGGTAGACCGCGTTGCCGTCAAAGCCGACCTTGGCGTCCAGCACCTTGAGGCTGTTGTCATCGCCGACGATCAGCGGGTTGATCTCCAGCATCTCCATGTCCTTCTCGACGAAGGCCTTGTAGAGCTGGCCCATCAGCATGACGCACTGCTTGACCTGCTGGCCTTCGAGGCCCAGCGAAAAGGCGATGCGGCGGCCGTGGTAGGGCTGGTAGCCGGTGGCCGGATCAACCGAGAAGGACAGGATCTTTTCCGGGGTGGCGGCGGCCACTTCCTCGATGTCCATGCCGCCCTCGGTGGAGCAGACAAAGGAGATGCGCGAGGTCTGGCGGTCCACCAGCAGCGCCAGGTACAGCTCGGTTTTGATGCCGGAGCCGGCCTCGATGTAGATGCGGTTCACCTGCTTGCCGGCCGGGCCGGTCTGATGGGTGACCAGGGTGCGGCCCAGCATCTTCTTGGCTTCCTCGGCGGCTTCCTCCACCGATTTGGTCAGCCGTACGCCGCCTTTTTCACCGGCATCGGCTTCCTTGAAGGAGCCCTTGCCGCGGCCGCCTGCGTGGATCTGCGCCTTGACCACCCAGAGCGGGCCATCGAGTTCACCGGCGGCGGTCTTGGCGTCTTCGGCTTTCAGCACCACGCGTCCGTCGGACACCGGGGCACCGTAGCTGCGAAGAAGGGCTTTGGCCTGATATTCGTGGATGTTCATCTGAAACTGTCCCGTCTGGCTGCAATTGTCTGCTGTTCAATAGGCCGTCATAACGCCAACTGTTAAAGGCTTTTTTGACAGGGGGCAGGGAAATGGGGAAGATTTTCAAGTTTTGTGATCACGGTTTTTGGGGGTGTGATCACAAATTACCGGAGGCTTAACGGCGGTGATTCGAGACTGGCCTTCGGAGGCCGTGCCCGCCGCATCATGGATCAAAAGCGTCTTCGGCCGGCCCCGGGACCTGGCGGCAAAAGAAAAGGGCCCGCCAGAAGCGGGCCCCTTGATCTGCAGCTCGGTGCAGCGCTCAGGCCAGCGAGGCGTCGATGCCCTTGCAGGCCTCGACCAGGCCTTTGACAGCGTTGACCGAGTTGTCGAACATCGCCTGCTCTTCTTCGTTCAGCTGGATGTTGACGATCTTTTCGATGCCGCCGGCGCCGATCACGGTGGGCACGCCCACATACATGTCCTTGACGCCGATCTCGCCGGTGCAATAGGCGGCGCAGGGCAGCACGCGTTTCTGGTCTTTCAGATAGGCTTCGGCCATTTCGATGGCGCTGGTGGCCGGCGCATAGAAGGCGGAGCCGGTTTTCAGCAGGCCGACGATCTCGGCGCCGCCGTCACGGGTGCGCTGCAGGATCGCGTCGAGGCGTTCCTGGGTGGTCCAGCCCATCTTGACCAGGTCGGGCAGCGGGATGCCGGCCACGGTGGAGTAGCGCACCGACGGCACCATGGTGTCGCCGTGGCCGCCCAGCACAAATGCGGTGACGTCCTTCATCGACACGCCGAACTCTTCGGCCAGGAAGTGGCGGAAGCGGGCGGAGTCCAGTACGCCGGCCATGCCGCAGACCTTGTTGGCGGGCAGGCCCGAGAACTGCTGCAGCGCCCAGACCATCGCGTCCAGCGGGTTGGTGATGCAGATGACGAAGGCGTCCGGCGCGTGGTCGCGGATGCCTTCGCCCACCGACTTCATCACCTTCAGGTTGATGCCGAGCAGGTCGTCGCGGCTCATGCCCGGCTTGCGCGGCACGCCGGCGGTGACGATGCAGACGTCGGCGCCGGCGATGTCCTCATAGGACTGGGTGCCCTTGAGGCTGGCGTCGAAGCCTTCGGAGGGACCGGACTCCGCGATGTCCAGCGCCTTGCCTTCGGGGATGCCTTCGGCGATGTCGAACAAAACGACGTCGCCCAGTTCCTTGAGGGCTGCGAGGTGCGCGAGGGTGCCGCCGATCTGACCTGCGCCGATGAGGGCGATTTTGGGTCGTGCCATTGGTAAATGTCTCCGGTCCGGTTGAAATTTCCTGATGCCTACGGCGTATCGGCCCCCCGTGCAAGGGTTCCGCACTGCGGCAAAGGCTTCGGTATACTTGTGCATGCCGTGGTGATACCGCTAAAACAGCTGGAATCCATGGGTTTCGAGGGCAGGACATGGCGGGAGCCGAAGCGGTATTTTTCGTTTTTGCTGTCCCGGCGGTCGTTTTTGCGGGCGTGTCCAAGGGCGGTTTCGGCTCCGGCGCGGCCTTTGCCTCGGCGTCGATTCTGGCGCTGGTGACCGAACCGGGCACGGCTTTGGCGCTGATGCTGCCCTTGCTGATGCTGATCGATCTGGCCGCGCTGAAAGCTTATTGGGGGCGCTGGAACCTGCGGGCGTCGCTGCTGCTGATCGCCGGCGGGCTGCCCGGCGTGGCGCTGGGCGCCTGGCTGTTTTCGGCGGTGGATGCCGATGCGATGCGGGTGCTGATCGGTGCCGTCTCGGTCGGGTTTGTGCTGTGGCAGCTGCGGGGCCGTCTTGGGCTGCAAGCGGTTGCCGGAACGCCGCTGTCCTCCGGGGCAGGGGGGCTGGCCGGGCTGGCGGTTGGCTTCACCAGCTTTGTCAGCCATGCCGGCGGGCCGCCGGCTGCTGTCTATCTGCTCAGCCTGAAGTTGCGGAAGACGGAATATCAGGCCAGCACTGTACTGATCTTCTGGGTGATCAATCTTGCCAAGGCGGTGCCGTATGCGGGGCTGGGGCTGTTCACACGTGAAACCCTGATGCTCGATCTGCTGCTGGCGCCCTTTGCGCTGCTGGGCGCCTGGCTGGGGGTGCGGCTGCATCACAGCATCCCGGAGCGCTGGTTCTTTGCGCTGACCTATGTTTTGCTGACGGTTACCGGGAGCAAGCTGATCTGGGACGGGCTGGCCTGAAGCCCCCTGCAGCCGCAGCCCGCCGCGGCCTGGAAACCTGCCTCAATAACTGCTGCTCAGGCGTCGCTGTCGGTGTCCGGCAATGCTTCTGCGAGCACTTCGTAGGACTGGCCGGAGGCGACCAGGCAGGTCATGCCATTGGGCGTGGTCACGGTGATGGTCCAGCTGCCGGTGTCGGCGGAGGCAAAGGTCTCCATCACCATGCCCTGCTGGCCCATGCCGATGCTCTGGCGGCTTTCGCCGTATTTTTCGGCCAGCCGCTTGATCACCATGTCGCGCGGCGCACAGTTGCGGCTTTGCGCGGCTGCAGGCGCGGCCGCAAGGGGCAGCGCGGCCAGTGCCATTGGCAGTGCGAGGAGTTTCATTTTCATCTCGTTTTACCCTTTCCGGAACGGCCGGACAGGGCAGGGTGCCTGACGGCAGCCCCCCGGTGTCCCTGTTCGGGCCGGTGTGTGGCGCAATTCGAAATGCAGGCCCCATGCCTGCAGGCAGCAGGCGCGGCCTGGTGCGGCGGCGGTGGTCCTGTGCCTTGATACCCTTTAGTGTGCCGGTCAGGTGCTGATAACTGGTTAACCCTGAGGGCGCTGCTAAAGCACACAATATATCAACGGCTTGCTGCAATTGCGGGGAAGGTTACGCTGCGCTGCGGCGAAATTGTTCTTGAAAGTATACAGTCGATTCTGTACCGGTTTACGCAATAAAATAACTTTGGAGAGTTTGCATGGACCCCCGCGCGCGCCCCTACCGTTCGGTTTTGTATATCCCCGGTTCCAATGCGCGCGCGCTGGAAAAGGCCAAGACCCTGCCGGTGGACGCGGTGATCTTCGATCTGGAAGACGCGGTGTCGGCGGACGAAAAACCCAATGCCCGCGCGACCTTGGCGCAGGCGCTGGAGACGGGCGGCTTTGGCGCGCGGATGAAGATCGTGCGGATCAACGGGCTGGATACGGTCTGGGGCCGCGACGATGCCATCGCCGCCGCCCGCATGAATTGCGACGCGATTCTGCTGCCCAAGGTGAACGCCCCTGCCGATCTGGATGCGCTGGCCGAGATCACCGGGGACATCCCGCTGTGGGCGATGATGGAGACCCCGCGCGGCATGCTGAATGCCGCCGCCATCGCCGCGCATCCGAAACTGCAGGGCATGGTGATGGGCACAAATGACCTCGCCAAGGAGCTGCAGACCCGCTTCCGGCCCGACCGGATGCCGATGATGGCGGGGCTGGGGCTGTGCCTGCTGGCGGCCAAGGCCGAGGGGCTGGTGATCATCGACGGTGTCTATAACGCCTTCAAGGATGTTGAGGGGCTGGCGGCGGAATGCGCGCAAGGGCGCGACATGGGGTTCGACGGCAAGACCCTGATCCACCCGGCGCAGGTCGAGACGGCCAATGCCGCCTTTGCCCCCACCGAGCGCGAGACCGAGACCGCCCGCCGCCAGATCGCCGCATTTGAAGAGGCGCAGGCCGCAGGCCAGGGTGTTGCCGTGGTCGACGGCAGGATAGTCGAGAACCTGCATGTGGCGATGGCGCGCGAAATCCTGGCAAAAGCGGATGCAATCGCCGCGCTTTCCGCATAGGTGTTAATCGACTTAACATCTGAAAGGGGCTGAAATGGCGCTGTTGATCCTGGGACTTCTGCTGTGGTGGGGCGGCCACCTGTTCAAACGGCTGGCGCCGGAGGCGCGCGCCGCGATGGGCAATGCCGGGCGCGGCGCGGTGGCGCTGGTGCTGGCCGCGGGCGTGGTGCTGATGGTGCTGGGCTACCGAAGCACGGAGTTCATCCATGTCTGGGCGCCGCCGTCCTTCATGGTGCATATCAACAACCTGATGGTGCTGATCGCCATCTGGATGATGAGCCCGGCACCGAAAAAGGGTGCGTTGCTGAATGGCATGCGGCATCCGATGCTGGCGGGTTTCAAGCTCTGGGCCGCGGCGCATCTGCTGGTCAATGGCGACCTGGCCTCGATCCTCCTGTTCGGCGGGCTGCTGGCCTGGGCGGTGGCTGAGGTCATCGTGATCAACCGGTCCGAGCCGCAGTGGCAGCCTGGTCCCAAGGGCACGCTCGCCAAGGATGCGATGTTCTTTGCCGCCTCGATTGTCCTGCTGGGGGTGATCGGCTACGTCCACGGGATGATCGGCCCGTCGCCGTTTCCGGGATAGGCCCATTGCAGGATAGGAAGCCATGAAACTGTACCGATTTTTGTCCGAGGACGACACCTCTGCCTTCTGCCACAAGGTGACGGATGCGCTGAACAAGGGCTGGGAGCTGCACGGCGGCCCGACCCAGACGTTCGATCCCGTGAAGGGGATCATGCGCTGCGGCCAGGCGGTGGTGAAGGAGGCGGACGGAACCTACACGCCTGAGACCAAACTGGGAGAACACTGATGGCCAAGACCAATCCGGCCAAGACAAATTCGGGAAGATTTTTCGAAGACTACACCGTCGGCGAAGTGATCGCCCATGCGGTGCCGCGCACGGTGTCGGGCGGCGAGCGGGCGCTGTACCATGCGCTCTACCCGGCGCGCCATGCGCTGTATTCCTCGGATGAATTTGCCCGGGCCTCTGGTCTGCCCTCGGCGCCGCTGGATGATCTGGCGGCCTTCCATGTGGTGTTCGGCAAGACGGTGCCGGATATCTCTTTGAATGCGCTGGCGAACCTCGGCTATGCCGAGGGGCGCTGGCTGCTGCCGGTCTATCCCGGCGACACGCTGCGCTCCGAATCCGAGGTGATCGGGCTCAAGCAGAACTCCAACGGCAAATCCGGCGTCGTCTATGTCCGCACCCGCGGCCTGAACCAGCGCGATGAATGCGTGATGGAATATGTGCGCTGGGTGATGGTGAGGAAACGCGACCTGGACGCCCCGGCGCCGGAAACGGTGATCCCGGAGCTGAACAAGGTGATCCCGGCGGAGCAGCTGGTGATCCCGGCGGGGCTGGACTTCAGCAATTACGATTTCACCCTGGCCGGCGAGCCGCACCGCTGGGGCGATTACGCGGTGGGCGAGACCATCGATCACGTCGATGGCGTCACCATCGAGGAAGCCGAGCACATGCTGGCGACCCGGCTGTGGCAGAACACCGCCAAGGTGCATTTCGACAATACCGCGCGCCCCGACGGCACCCGGCTGATCTATGGCGGCCATGTGATCTCCCTGGCGCGGACGCTGTCGTTCAACGGGCTGGCCAACGCGCAGATGATCGTGGGCCTGAATGGCGGCGCGCATGCCAACCCCTGCCTGTCCGGCCTGACGGTGCGGGCCTGGTCCGAGGTGCTGGACAAGGCCGACACAGACGCCCCTGGCGTCGGTGCCATCCGGCTGCGGCTGGTCGCGACGAAGGGCGGCGCGCCGTTCGAGCTGAAGGGCGGGGACGGCAAGTACCTGCCGGATGTGCTGCTGGATCTTGATTACTGGGCCCTGATGCCGAAGTGACCGGGCAGGGGGCTTTGCCCCCTCGCGCCTCTGGCGCTCACCCCCAGGATATTTTCAGCCAGAAGAACAGGGGATGCTGGCAGAAAAGTGATGACCCTGTGCGGGATTGCCGCTTAAGCTGGCGCCATGCGGGTTTTGCAGCTTCTGGTTTTTTCCATGCTCTCCCTCTGGCCGCTGCGGGCAGCGGCCTGCGAGCTGGCTTTGGTGCTGGCAGTGGATGTTTCCGGGTCGGTGGATGCCGATGAATACCGGGTGCAGATGGACGGGCTGGCGGCCGGCCTGCGCGATGGCGTGGTGTCCGAGGCGCTGGTCAAGGCGCGGGCGCAGGTGCTGCTGCTGCAATGGTCCGGCGAGTCGCGCCAGGAAGTGACATTGCCCTGGGTGCCGGTGCGCAGCTTTGGTGATGTGGAGGCGCTGGCCCGGCGGATCGAGCAGGCGCCGCGGCCCTGGCGCAACTATTCCACCGCCGTTGGCGAGGCGCTGTTTCTGGCGCTGGAGCAGTTCGCGTCCGTGCCGGAGTGCACGCGCAGGGTGATCGATATTTCCGGCGACGGGTTTTCCAATGAAGGCGTCGAGCCGCGCGAGGCGCATGGCGCGCTGTCCGCCCTGGGGGTGACCGTGAACGCCATCGCCATCGAGCAGAGCGAGCCGGATCTGACCGCCTATTTCTTTGAGAACGTGATCCGCGGCGAGGGCGCCTTTGTGGTCACCGCCGCCAGCTTTGCCGACTACCCGTCGCGGATCCGCAGGAAGCTGGTGCGGGAGGTCGCACGGCAGACCGCTGCGGTGCAGCATGGCGCAGACAGGGCCGCGGCGGCTTTGCAGTGATTTGCAGGCGGGGGGCTGATTCTGCAAAAGATTTTCAATCGGGCATTTTGTGATCACTAAATATTTGCTGTGATCACAACACGTGGCCTTTTAGCGCCAACAGCACGGAAACCTGCCGTTTTTAACCGTTCCTTCGGGTGACACGCCGTAAAAATCGGCTAAAACGTCGTCAGCTAACCGGAAAGGAGCCAACATGGCCGATGTCAATCGGGGCAACCGCCCGCTTTCGCCATTCATGATCGGGCCGTACTACCGGCCTCAGATGACGTCCATCTCGTCGATCATGGTCCGTATTACGGGTATCGCGACCCTGCTTCTGGCCCTGCTGGTGGTTTGGTGGCTGCTGGCCGCAGCGACATCCGAGACAGGTTTTGCCTTTATTGACGGGCTGCTGCGCAGCTGGCTCGGCGACTTGGTTCTTTTGGGGGCGGCCTGGGCGCTCTGGTATCACATGCTGGGCCGGCTGCGGCACGTGATCTGGGATTTCGGCTACTGCCTGGAAGTTTCAACCTCTGAAAAACTGGGGCTGGGCATGTTCATTGGCGCCACTGTCCTGACCATTCTCACTGTGCTTGTGGTGTAAGGAGCGATCTCATGCAATTTCTGACTGACCGCAAACGGGCGCAGGGGCTGGGGGCAGGCGGCACCGGGACGCACCACCATTGGCAGATGCTTGTCAGCTCGATCCTGATGGTGGCCGTGGTTCCGCTGTTCATCTTTACCTTCGGCTACGGGCTGGGCGGCACATATGAAGAGGTTCTGGCGTATTTCAGCCGGCCGTTCCCGGCCATCGTCATGGGGCTGAGCCTGATTGTGATCACACGGCACGTCATGCAGGAGGCGCATGAGGCGATCGAGGATTACATGCACGGTACCGCTGAAAAGCTCGCAATCGTCGCGGTGTCGGCCTTTGCCTACACGC
This sequence comes from Leisingera thetidis, assembly GCF_025857195.1. Classification (NCBI taxonomy): domain Bacteria; kingdom Pseudomonadati; phylum Pseudomonadota; class Alphaproteobacteria; order Rhodobacterales; family Roseobacteraceae; genus Leisingera; species Leisingera thetidis. The sequence goes on along the minus strand of NZ_CP109787.1, from coordinate 3,228,686 downwards.
TGATCGCGGCGGGCCTTTTCGCCCTCGTCAAGCTCGCCCTCTGAAAATACGCGGCAAGGAACAGATACAATGACAACAGCGTATGAATATGAAACCCACGAATACGATGTCGTGGTTGTGGGCGCCGGCGGCGCGGGTTTGCGCGCAACACTGGGCATGGCCGAGCAGGGCCTGCGCACCGCCTGCGTGACCAAGGTGTTCCCGACCCGCTCCCACACCGTGGCGGCGCAGGGCGGCATTGCCGCCAGCTTGGGCAACATGGGGCCGGACAGCTGGCAGTGGCACATGTATGACACCGTCAAGGGCTCCGACTGGCTGGGCGACACCGATGCGATGGAATACCTCGCGCGCGAGGCGCCCAAGGCGGTCTATGAGCTGGAGCATTATGGCGTGCCGTTCTCGCGCACCGAAGAGGGCAAGATCTACCAGCGCCCGTTCGGCGGCCACACCACGGAATTCGGCGAAGGCCCCGCGGTGCAGCGCACCTGTGCGGCGGCCGACCGCACCGGCCACGCGATCCTGCACACGCTCTATGGCCAGTCGCTGAAAAACAACGCGGAATTCTACATCGAGTATTTCGCCATCGACCTGATCATGTCCGAGGACGGGCAGTGCCAGGGCGTGGTGTGCTGGAAGCTGGATGACGGCACCATGCATGTCTTCAACGCCAAGATGGTGGTGCTGGCGACCGGCGGTTACGGCCGTGCGTACTTCTCCGCCACCTCGGCGCATACCTGCACCGGCGACGGCGGCGGCATGGTGGCCCGTGCGGGGCTGGCGCTGCAGGACATGGAGTTTGTGCAGTTCCACCCGACCGGCATCTATGGCTCCGGCTGCCTGATCACCGAAGGCGCGCGGGGCGAGGGCGGTTACCTCACCAACTCCGAAGGCGAACGGTTCATGGAGCGCTATGCGCCCCAGTACAAGGATCTGGCGCCGCGCGACTATGTCAGCCGCTCGATGACCATGGAAATCCGCGAGGGCCGCGGTGTCGGCGCCGAGGGCGATCATATCCACCTCAACCTCAATCATCTGCCTGCCGAAGCGCTGGCGGAGCGGCTGCCGGGGATTTCGGAAAGCGCCAAGATCTTTGCCGGCGTCGACGTCACCAAAGAGCCGATCCCGGTTCTGCCCACCGTGCATTACAACATGGGCGGCGTGCCGACCAACTACTGGGGCGAGGTGCTGAACCCATCCGCGGACAATCCGACCGCGGTGGTGCCGGGCCTGATGGCGGTGGGCGAGGCGGGCTGTGCCTCGGTGCATGGCGCCAACCGGCTCGGCTCCAACTCGCTGATCGACCTGGTGGTGTTCGGCCGCGCCTCTGCCATCCGTGCGGGCAAGGTGGTGGACGCCGACGCGCCGAACCCGGTGCTGAACCAGGCCTCCGTCGACAAGGCATTCGACCGTTTCGACACGCTGCGCAACGCCAAGGGCGGCATCCCCACTGCAGACTTGCGGCTGGAGATGCAGAAATGCATGCAGGCTGACGCGGCAGTGTTCCGCACCTCCAAGACCATGGCGGAAGGCGTCGAGAAGATGACCGCGATTGCGGCCAAGCTTGATGATCTGCAGGTGACCGACCGTTCGCTGGTCTGGAACTCCGACCTGATGGAGACGCTGGAGCTGACCAACCTGATGCCGAACGCGCTGGCCACCATCGTCGGCGCCGAAGCCCGCAAGGAAAGCCGCGGCGCCCATGCGCATGAGGATTTCACCACCCGTGACGATGAAAACTGGCGCGTCCACACCGTCTCCCGCGTGGAGGGCAGCAAGGTGGATCTCAGCTACCGCCCGGTGATCACCGATCCCTTGTCCACCGAAGCCGAAGGCGGCATCAGCCTTGCCAAAATCGCGCCCAAGGCGCGGACGTTCTAAGGAGACAGATCATGGTTCAATTCAGCCTCCCGAAGAACTCCAAGATCACCACCGGCAAGACCTGGCCCAAGCCGGAGGGTGCCGCCAATGTGCGCAAGTTCAAGATCTACCGCTGGAACCCGGACGACGGCCAGAACCCGCGGGTCGATACCTATTTCCTCGACATGGACAAATGCGGCCCGATGGTGCTGGACGCGCTGATCAAGATCAAGAACGAGATCGACCCGACGCTGACCTTCCGCCGCTCCTGCCGCGAAGGCATCTGCGGCTCCTGCGCGATGAACATCGACGGCATCAACACGCTGGCCTGCATCTATGGCATGGACGAGATCAAGGGCGATGTGGCGATCTATCCGCTGCCGCATATGCCGGTGGTCAAGGACCTGATCCCCGATCTGACGCATTTCTATGCCCAGCATGCCTCGATCATGCCCTGGCTGGAGACCAAGACCAACCGCCCGGCGAAGGAGTGGAAGCAGTCGATCGAGGACCGCAAGAAGCTGGACGGGCTTTATGAATGCGTGATGTGCGCCAGCTGCTCGACCTCCTGCCCGAGCTACTGGTGGAACGGCGACCGCTACCTGGGGCCGGCCGCGCTGCTGCACGCCTACCGCTGGATCATCGACAGCCGGGATGAGGCAACGCCGGAGCGGCTGGACCAGCTGGAGGATCCGTTCAAGCTGTACCGCTGCCACACCATCATGAACTGCGCCAAGACCTGCCCCAAGGGGCTGAACCCGGCCAAGGCAATTGCGCATATCAAGCAGATGATGGTCGAACGCACCGTTTGATCTGAAAAACCCGATCCGCAAGGATCCGCCGCCCTCAGGCCATGCAAATTGCCCTGCCCCCGGTTTCCTGCGAAACCGGGGGTATGTTTTTGGCTGGCATTGGATTTCGGATATGAAACCTCTTGGATGTGTGCTGGGTGCGCTGATTGCCCTGGCGGGCTGCATGACGGCCACGGATCATGACCGCATCGGCGCCCAGCTGGCGGCCACCGATAGCCGCATCCCCGGCTGCATCGGCGCGGCGGGCATCACCGGGCAATACCGGGTGCGGACAGAGTTTCTGGGCCATGGCGCCGGTGCAACGGTTCTGCGCGTGGTGCAGCCGGGGCCGAATGTGACAGAAGCGCAGGCGGCCGAGGCGACCTCCTGCATCAACGCGTGACATAAACCGGTTGAGCCACGGCGGCAGCGGCCCTAGGCTGCCGGAATGCAACCGCATGTTTTTGCCATTCTTTTGGCCGGGTTTGCCGGTCTTTCGATGCCGCTGGGCGGGCTGCTGGCCTGGTGCGAGCACATCCGCAACCCAACGCTGCGCGATGAGGTGCTGCATGCCGTTGCAGCCTTTGGCGGCGGGGCGCTGACCTCGGCGGTTGCGCTGGTGCTGGTGCCGGAAGCGGCCGGGGCGCTGCCGGCCTTGCTGGCGGTGCTGCTGTTCGCCGCGGGCGGGGGCGTTTTCTTTGCAGCGGACATGTGGCTGCAAAAGCGCGGCGGCAGCGGCGCGCTTCTGGTGGCGATGCTGCTGGATTACCTGCCGGAAGCGATGGCGCTGGGGGCCATGCTGGTGGCCGACGCCGCCACCGCCCGGCTGCTGGCGCTGATGATCTTCCTGCAGAACCTGCCGGAAGGCTTTGCCGCCTTCCGTGAGATCTGGCGCGGCAGCAGCCCGGCCTGGCACATTCTGCTGGCCTTTCTGGGGCTGGCGGCCCTGGGGCCGCTCTGCGCCCTGGCGGGGCTGATCTGGCTGTCGGATGCCCGCGGGGTGCTGGGGGCGATCATGATCTTTGCCGCGGGCGGCATCCTTTACCTGCTGTTCCAGGACATCGCTCCCAAGGCCCATTCCAGCCGCAGCAGCCTGCCCGCCTTGGGCGCGGTTGCGGGCTTTGCCCTGGGGCTGGCCGGGGATCTGCTGGCGGGCTGAGGAAGGCCCGCTGGGGGTGCAATGTGGTGGCTGCATGGCGCCTTTGCCCATTCGGCTGCTGCATCGGGCGCGGGCGGAGCGTATCTTCCGGGACGAGGGAGGAGTATGCCAGACTATGGAGGCAACCCGATGGACCCCGTGAGACCGCATCAGACACAGCAAGCCCGGCCGATGCAAGAGGCGCTGGCGGCGCTGGAGCAGGCTTTTGCCTATTATCGCCCGGAACCGCAGCCGGCGGGGGAGGAGACGGACGCCGCAGGTTGGCTCATCGAGTATTACCGGGCGGCTTGAGGGGTATCCGGTTGAGGCCGGGGCCGCCGCGGCGTAGACAAGGGCCATGCCTGTTCTGCTGCTTCTCCTGCTGGCCGGTGTGGTCGCCTATTTCCTGTGGCGCCGCCATAGCACCAGCCTGACACGCAACTGCCGCTGGCGGCAGGCGAAGGCGCAGGGGCAGTGGCGCTGCAGTTACTGCGGCGCAGTGGAACCGGGCGGGGCTGCGCCCCGCATCTGCCGGAATCCGCAGGGCGGGTCCTGACGGGGCTCTCCCGCGCCCGCAGGTCCCCCGGCTGCGCCGGCGCGCCTTCCGTGCGGCCTTGGGCATGGCACCGCGCCAAGGCGCGGTGCCATGCCCAACCGCGAGGGGGCTTTGAAAAAGACGCCGGAGCGGGCGGGAGCACGTCCGCAGCGGGCGCGCCGCGGACAAGCTGCAGAAACCACTTGAAAGTTATGGCGCCTTGCACGATACGGGCGCGCAAGACGCCAACGCACGCGCCTCTGGCGAAAGGGGTCGCACCCCTACGGTTACGTAGCGACGGTAACGTCTCTGACAGAACTGAGCGGTCATATATGGCCGGGTCTTTTGGAGATGACCATGAACGCACACGTAGCCGGGCTGACCTCCCGGGATTGCGAAACCGTATCCCGCACGCTGGGCTTCATCGCCGCAAACCGGTTTGAGCGGCCCACCCTGGTGGTGGATGCCGATGCCGTCGCCGCCAAGTACCAGGCGCTGGCCCGCGGGCTGGGCCGGGCGCGCATCCATTATGCGGTGAAGGCCAATCCGGCGCCGGGCATCCTGCAGCGGCTGGTGCAGGAGGGCTCGCATTTCGACGCCGCCAGCCGGGCGGAGATAGAGATGTGCCTGGCGGCCGGGGCGGCGCCGCATCAGATCACCTTCGGCAATACCATCAAGCGGCCTGCGGACATCGCCTTTGCCCATGGCGCCGGCATCACCCATTTCGCCGCGGACGAGCGGGAAGAGCTGGACAAGCTGGCAGAGCACGCCCCGGGCGCCAGGGTCTGCCTGCGGCTGATCGTCGAGGCCAGCGAGGCCGACTGGCCGCTCAGCCGCAAGTTCGGCTGCACGCCGGAAAAGGCGCTGAAGCTGATGGGCTGTGCCCGTGACCGCGGCCTGCGGGTGGACGGTCTTTCCTTCCACGTCGGCTCGCAGACCCGCGAGCCGCGGATGTGGGCGGGCACGCTGGAGCAGGTGGCGCAGGTCTGGCGCCAGGCCGCGGCGGCCGGGTATGAGCTGTCGCTGCTCAATATCGGCGGCGGCTTCCCGGCCTCTTACGGCACGGACATGATGCCCGCCGAAGACTATGCCCGCGACGTGATGGCGCTGGTCGATACGCATTTTTCCGATGTGCCGGCCGTGATGGCCGAACCGGGTCGCGGGCTGGTGGCCGAAGCCGGTGCAATTGCCGCCGAGGTGCTGCTGGTGTCGCGCAAGCACGATGAGGATCTGCACCGCTGGGTTTACCTGGATATCGGCATGTTCTCGGGCCTTGCCGAGACCATGGACGAGGCGATCCGCTACCGGATCACCACGGACCGCGATCACGAGGCAACCGGTCCCTGCATCCTGGCCGGCCCCTCCTGCGACAGCGCCGATGTGCTTTATGAACGCAAGCCCTACCAGCTGCCTCTGGGGCTGAAGGGCGGCGACCGGGTGGTGATCCATTCCTGCGGCGCCTATACCTCGACCTATGCCTCGGTCGGCTTCAACGGTTTCCCGCCGCTGGACGTGCTGGTGATCTGACCGGTGAGATCTTGCGCAGGCTGCGGCAGGGCTTGCAAGCCTGCGGCGATGCGGTCTTGATGGGGCAAACAGACAGGAAGGTTTGCGCCATGACTGAACCCCTTGCCGCGCCCGCTGATGCGGAACAGCGCCGGGCCATCAAGCCGGTGGTCTGCTATCCCAACGACACCCTGCCGGTGCCGGATCTGCGGCTGTACCAAGCCGCCCGGCAAGGGGCGGAAAAAACCGGCGAGGTTCTGGTGCAGCCCCGCGATGCGGCCTGTTTCGAGGTGCCTGCCGGGCATTTTTTCCGCATCACTTCGGTGGAGGGGCCGCAGGTCGGCGATTTGAACCTGTGGAACCGCAACGACCTCAGCGAGCGGTTCTACTCCGGCAAGACCCGCGCCCTGCACGGCACCCATATCTCCACCGGCGAGCGGATGTGGAGCAGCTTTCCGCATCTGCGGCCGATGGCGACCATCGTGGCGGACACGCTGGGCTGGTACGGGATCGATGCCTACGGCGGCTCGGTGCATGACGTGATCGGCACCCGCTGCGATCCCTACACCGGCAACCTGCTGGCGGGCAGCCAGTACCACCATTGCTGCCATTCCAACCTGACCCGGGCGCTGGCCGATCATATCGGCGTCTCCCTGGCTGACGCGGAGGTGCATGTGCATGATGTGCTCAATGTCTTCATGTGCACCGGTTTCACCCGCGAAACGGGGCAGTACTTCATGAAAGCGAGCCCGGTGCGGCCCGGCGACCATCTGGAGTTCTTTGCCGAGATCGGTCTGCTGGGAGCGCTCAGCGCCTGCCCGGGCGGGGATTGCTCGTCGGAGCATTCCAGCGATGCTGCGGCCTGCTATCCGCTGCTGGTCGAGATATTCGCCCCGGCCGGGGCGGCGCTGGAAGGCTGGCAGAGCCCTCAGCCCAATGGCTATGACCGCAGCCACGGGCGCGGCTGAGCCGGGCACGCGCTGCGCTGCAATTCCCAGCCGGATGGCAAATTCGGCAGGCAATCGGTAAATTGAATGGCGCGCCATTCGTTGAGTTCCCGGAGAAAGCCAATAACCCGGCTTTTTTCCGGCGATTGAAAGCGCAGCCGGCAGGGAAACTGCCTGCATAAATGCTGTTCCAAGAGGACCGTCAGGTTTGCCCGGCAGGATAAAAAAGGGACAGCGGGAAGCCGCTGCCCCTGGCAATTAAAATAATTACGTTGCGTCAGGAAAACGCAGCTTCGAGCGCGATTTCCACCATATCGCCAAAACTGCGCTCGCGCTGATCGGACGGCAGGGCTTCACCGGTGCCCAGGTGGTCGGAGACCGTCAGCACCGCCAGCGCCCGGCAGCCGTGACGGGCTGCCAGCGTGTAAAGCTCTGCCGCTTCCATTTCCACGCCAAGAATGCCGTGGCGCACCATCTGCTCGTTCAGATCGGGGCGTTCGTCATAGAACACATCCGAGGAGTAGATGCCGCCGACATGCGTTGCCGCATCGCGTTTGGCCGCGGCCCGGGCGGCCGCCTGCAGCAGGCCCCAATCGGCGCAGGGCGCGAAGTTCAGCTCTCTGAAAATACCGCTGGAGGGGCTGTTCACGGTGCTTGCGGTCATCGCCAGGATCACATCGCGCAGCTTCACCCGGTCCTGCATGCCGCCGCAGGAGCCGATGCGGATCAGTGTTTTGACGCCGAAGTCGCGGATCAGCTCGTTGGCATAGATCGACAGTGAAGGCATGCCCATGCCGCTGCCCTGAATGGTCACCCGGTGCCCGTTCCAGGTGCCGGTGTAACCCAGCATCCCGCGCACCTCGTTGACCAGCCGGGCCTGTTCCAGAAAGGTCTCGGCGGCCCATTTCGCCCGGTAGGGGTCGCCGGGCATCAGAACGGTGTCCGCAATGCTGCCCGGTGCGGCGCCAATGTGAATGGTCATGGCTTTGCTCCGGCCAGATCAGATTTCCAGATCGGAAATGTCCATGCCTGCGGTCAGCGCGGCGTGCACCCAATGCGGTTTGCGGCCGCGGCCTGTCCAGGTCTCCTCGGGGTTGTTCGGGTTGCGGTATTTCGGGGCGGCTTTGGCTTTCTTGGCACCCTGGCGCGACACGCTGGCGATTTCCTCCAAAGAGAATCCGTATTTGGCGGCGGCTTCTTCGGCCGCTTTCAGGGCTTCCTGCCGCTCGCGCAGTTCTGCAGTGCGCAGCGCTTCGTCAACATCGCTTTGCAGCTGCAGAAGTTCTTTTCTTGTCATTGCCGAAAGATCGAAGGTCATTCTGAACTCCATATAAAAATGACATGCCGGAAATACCGGTATGTTATTCCTTATGGACTGAATGCCAGACGCGATTCAGCAACTTTTTTAGGGGTTTGCAGAAAATTGCTGAGAGTAAGTCAATTTGCTGCAATTTGCGGTAGCTTTGCCAAGTCGACTATGTCGCTCATAATTGAATTGAGCTCGAAATCCTTGGGGGTGTAGACGCGGGCAACACCCATGGATTTCAGTCTTTCCGCGTCGTCATCCGGGATAATGCCGCCGACAATCACCGGAACATGGCCCAGGCCGGCCTCCTGCATGCGGGTCATCATCTCCTCCACCAGGGGCAGGTGGCTGCCCGACAGGATCGACAGGCCAACCACATGGGCACTGTCCTTCAGGGCCGCCTCCACCAGCTCGGCCGGGGTCATGCGGATACCGTCATAGGTGATGTCCATGCCGCAGTCGCGGGCGCGGAAGGCGATCTGCTCGGCGCCGTTGGAATGGCCATCGAGGCCCGGCTTGCCGACCACGAACTTGATCCGCCGTCCCAGCACGTCGCTGACCGCATTGACGGCCTCGCGCAGATCGTCCAGCCCCTCGGTCTTGTTCGACACCGAGGCCGACACGCCGGTGGGGCCGCGGTAGGTGCCGTAGACCTTGCGCATCTCCTCGGCCCATTCGCCGGTGGTGACGCCCGCCTTGGCGGCGGCAATCGACGGCTCCATGATGTTGGCGCCGCTTTGCGCCGCGGCCCGCAGGGCGGCCAGCGCGGTTTCGACCGCCGAGCTGTCGCGTTCGCCGCGCCAGGTGTTGAGACGGCTGATCTGCTCCTGCTCCACCGCCGGGTCGACCACCATGATGCCGCCGTCCTCGGTTTGCAGCGGCGACGGTTCGCCCTCGGTCCATTTGTTGACGCCGACCACCACGGTTTCGTTGCGCTCGATCCGGTTCAGGCGCTCGGCGTTGGAATCGACCAGCCGCCCCTTCATGTATTCGATCGAGGCCACGGCGCCGCCCATCGATTCCAGGTTGGCCAGCTCTGCGCGCGCACCTTCCTTCAGCTCCTCGACCTTGGCATCGACCGCCGGGTTGCCGTCGAACAGGTCGCCGTATTCCAAGAGGTCGGTCTCATAGGCCAGGATCTGCTGCATCCGCATCGACCACTGCTGGTCCCAGGGGCGGGGCAGGCCGAGCGCCTCATTCCAGGCGGGCAGCTGCACGGCGCGGGCGCGGGCCTTTTTCGACAGGGTCACTGCCAGCATCTCGATCAGGATGCGGTAGACGTTGTTTTCCGGCTGCTGCTCGGTCAGGCCCAGCGAGTTCACCTGCACGCCATAGCGGAAGCGGCGGAATTTCGGGTCGCCCACGCCATAGCGTTTCTCGCAGATCTCGTCCCACAGATCGACAAAGGCGCGCATCTTGCACATCTCGGTGACAAACCGGATGCCCGCATTCACGAAGAAGGAGATGCGGCCGACCATCGCCGGGAAATCCTCGGGCGCGATGCGCGGCTTCAGCTCGTCCAGCACCGCCTGCGCGGTGGCCAGCGCAAAGGCCAGCTCCTGCTCCGGCGTCGCGCCGGCCTCCTGCAGGTGGTAGGAGCAGACGTTCATCGGGTTCCACTTGGGCACGTTGGTGTAGCAGTATTCCGCCACGTCGGCGATCATCTTGAGGCTGGGCTTGGGCGGGCAGACATAGGTGCCGCGGGAGAGGTACTCCTTGATCAGGTCGTTCTGCACGGTGCCCTGCAGCTTGGACACATCCGCACCCTGTTCCTCGGCCACCGCAATATAGAGCGACAGCAGCCAGGGCGCCGTGGCGTTGATCGTCATCGAGGTGTTCATCTGCTCCAGCGGGATCTGGTCGAACAGCGCCCGCATGTCGCCCAGGTGGCAGACCGGCACCCCGACCTTGCCCACTTCGCCGCGCGCCAGCACATGGTCGCTGTCGTACCCGGTCTGGGTCGGCAGGTCGAAGGCGACCGACAGCCCGGTCTGCCCCTTGGCCAGGTTGGCACGGTACAGCGTGTTGGACGCCGATGCCGTGGAATGGCCGGCATAGGTGCGGATCAGCCAGGGGCGGTCTTTTTGCATCTGCGGCATGGGTGGGCCTCGCGAGTCGGTGTGTAAGCAATTTTATTTCGTCAGGGTGATGTAAACTGCAATTTTCAACCCATGTCAATTCGCTGCGTTGCGGCAATTCCGCTGCCGGTGCGGGAAACCCCTCCGGCTTGGTGCTTGTAAAGGCAGTGGGCATCGGCAACTGTTTCCGCATGACGCAAACCGTGGAACTGCCGCTGTGGCTCTTTGTGCTGATCGTGGGATTTGCCGCGGTGACCTTTGCGTCGCATTTCCTGTTTCCCTCGGTGCGCTGGTTTTTCCGGCGGCGGCTGGAGCGGGCAGTGGCGCGGCTCAACCAGCGGCTGGAGCGCCCCATCGAGCCGTTCAAGCTGACCCGGCGCTATGACATGATCCAGCGGCTGATCCACGATCCGCAGGTGGCCCAGGCCGCTGTGGATCACGCCCGGGCCGAGGGCATTCCGGAAAACGTGGCCTTTGAGCAGGTGCGCCGCTATGCCCGCGAGATCGTGCCCGGGTTTTCCGCCTTTGCCTATTTCGGCCTGGCGATCCGGGCGGCGCGGTTCCTGTCCAATGCGGTCTACCGGGTGCGGCTGGGGCATCAGGACGAGACCGCGCTGCGCGCGATCGACCCCAACGCCACCGTGGTTTTTGTGATGAATCACCGCTCCAACATGGATTACGTGCTGGTGACGTATCTGGCAGCGGACCGCTCGGCGCTGTCTTATGCGGTTGGGGAGTGGGCGCGGGTCTGGCCGCTGAGCCGCCTGATCCGGGCGATGGGGGCCTATTTCATCCGCCGCCGCTCGCGCAGCGATCTCTACCGCAGGGTGCTGGCGGCCTATGTGCGGCTGGCCACCCGCGGCGGCTCCACCCAGGCGATGTTCCCCGAAGGCGGGCTGAGCCTGGATGGCGCCCTTGCCGCGCCCAAGCTGGGCCTGCTGAAATACATCGTCGAGGGCTATGATCCGGAGGGCCGCGATGTGGTGTTTGTGCCGGTGGCATTGAATTACGACCGGGTGCTGGAGGACCGTATCCTGACGTCGGCGGCCCGTGCCGGCGAACGGCGGTTCCGCGCCCGCATCGGCCTGGTGGCGCTGCGGCTGCTGCGTCTGCTGTGGCTGTGGATGACCGGGCGCTATCACCGCTCCGGCTATGCCGGGGTCAATTTCGGCCGCCCGCTGAGCCTGGCCGGATTCGGCGCCGGACGGCAGGGCGACATCACCAAACCGCTGGCGCGCGAGCTGATGCAGCGGATCAGCGGCATTGTCCCGGTGCTGCCGGTGCCGCTGATTGCCGCCATCCTGCTGCGGCATGGCCGACTCAGCCGTGCGGCGATCGAACACCGGCTGGAGGCGCTGATCGCCGCCATGCCGCTGGCCCAAGTCCACATGCCGCGCGGCAATCCGGACTATGCCGCCGAGGCGGGGCTGCGGCAGCTGCTGCGGCGCGGTCTGGTTGCCGAGGCGGACGGCCGGTTCGCCCCGGTTGAAGACCGCCGCGACCTGCTGGCCTTTTATGCCAATTCGATCCGCCACCTGTTGCCGCAGGAGGGCGCGTTGCCGGGCGGGGAGGGTGGTTTTTCTGCATCTGCTAAGGGCAATGCTGCATCTGCAGGGTCATAAAATTACCCAGATGGGGCAAAAGGGGTTGCAATATTACTCTCCCAATCCTATCCCCTAGATAACCGCTGCGATTCTGCACCGCGGCAAAAGGACAGGATACAAAGGAGGCCATCATGGCATTGGATACCCAGACTGACGTCATGTCGTACGAGGCGCCCGAAAAGGATCTCTATGAGCTGGGGGAAATCCCCCCGATGGGCTATGTGCCCAAGAAAATGTATGCATGGGCGATCCGCAAGGAACGCCACGGCGAGCCGAACACCGCGATGGTGCAGGAGGTCGTCGACGTGCCGGAGCTGGACAGCAACGAGGTGCTGGTCCTGGTGATGGCGGCGGGCGTCAACTACAACGGCGTCTGGGCCTCGCTGGGCAAGCCGATCTCGCCCTTTGACGGCCACAAGGCGCCGTATCACATCGCCGGTTCCGATGCCTCGGGCATCGTCTGGGCGGTGGGCGCCAAGGTGACACGCTGGAAGGTCGGCGACGAGGTGGTGATCCACTGCAACCAGGACGACGGCGACGACGAGGAATGCAACGGCGGCGACCCGATGTACTCGCCCAGCCAACGGATCTGGGGCTATGAGACGCCGGACGGCTCCTTTGCCCAGTTCACCAACGTGCAGGCCCAGCAGCTGATGCCGCGCCCCAAGCACCTGACCTGGGAGGAAAGCGCCTGCTACACGCTGACGCTCGCCACCGCTTACCGGATGCTGTTCGGCCATGAGCCGCATGACCTGAAGCCGGGCCAGAACGTGCTGGTCTGGGGGGCTTCGGGCGGCCTGGGGTCTTATGCGATCCAGCTGATCAACACCGCCGGCGCCAACGCCATCGGCGTGATCTCGGACGAGAGCAAGCGCGACTTTGTCATGGGGCTGGGCGCCAAGGGCGTGCTGAACCGCAAGGATTTCAACTGCTGGGGCCAGCTGCCCACGGTGAACACCCCGGAATACGCCGAGTGGTTCAAGGAAGCCCGCAAGTTCGGCAAGGCGATCTGGGACATCACCGGCAAGGGCGTGAACGTCGACATGGTGTTCGAACACCCCGGCGAAAGCACCTTCCCGGTCTCCACCTTCGTGGTCAAGAAGGGCGGCATGGTGGTGATCTGCGCCGGCACCACCGGCTATAACCTCACCTTCGACGTGCGCTACATGTGGATGCACCAGAAGCGCCTGCAGGGCTCGCACTTTGCCCATCTCAAGCAGGCCGCCGCCGCCAACAAGCTGATGGTCGAGCGCCGCCTCGATCCCTGCATGTCCGAGGTCTTCACCTGGAACGACCTGCCGGAAGCGCACATGAAGATGCTGCGCAACGAACATCTGCCCGGCAATATGTCGGTGCTGGTGCAGGCGCCGAAGACCGGCCTGCGCACCCTGCAGGATGTGCTCGACGCCGGCAGCTGACCTGCGGCCCCTTCCCGGGCAGCCAAGTGATCCGGCCCGCGAATCATGCATGTGGTTCGCGGGCTTTCTCCGGCCTGCTGGCCGGGGTCAGAAATTTCAGTAGTTTATGTTCCTCTTCCTCGCTGTTTGCGGGGAGGGCGCCGACGGCAGCCCGACAGTTTTCATTGCTCTTGCGGCACATTTATGGCACGTTTGCGGAACTTTTGCGCTGCCGCGGCCAGGCGGCGTGTTTTAATTGAATGAAACCAAGACGTTCTCATTGACGTCCGGGCGGCAGCCGCTGCAAAAGGGGCAGGAATACCGGCCAGCCTTTGCCAGGTTTCCTGCAGGCGTTATGTCTCGAACTGGACCGGACCTCATAAGAAACGGCACGCAGTTTTATGGCAAACAAAGCAGACCTCGACCGCATTCTGGAGGTGCTCGACGCCACCAAGACACTTGATGGTCTTCAGCATATCATCGAGCAGGTCTGCGGCGCGTTCGGCGTCGACCATGCCATGTACCATTGGGTCGACAGCGCCGGCGACCATTACTATTTCGGCACGTATCCGCAGGTCTGGGTCGAGCGTTACCAGCAAATGGCCTATGTCCGTGTCGATCCGGTCGTGGCCGGCTGCTACCAGCGCTTTCACCCGGTGGACTGGAAGCGTCTCGACTGGTCGCCGAAACCGGCCCGGGAATTCCTCAAGGACGCTTTGGAGCACGGCGTGGGCAACCAGGGCTACTCGATCCCGATCCGGGGGCCGAACGGACAGTTTGCGGTGTTCACAGTCAGCCATAACTGCGACGACGAGACCTGGGAAAAATTCACCGGAAAACACAGCCGGGACATGATCCTGATGGCGCATTACTTCAACCGCAAGGCGCTTGAATTCGAGCCCAGCCGCAGTCCGGATCAGGCCCAGCCGCTGTCGCCGCGCGAGGTGGACGCGCTGACATTGCTGGCGATCGGCTACAGCCGTGCGCAGGTTGCAAAAACCCTGACGATCTCGGAACACACGCTGCGGGTCTATATTGAAAGCGCCCGGTTCAAGCTAGGGGCGATCAATACCACCCACGCGATTGCCCGCGCCATGTCGCTTGGTTTGATTGTGGTTTGACGCTTGGTTGAAAAAGTTACCGTAAACACACTCTGAGATTGCGGGCTGTGGCCGTACTCTGTCCCCACTTTTCTACCATAAGGGGACAAAACCATGCTTCGTTACATCTATGGCCACAATCTTCGCCACCATGCAGATCTCGCACAGTCAATGTTCCGCGACCGGGCGGATCAGTTCAAGACCCGGCTGGGCTGGGAGGTGCACGTGGACCGCAACGGCGAAGAACGCGACCAGTATGACGCCCTGGATCCGCTATATGTGATCTGGGAAATGCCCGACGGCAGCCACGGCGGCTCAATGCGGTTCCTGCCGACCACGGGGCCGGTAATGGTCAACGACGTTTTCCTGGACCTGGCTGGCGGCGTGCCGATCAGCAGCCCGCTGATCTGGGAATGCACCCGGTTCTGCCTGTCGCGCGATGCCAACGGCAGTGTGGCAGGCGCGCTGACCCTCGGCGGGGTCGAAATCATGCGCAACTTTTCCGTGCAGCATTTTGCCGGCGTGTTCGACCGGCGCATGGTGCGGATCTACCGAAGTCTCGGCTTCAGCCCGGAGATCGTCGGAACCCAGGGCGAGGGCCGTGAACGGATCTGCCTCGGCCTGTGGGAATATTCTCCGGAAACCTATTTGAATGTGGCTGCCAAGGCCGGCATCGCACCCGAGTTGTCGCAGCTTTGGTTCGAACGCTCCTTCGGCAGCTCTGGTGCAGCGGCACCCATGGCACTCACCGCCTGACAAGGCGCATTCCGGGGCCGGATCCTCTGGCGGACCCGGCCCCGCGGCTGTAGGGTCGCGCCATGACAGCTCTGCCCGTACAGTTCTCCGATGACCAGGCCGCCGCGTTCGACAGCGTGACCGACCTCCTGCGCCAGGCAGGGGTGGATCTTGATGACGGGCTGCTGCAGCCGCCCCGCGGCGACGCCGGGGTGATGGCGGTGATCGGCAAGGCGGGCTCCGGCAAGACGCTTTTGCTGGCCGAGCTTTACAAGGCGCTGGAACAGGCGGGCGTCGAGGTTGTCTCCGGCGATTATGAAAGCCGCAAGAAGGGCGACCGCCGCACCCTGGCGATCCTGGCGCCGACCAATAAGGCCGCCAGCGTGCTGCGCCTGCGCGGGGTGCCTGCCACCACCATCCACCGCATTCTTTATACGCCGGTCTATGACCCGGAGTACGAGCGCATCGCCGAATGGCTGGCCGGGCAGGGGGAAAAGCCCGAGATCGAAGGGCTGACCGAGGAGGCGCTGGCCCGCGCCGCCGCCTTTTATGAAAAGAACAAGTCGATCCCCGGCGCCCTGGCCGCGGCGGGCCTGCGCGGCTCCGACTTCATCACCGGCTGGAAACGGCGCGAGGAACCGCTGGACATCGGCTTTGTTGATGAAGCCTCGATGCTGGACGACCGCCAGTTCGAGGATCTGAAGGAAATCTTCCCCAACCTGGTGCTGTTCGGCGATCCGGCTCAGCTGGCACCGGTCAACCAGTCGGGCTCGATGGTGTTTGATGCCTTGCCGGAGCCGCACCGTCTGATCCTGAACCGCATCCACCGCCAGGAAGCCGGCAACCCGATCCTTGATCTGGCCCATGCGCTGGCAGACCCGCAGCTGGGGTTCGAGGACTTCGAACGGATGATCGAGGACACCGCGCGGCGCGATGACCGTGTGGTCTGGGGCCAGCGGGTGGAGGTCGACCTGATGGCGCGCTCCCCGGTTCTGGTCTGGCGCAACAACACCCGCATCCGGCTGATCAATGCGTTCCGCCGCGTCCATGGCGCGCCGGAGGATGAGCTGATCGCCGGCGAGCCGCTGATCTGCGACGGCATCGAACTGCCGCTGAAGCACCGCAAGAAGCGGCTGGACCTGGAGGCGCGCGGGCTGATCAAGGGCGCCCAGGTGGTCTTTCTCGGCTCCGGCCGCAAACCCGGCTTCTCCCGCCTGCATGTGATGGGGGCGGAAGACCCGCAGGTCTCCGCCGCCTCGATCGTCAAGATCGAGAAACCGGATGAGGAGGAGCCCTTCATCCCCTACGCCGCCCGCATGGGCGCCACCTTCCTGCACGGCGCGGCGGTGACCATCCACAAGGCGCAAGGCAGCCAATGGGACACCACCCAGGTGTTTGCTCCGGACATCTATGCCGCCGCCCGCATGGGCCGGGTCGAGGCGGGCCAGCCCTTGTGGAAGCGGCTCGCCTATGTCGCCATCACCCGCGCCCAGGAGCGGCTGATCTGGGTGGTCAGGAACCGTCTGGCCAAACCCTCTGGGCCGCTGCAGGTGGATGATCTGAAGGCAGTGCCGGCCGCAGTGCTGGCACTGGAAGCACAGGAGGAGACCCTGGCATGAGCAAATCGATTCTGATCACCGGCGCCAGCTCCGGCATCGGCCGCGCTGTGGCGGAACTCTTTCTGTCCGAAGGCTGGCAGGTCGGCCTGGCGGCCCGCCGCGCCGACCGGCTGGAAGAGCTGGCCGCGGGCCGTGCCAATGCCCATGTGCTGCCCGCGGACGTGACCGATCCGGCTGCGGTGGATCAGGCAGTGAACAGCTTTGCCGCGGCAGCGGGGCGGCTGGATGTGCTGTTCAACAATGCGGGCATCTTCACCCCGCCCGGGCTGATCGACGAACTCCCGCTGGAGGATTGGTTCGCCTCGGTGAACGTGAACCTCACCGGCATGTTCCTGGCCGCCCGGGCCGCCTTCCGGCAGATGCGGCGGCAGGCGCCGCAGGGCGGGCGGATCATCAACAACGGCTCCATCGCCGCGCATGTGCCGCGGCCGCAGTCGGCGCCCTATGCGGCCACCAAGGCGGCCATCACCGGCCTCACCAAAAGCCTGTCGCTGGACGGCCGCCCCTTTGACATCGCCTGCGGCCAGATCGACATCGGCAACACCCGCACGCCGATGGTGGAGGACCTGAGCCGGCGCCACGGCGAAGCCGATCCGGACGGGGAGCCGATGCACACATTCGCGGTGGAGGACGCGGCGAAATCGGTGCTGCACATGGCCGGCCTGCCGCTGGAGGCCAATGTGCAGTTCATGACGGTGATGGCCACCAGAATGCCCTATATCGGCCGCGGCTGACCGCTCCCGCCCGTCGCAGGCGCATCACAGATGCGCCGCTCCCGTTGGGCCGGGCGCTGCGCTGGCGCGCAGCGCGCCTCCGGCGGGAGTATTTTCACAAAGGTGAAACAGGAGGTTTCATCTTTCCCGAAAACTCCGGGGTGAATTGGCCGCGAGGCCAAGAGCGGCAGCGCCCCCCGCTACCGGTTCCTGAGCAGGCTGAAGGCGGCAGAGGCGCCCCAGCCGGAGGCGATGGCGATGGCCAGCGCCATCAGGCCATAGAGGAACGGCTGCTCGCGGGAGAGCGAATAAAGGAACCGCTCCAGCCCTACCTTGCGCACGTCGATGGCGGTCTGGTAGCTCGACACCACTTTGCCGCCGCGGGTCAGGAAGATGCGGGTCTGGTATTCGCCTTCCGTCAGGTCGGCGGGCATGTCGATCGCCGTGCGGAACAATGTCTGTTCATCCACCGCCACGGTGTTTTCGCGCAGCGAATACAGCCCGTTGCCCTCCCGGATGCGCACCACTGCGTCGGCAAATGCCTGGGCGCCGCGGATGTGCATCGCAGCGCCGACAGAGCGGATTGCGCGGGCAATCGAGACCCGGAAGCGCAGGTCCTCGGTATCGGTCAGCACCTGGGCAAACGGCGCGCTGGTGGCCACCGCGTAAAAGGCGGGCGCCGAGTCGACCAGCACGCTGTCGACATTGACCCAGATGCCGAGTTTCTTTTCCTTGCGGCGGACCATAACGGCCGGGGCCGGGCCGGAAACGGTGACAATCACTTCCAGCGGCTCGCCGGACGGGATCGGGCTTTCCCGCTTCACCGCCCCGAAAATCAGGATCTCGGAGCCGTCGAAGGTGGCGGTGATGGCCACCCGGTCCTGGCTGAGGCCCAGGACAACTTCCTCCTTGGCGGCCTGGGCGGCTGATTGCGGCAGCAGCGCCAGGGCGGCGGCTGTCAGGACGGAAACAAGCAGCTTGCGCATGATCAGTGGCCTCCCGCATCGCCGAGTGAAAACAGTTCGGATGGCTGCAGAAGCAGATCCAGTGCCAGCTTGCCGCAGACCGCGATGACCATCAGCGCCAGCAGGATGCGCAGTTGTTCGGCCTTCAGGTAGACGCCGATGCGGGTGCCGATCTGGGCGCCGATCACGCCGCCGACCAGCAGAAGCACCGCCAGCACGATATCCACCGTGTAGTTGGTGGTCGCATGCAGCATGGTGGTGAATCCGGTGACCAGGATGATCTGGAACAGCGAGGTGCCGACAACCACCTTGGTCGGCATGCCAAGGATGTAGATCATTGCGGGCACCATGATGAAGCCGCCGCCGACCCCCATGATCGCGGCCAGGATGCCGACGCAGATCCCCACCAGAATGGGCGGGATCACCGAGATATAGAGGCCGGAGGTGCGGAAGCGCATCTTGAACGGCAGCGCATGCACCCAGCTGCGCTGGCGCCGCGCAGCAGAGGCGCCGCCTGTCTTCCTGGCCTTGCGGATGGCGTTCAGGCTTTCGATGAACATCAGCGCGCCGACCACGCCGAGGAACACCACATAGCAGAGCTTGACCAGCAGATCGACCTGGCCGAGCGCCTTGAGGTAGTTGAACACCACCACCCCGAGCGCCGCGCCCATCAGGCCGCCGGCCTGCAGCACCAGCCCCATCTTGATATCGACCGTGCGCCTTCGGAAATGCGCCAGCACGCCGGAGAAGGAGGAGGCGACAATCTGGTTCGCTTCCGTGGCCACCGCCACCGCGGGCGGGATGCCGATGAAGAACAGCAGCGGTGTCATCAGGAAGCCGCCGCCGACGCCGAACATGCCCGAGAGAACCCCGACCATTCCCCCGAGGCCCAGGAGAAGGAAGGCGTTGACCGAGACCTCAGCTATGGGAAGGTATATCTGCATGGTCTTTGTTAGCCTGCAGTTCGTTCAAAAATCAACAATCTATGCCGCTCTGCAGCGTGCAGGACTGAATTGACGCGGCAAACTGGACTTATCAGCACAGTGCAGCAGGGGCCGCCGCCGTGTGTGTTGATCAGCCGCGGCTCAGTTTTGCCAGCGAAAACAGGTCGGCGGGTTCCAGCAGCAGCTCGACTCCGATCTTGACCGAAACAGACAGCACCAGCAGGGCAAGCAGCACCCGCAGCTGCTCGGCCTTCAGACGGGCGCCGATGCGGGTGCCGACCTGGGCCCCGGCGACTCCGCCCGCCAGCAGCAGCAGCGCCAGCACCACATCGACAGTGTAATTCGTGGTGGCATGCATGAGCGTGGTGAAACCGGCGACAAAGATGATCTGAAACAGCGAGGTGCCGATCACCACCTTGGTCGGCATCCCCAGGATATAGATCATCGCGGGCACCATGATAAAGCCGCCGCCCACGCCCATGATGGCGGACAGGATGCCAACGCCAAAGCCCACCATCACGGGGGGGATGACAGAGATGTAGAGGCCGGACGCCCGGAACCGCATCTTGTAAGGCATTGCGCTGATCCAGGAGCGGTGGCGGCGCATTCTGGCAGGAGCGCCGCCTGCCCGCCTGGCCTTGCGGATCGCATTCACGCTTTCGGCGAACATCAGCACGCCGATCACCCCCAGGAACAGCACGTAGCAAAGCTGCACGGCCAGATCGACCTGGCCAAGCTGCTTGAGGAAGTTGAAGACCACCATGCCGATCGCGGCGCCGGCCAGCCCGCCGCCGAGCAGCACGTATCCCATCTTCAGATCCACCGTCCGCCGCCTCAGATGCGCCATGAGGCCGGAAACGGACGAGGCGACCACCTGATTGGCTGAGGTGGCAACTGCCACCGCAGGCGGTATGCCGATCAGGAACAGCAGCGGCGTGATCAGGAAACCGCCGCCGACGCCGAACATGCCGGACAGCACGCCGACGGCGCCGCCGATGCCCAGCAGCACCAGATAGTTGACCGAGACTTCGGCGATGGGAAGGAAGACATGCATGGCGGCCATACTGCAAGCGCGGCCCGCGGGGTCAACCGCGCAAGCGGCCCTGCGGCCAACAGGACCGACGCGCGGCCGGCATCTGGACCTATTCCGGCCGGACAGCCGGGCGCGTCCGCGCCTGCAGGGGGTGGCTGCGCCATGCCCCGTGGCGGTCTTGGGCCGGGCACGGCACCGGGGGGCAGCACGGGGGGGCGGCGCAACAGCGGGACTGAAAATCCCCTGAGGGTCAGGAGAGCGGAGACGGAAACGCCCGGCGCGGAGCCGGGCGGCCGGGGGCGCCGGGCATGAAGCCTAGCGCTCCTTCACATAAGGCTCGCCGCCGGCCCTTGGCGGGACAGCCCTGCCGACGAAACCGGCCAGAATCACCACCGTCAGCACGTAAGGCAACGCGTCCATCGCCTGCACCGGGATGGTGATGCCGCCCATCTCGATGTTCTGGAACCGCAGCGCAACCGCTTGCAGCAGGCCGAACAGGAGGCAGGCGCCCATTGCGTGCCAGGGCCGCCATTTGGCAAAGATCAGCGCCGCCAGCGCGATGAAGCCGCGCCCCGCTGTCATGTCCTTGACAAAGCCCGCCTGCAGCGCGGTGGCCAGATAGGCGCCGGCAATGCCGCACAGCAGGCCGCAGATCATCACCGCGCCATAGCGCAGCCCGGTGACCGAGACGCCGGCGGTATCCACCGCGGCCGGGTTCTCGCCCACCGCCCGCAGGCGCAGACCGAACCGGGTGCGGAACAGCACCCACCAGGTGGCGGGCACCGCCAGGAAGGCGATGTAGACCAGCACCGAATGGCCCGAGATCAGTTCGGAGTAGACCTGCTGCAGCGGATTGGCTTCGGCCATAAGCCGGGAGACGGAGGTGCCGGTCTCCGCGGCATCCTGCGGGCCGATCGCAAACGGCCACTCCCAGCCCGCGAACCGGCCGCCGCCGAACAGCGACGGGGTGCGGCCGCCCTGCTGGAACCAGTCCTGTGCGATCAGCACGGTGAGGCCCGCCGCCAGGAAGTTGATCGCCACGCCGGAGATCAGCTGGTTGCCGCGGAAGGTGATCGAGGCAACGCCATGCAGGCCCGCCAGCAGCAGCGAGGAGCCGATGCCCGCCAGCAGCCCCAGCCAGACATTGCCGGTCACGGCGGCGGCGGCGGCAGAGAAGAAGGCGGCCATCAGCATCTTGCCTTCCAGGCCGATGTCGAAGATGCCCGCACGTTCGGAGTAGAGGCCGGCCAGGCAGGCCAGCAGCAGCGGCGTGGCGAGGCGCACGGTGGAATCCAGCAGCTGGATGATTGTCAGGAACTCCATCAGCGCTGCCCCTTCCGCACCGCCAGAAAGATCTTCTCAAGCGGCATCCGCACCATGTTGTCGAGCGCCCCGGTGAACAGGATCACCAGCGCCTGGATCACCACGATCAGCTCGCGCGGGATCGTGGTCCACAGCGCCAGCTCGGCGCCGCCCTGGTAGAGAAAGCCGAACAGGATCGCGGCCAGGAACACGCCGAACGGATGGTTGCGTCCCATCAGCGCTACCGCGATGCCGATGAAACCGGCGCCTTCGGTGGCGTTCAGCACCAGCCGCTCGGCCTCGCCCATGACGTTGTTGACCGCCATCATGCCCGCCAGCGCACCGGAAATCAGCATGGCGATCATGATGGTGCGCACCGGGGAGATGCCGGCATAGCGGGCACCCGGCTCCGACTTGCCGAGCGAGCGGATCTCGTAGCCCAGCGGCGTGCGCCAGATCAGCAGCCAGACAAACAGGCAGGCGCCCATGGCAACCAGCAGGCTGACATTGGCCGGGGCCGATTTGGAGAAGCTGATGCCGATCGGGGCCAGCAGCTCATGCAAGCTCGGCAGATGCACCGCTTCGGGGAAGCGTTCGGTGGCCGGATCCATCGAGCCTTCGGGCCGCAGCACGTTCACCAGCACATAGTTCAGCACCGCTGCGGCGATGAAGTTGAACATGATGGTGGTGATCACGATATGGCTGCCGCGCCTGGCCTGCAGATAGGCCGGGATCGCGGCCCAGGCGGCACCGAACAGGCCGGCGCCCAGGGCGGCAAAGACCAGCGCCAGCGACCAATGCGGCCAGGGGATCAGCAGGCAGATCAGCGCCACGCCCAGGCCGCCCAGCATCGCCTGGCCCTCGCCGCCGATGTTGAACAGGCCGGCATGGGCCGCCACCGCCACCGCCAGCCCGGTGAACATGAAGTTGGTGGCGTAATACAGCGTGTAGCCCCAGCCATAAGTCGAGCCCAGGGCGCCATCGACCATCAGCTTGACCGCGGCCACCGGATCCTCGCCGATGCCGAGGATCACCAGCGCCGACAGGATCGCGGCCAAGGCCAGGCTGATCAGCGGGATCAGCACCACATCGGCCCATTTCGGCATCTTATCCATGTCGCGCGGCCCCCTGAATTGCATCTTTGACCGGGGTGCGAAGCAGCCCGGCCAGCGCCCGGCGCTCCGCACGGCAGGGCGCTTCCCGCCGCCCCGGGGCCGGGCGCTGACCTGCGCGGCTCAAGTCTCTTGCAAGCATCTACGCGGCCTCCCCCGCGACACCGGCCATCAGCAGGCCGAGTTCCTTCTCATCGGTCTGATCCGCCGGGCGTTCGCCCATGATCATGCCGTCGAACATCACCGCGACGCGGTCGGAGAGCGACAGGATTTCCTCCAGCTCGACCGAGACCAGCAGGATCGCCTTGCCCTGATCGCGCAGGGCCACGATCTGCTTGTGAATGAATTCGATGGCGCCGATGTCGACGCCGCGGGTCGGCTGGCCCACCAGCAGGAGGTCCGGGTTGCGTTCGATCTCGCGCGCCACCACGATTTTCTGCTGGTTGCCGCCGGAAAAGCTTTTGGCGGCCAGCCAGGGGTCCGGCGGGCGCACGTCGAACTTCTCCATCTTGGCTTCGGTATCGGCCCGCAGGACGGCATTGTTCATCAGGAGGCCGCTCTGATAGGCCGGATCGCGGTGATAGCCGAAGGCCACGTTCTCCCAGGCGTGGAAGTCCATGATCAGCCCCTCGCGCTGGCGGTCCTCGGGGACATGGCCGATACGGGCCGCGCGGCGCGCCTTGGCGTCCGACCCCGGACCGCGCAGGGGCAGGGGGCTGCCATGCAGCTTGATGCTGCCGGTGCCCGGACGCATGCCGCCCAGCACTTCCAAAAGCTCCGACTGGCCGTTGGCCGCAACCCCGGCGATGCCGACGATCTCGCCCGCGCGCACGGTCAGGCCGATGCCCTTGACCCGCTCGACGCCGGCCTCGTCCACCACCCGCAGGTTCTCGATCTCTAGGATCGGGGCGCCGGGCCGGGCGGGCACCTTGTCAACGCGCAAGAGCACCTTGCGGCCCACCATCAGCTCGGCCAGATGCTCGGGGCTGGTCTCAGACGTCTTGACGGTGGCGGTCATCTGGCCGCGCCGCATGACAGACACCGTGTCGGTGTACTCCATGACCTCCCGCAGCTTGTGGGTGATCAGGATGATGGTCTTGCCTTCCGCCCGCAGCCGGTCGAGGATGCGGAACAGCTGGTCGGCTTCGGCAGGGGTCAGCACGCCGGTCGGCTCGTCGAGGATCAGGATCTCCGCCTTGCGGTAGAGCGCTTTCAGGATCTCCACCCGCTGCTGCATGCCGACACCGATCTCGTCGATGCGGGCGTCGGGGTTCACGAACAGCTCGTATTCCTCCTCCAGCGCCTTCAGCTCCTTGCGGGCGCGGCGCAGCGAGGGCATCAGCAGTCCGCTGTCCTCGGCCCCCAGCACGATGTTCTCCAGCACGGTGAAATTCTCCACCAGCTTGAAATGCTGGAACACCATGCCGATGCCCGCGGCAATCGCTGCCTGGCTGTCCGGGATTTCGGTCCTGTTGCCGTTGATCCAGACCTCACCCTTGTCGGCCTTGTAGAAGCCATAGAGGATCGACATCAGCGTCGACTTGCCGGCACCGTTTTCACCGATGATCCCGTGAATGGTGCCGGGGGCGACGCGGATGGAGATATCCTTGTTGGCCTGGACCGGGCCAAAGGCCTTGGAAATGCCTTTGAGTTCGATGGCGGGGGCGGTCAATCGGGCTCTCCCATGCCTGGAAATCCGATCAGCCGCACCACCTTGCCGTCATGCAGATCGGCAAAATACTGGCCGCGCACCATGCGTTTGCCGTCTTTTTCGAAATCCACCGTGGCACGCGCGTGCCCATGGTGCTGCGAGACGGCAACCACCTTGGCCGCGGCACCGGGCATCTTCGCGCTGAACTGCGCGATATAGTCCAGATAGGCGGCGCGTCCCTCGATGGGGGCGGGGGTGTTGGGATCGGAGTAATAAAAACGAGGCCCGATGGCCGCGTCGGTTTTTGCAGCGCGGCCTTCGGGGGCCGGGTCGCCCCAGGCCGCAAACAGAGTATGAAGTGAATCCGTCATGGCCTGGGGCTTTCTGCCTAGAAGCTCAGCACAGGGCAGCTGTCGTCCGACATGTAGTCATGCACCTTGATTTCGCCCGAGGCGATCTTGGCAGCGGCTTCGTCCACCGCGGCCTGCATGCCGGCCGGGACCAGGGCGGCGTTGTGCTCATCCATCGCATAGCCGACGCCGCCATTGGCCAGCCCCATGACCGAGAAGCCGGTCTCCATGCTCTCGCCATCGGTGAAGGCCTGATAGACCGCGTTGTCCACCCGTTTGGTCATCGAGGTCAGCACCTTGCCCGGGTGCAGGTGGTTCTGGTTGCTGTCCACGCCGATCGACAGGATGCCCTCGTCGGCGGCGGTCTGCAGCACGCCCACACCGGTGCCGCCGGCCGCGGCATAGATCACATCGGCGCCCTGGCTGATCTGCGCCTTGGTCAGCTCCGAGCCCTTCACCGGGTCGTTCCAGGCGGCCGGGGTGGTGCCGGTCATGTTGGAAATCACCTTGGCGTCCGGGTTGGCTGCCTTGACGCCTTCGGCATAGCCGCAGGCGAACTTGCGGATCAGCGGGATGTCCATGCCGCCGATGAAGCCGACAGTGTCCGATTTGGACGCCATCGCGGCCATCATGCCGACCAGATAGGAGCCTTCGTGTTCGTTAAAGACAACCGAGCGCACGTTGTCGCCCTCGACCACCATATCGATGATGGTGAACTTGGTGTCCGGGTAATCGGCGGCCACCTGGCCCAGGGCGTCGGCAAAGGCAAAGCCGACCATCACGATCGGGTTGGCGCCGGCCTCGGCAAAGCGGCGCAGCGCCTGCTCGCGCTGGGCTTCGGACTGCAGCTCGATCTCGCGGTAGCTTTCGCCGGTCTCTTCGGCCCAGCGCTGGGCGCCGCTATGCGCGGCTTCGTTGAAGCTCTTGTCGAACTTGCCGCCCAGGTCAAAGATCAGGGCCGGTTCGGCCAGCGCAGCGCCTGCAGTCAGGGCCAGCGTCGCGGCTGCGCCCAGCAGCGGTTTCATCACGGTCATCAGGTTAACTCCCACGGTCATTATTGTTGTCAGCAGCGGGACATGCCGCCGCCCGGCCCCGTTCAGGCCTGAAGGGTGCGGCAATTTAGCCCGCTGGGCAGGGAGAGGGTCAACCGTTTTTTGACCAAATGGTGCGAAATACGCGCGGCTTGCCTAACGTAAGGCCTTGCGCATCAGCAGCGCATCGGCGGCTTTGGCGCCCGCCCGGCGGTAGTAGCCGGCCCGCCGCCCGCATTCGGCAAATCCGCAGGCCCGGTACAGCGCCTGGGCCGCGGCGTTGTCCTCGGCCACCTCCAGGAACATTTCCGCCGCGCCGCGTTCCCGGGCGGCGGCTTCACAGCCCGCCATGCAGATCCGCGCCAACCCCTGGCGCTGATGCGCGGGATCGGTGGCAATGGTCAGCAGCTCCGCCTCATCCGCAATCACCCGCACCAGAGCAAAACAGCGCTCGTCGCCCGCGGCGAAAATCAGCGGGCTGTCCAGCAGCGCGGCAATTTCCGCGGCGCTCCACGGGCGGGATTGGCTGAAGGCCGCGGCGTGGGTGGCGGCCATCCTTTCCGGTGCCAGCGGATCACTCATCAATCAGCGCCGGGGGGACGTCGCTGGAGGGGGCCGCATCGGCAGACCGCAAGTACAGGGGGGCCGGCGGCTCCGTCACAGTGCGGAACCGTGCCGCCGCGATACGCGCAACAGTTTCGGCTATCCCCGCCGGGCTTGCCTCGGGCGCAAACGCCAGCCCGGCACCGCGGGCGGCCTCCTCGGCCTCCTGGCTGGGCATCAGACGCGGTGCCTCGCCCGGCAGCGCGGCATAGACCTGATCGCGCGGCGCTGGCACCGCGGGCAGGGTGCCTGCGGCGGCGCGGGCCTCGAACCCGTCGACGCCAACGGCCGGAACCTCCAGCCCCAGCGCCAGCCCGCGGGCGGCGGAGACCGCAATGCGGATGCCGGTGAAGTTGCCGGGGCCAATGCCGACCCCGATGGCGTCGAGATCCTGCCAGGCGGCACCGCCCTCTGCCAGCACCTCTTCCAGCAGCGGCATCAGCCGCTCGGCCTGGCCGCGGGCCATTTCCTCCAGCCGGGACGCCAGCACCTCGCCGCCGCGCAGCAAAGCGGCCGCGCAATGCGCGGCCGATGTGTCAAATCCCAGAACCAGCGGCTGGTCTGTCATTGGCAGTCCTTTCCCGCCGGCTCAGACGGCGACCGGGCGCACCTCGGTGACTTCCGGGATGTAATGGCGCAAAAGGTTCTCGATGCCCATCTTCAGCGTCAGCGTCGAGGAGGGGCAGCCCGCGCAGGCGCCCTGCATGTGCAGGTAGACCACGCCGCGGTCAAAGCCGTGGAAGGTGATGTCGCCGCCGTCCTGCGCCACTGCGGGGCGCACCCGGCTGTCCAGCAGTTCCTTGATCTGGCTGACGATTTCGGCGTCTTCGCCGGAATGCTCGGCATGGCCCGAGGCCGGATCGGCAGAGCCGTCCGCCATCACCGGCTGGCCGGACTGGTAATGCTCCATCACTGCGCCCAGGATCGCGGGCTTGATGTGGTCCCAATCGACGCCGTCCGCCTTGGTCACGGTCACGAAGTCGTTGCCGAAGAACACCCCGGTCACGCCTTCGACCGCAAAGATGCGGGAAGCCAGCGGCGATTTGCCCGCCGCCTCGGCGCTGGGGAAGTCGGCGGTGCCCACCTCCAGAACGGTCTGGCCCGGCAGGAATTTCAGCGTCGCCGGGTTGGGCGTGGATTCAGTCTGAATGAACATGTCGGGTCTCCGTTAAGCGTGCCCCCGATATGCGCCCTGCGGGGCCGCAAGTCAAGATTTGGAACGATTCTAAAATACGCCGGCTGCGGCGTGCGCCAGTGCCTGTTCCAGCCGGTCATCGCCCCAGAACAGTTCGTCGCCGCTGAAAAAACTCGGTGCGCCGAAAATGCCTGCGGCGATGGCTTGTTCCGTCCGCCTTCTCAGTGCCGATTTGATTTCAGGCGCTGCTGCACGCTCCAGCAGCGCCGCGCCCATGCCCGCCTCGCCCAAGCCCGCCTGGTGCAGGCAGCGCCGCAGGACGGTTTCGCTGGAGATATCCGCGCCATTGCCGAATTGCGCCCGGAATACAGCCTGTGCAAAGGTTTCGATCCGGTCCTGCTCCGCCGCCGCCAGCGCCAGCCGTGCTGCCTTCAGCCCGTTCTGCGGAAACGGGGACGGGCGGCGGAAGGGCAGCCCTCGGGCGGCGCAGATCCGCTGCATGTCGCGCCACATGTAGCGCCCCTTGGCCGGGTAGATATTGAACGGCGAGGTGTCCCAGCCCTGGTCGGCAAACACCGGCCCCAGCAGGAACGGCTTCCAGGTGACGGTGACCCCGCGCGCGGCGGCCTCTTGGCCGATGCGCATCACGCTGAGATAGGAATAGGGGGAGGCGAATTCGAACCAGAAGGTGATCCTGCCGCCCATCGCCGCCGCTCCGCTGCCCCGTCAGGTGATTGCTTCGAGTTTTTCTTTCGACAGATCGCCGGGCACGATGGTGATCGGCACCGGCAGGGTGCCCGAGTTCTTGGTCAGCTGGGTGACCAGAGGACCCGGCCCCTTGCGCCCGGTGCCGGCCCCCAGCACCAGCACGCCGATCTCCGCGTCGGCCTCGATATAGTCGAGGATTTCCGGCACCGGCTCGCCTTCGCGGATCACCAGTTCCGGGTCGACGTTCTGGCGGTCGCGCATCCATTTGGCAAAGACCTCGAAATGCGCATGGATCCGCTCGCGTGCCTCTTCCCGCATGACTTCGCCGACGCCGATCCAGTGGTTGAACTCGTCCGGCGGGATCACCGACAGGATGGTGACGCCGGCACCGGTATGCGCCGCCCGCATCGCGGCAAACCGCATGGCGTTCAGGCATTCGCGGCTGTCGTCCAGTACCACAAGGAATTTGCGCATCTTCGCTCTCTCGTTGTTCCACCGCGGATCATGGCGCAAGCGGCGCCATCAGGCAATAGAGCCAAAGCGGCGGCGGTGTTGCGGTTATCTGGCCCTAGACCAAGGGCTGCCCGCGGGCAGGTGAGCGCTCCCGCTCCCGCAGGGCTGTCCGGCGGTGCCATGCCCGGCCGTGCAGAGGCCTTTGCCGCAAAGGCCCGGAGCGGGCGGGAGATCCTGAGGCGCGCGCGCGCCCTGCGTTACGGCTGGCTGGAGGCCCAGTCCCAGTACATCTCGCGCACCCGCTTGGCGACGGGGCCCGCCTGATACCTGCAATTGTCAAAGGCGGTGACCGGGGTCACCTTGCTCATGTTGCCGGACAGGAAGATCTCGTCGGCCTCTTCGAAATCCTGATAGCCCAGCACGCATTCCTGCACGGGGATGCCATCGGCGCGCATGTTGCTGATGTGGCGCGCGCGGGTGATGCCGGCCAGGAAGGTGCCGTTGGGGATCGGGGTGAACACTTCGCCATCGCGTACCATGAAGACATTGGTGGTGGCGGTTTCGGCCACATTGCCCATCGCATCCAGCACCAGCGCATTGGAGAACCCCTTGCTGCGCGCCTCCCGCAGCATCCGGGCGTTGTTGGGGTAAAGACAGCCGGCCTTGGCATTCACCACCGCGGTTTCCAGCACCGGACGGCGGAAGCGGGTGCGGGTGAGGGTCGCAGCGGCGGTGTCCGGCGCCATCGGGATTTCCTCCAGGCTGACGGCAAAGCGGGTGCTGTCCGCTCTGGGGGCGATCAGGGTCTCGTCGCCGTCTGCGGCCCAGTACATGGGCCGGATATAGACCGCGGCACCGGGCGCAAATCCCTCCAGCCCTTCGCGGACCACCTCCGCCATTTGCTCTGCCGACAGCGTCGGCGTCATCATCAGCGCCCGGGCCGAGGCATTGGTGCGGGCGCAGTGCAGGTCCAGATCCGGGGTCATCCCATCAAAGAACCGCGCACCGTCAAACACCGAGGAGCCCAGCCACATTGCGTGATCCGCGGCCCGCATCACCGCCAGGTCGCCGTCCTGCCACTTGCCGTCGGAATAGGTTCGGATGGTGCTGCCCGCTGCCATTTTCATGCCCTCGCTTTACGCAGCGAAAACTAGGCGGAGTCGCGGCAGCCGTCCAGACATGCTTGCGTGCCAGACGGGCGGAACAGCTGCTTTTCTGGGTGTAAAACAGTTGTTTTTCAGGTGGTTAGGTGCCTTGGGTGGCGGGAAATGACGCGGCGTCTTATAGGTCAGCATTGCTGTCCATTTGTTTCGCGCGCGAAACATTCGGGCAGAATGGCTGACCTAATCAACCTTTGCGTGTGCGGGCGCGATGCCGCCGGCAGGGTCCTGCGCGCCGCAAGGCGCGCCCGGCCCAACCGGGCAAGCGCATCCCGATGCGCGCAGGCCCGGGCGGGAGTGCCCGGCCCCGGCTGGTTACGCGGCCGGTTTCAGCCCGGTCTTGCCAAGAGTGGCCCCCGCGTCCTGCTGCCATCGGGCTTTCAGCTCGGCATTCGGGGTGCGGCGCAGGCCCATGGCCTTGAGCCCTTCGAACTTCTCCGAGCCTTCCTGGCCGAAGCTTGCCGCCACCCGCGGCCACCAGTAGTCCGCCAGCTCTTGCAGCGCTGGCGCGCCTTTTGCCTCAACCAGCTGCATCAAGCCTTCTTCGGCCAGGTCCGCATGGTGCGCCTCGACCGGCAGAATGGCGCGAAACGCCTCGGCCAGCGGCTGGTAGGAGACATGGGACAGCTCCTCCAGCTGCAGTGCCACCGCCCGGCCCATCAGGAGGTTCATCACCACCGCATCCGCCCAGCCTTCCAGCGGGTAGTTGAACACGGCCAGCCGCATGTCGTGCTTGGTCCGGCTCTGGCCGATGTCAGCGTCCCGTTCCAGCCGGGCGGTCCAGGGGTGGTGGTCGGCATACCGTTCGGTGTCGGCGCCGAACTCGCCCATGATGCGCAGCACTTTCTCGGCGCTGTCGGATTTTTCCAGCACGATCTTCGCGGCAGCGATACGCGCCTTGATACCCGGCCCTTCGTTGATGATGTCGGCAAAGCCGGCGGCGCCCGCCAGCTCGCTGTCGACAAAGGTCGCCATCATCTTCAGCAGCTCGGCGCGGTAGCGCGGCGGCACGTTGGACGGGTTGCTCAGCACGCCGCCCTGGGCCAGATAGCTTTCGATGCTCATCTCGTCAGTCATGATCCGTTCTCCCTTGGGCAGGCGTTACTGGTCGTAATCGACCACGACGGTATCGGTCACCGGATAGGCCTGGCAGGACAGCACATAGCCCTTCTCGACCTCGTAATCCTCCAGCGCGTGGTTGGCGACCATCTCGACCTCGCCTTCCAGCACCTTGCAGCGGCAGGTGGAGCAGACCCCCGCCTTGCAGGCGTAGGGCGCATCCATCGCGTTTTCCAGCGCCGCGTCCAGCAGGGTCATGTCCTTGCCCATCTCGATGGTCTGGGTGGCGCCGTCCAGGGTGATGGCGGCGCGGGTCTGGTTGGCGCTGCTGCCGGCGCCGGTGGCGGCGGCCTTGCGCTTGGCGCGGCCCGGCTGGGCAGAGGCGAACAGTTCGAACTTGATCTGGCTGTCATCCAGACCGGCGGTGCGCAGTGCTGCGGCGATGCCCAGCATCATCGGTTCGGGGCCGCAGATGAAGGCGGTGTCCACCGATCCGATGTCGATCCAGTGCTCGAACAGCTGGGCGCATTTCTCTTGCGTCACCAGGCCGGTGAACAGGTCGATGTCCTGGGCGTCCGATTCCAGCACATGGATGACGTTGAAACGGCCCATGTAGAGGTTCTTCAGGTCCTCCAGCTCCTCGCGGAACATGATCGTGTTGACGCCCTTGTTGGCGTAGACCAGCGTGAAGGAGGCGTTCGGTTCTGCTGCCAGCGTGGTCTTGAGGATCGACAGCACCGGGGTGATGCCGGAGCCGCCTGCAAAGCCGAGGTAGTGCTTCTCGGCGCCTGCATCGAGCGGGGTGAAGAAAGTCCCCATCGGCGGCATTGCCTGCAGGGTGTCGCCGGGTTTCAGATCGGTATTGGCCCAGGTCGAGAAGGCGCCGCCGTCGACGCGCTTGATGCCGACCTGCAGAATGCCCTCGTCGCGGCCGGCACAGATCGAATAGCTGCGGCGCAGCTCCTCGCCGTCGAAGTCGCGGCGGAAGGTCAGGTACTGGCCCTGGGTGAAGGCGAAGTCCCCGACCGCGCCGCCCGCGGGCTTGAGGGTGACAACCACCGCATCGCGGATGGTCTTGCGGACGTCGGTGACTTCAAGATCGTGAAAGCGCGCCATCAGGGTCTCCTCAGATGCACTTGAAATAATCAAAGGGTTCGAGGCAGTCCTGGCAGCGCCAGTGGGCCTTGCAGGGGGTCGAGCCGAACTGGCTGACCTTGGTGACATCGGTGCTGCCGCAGTTGGGGCATTTCTCCGGGCCGCCGGCGGCCTGGGGCGGGGCGATGCCGTACCCCTCCAGCCTGGCGCGGCCCTTGGCCGACAGCCAGTCGGTGGTCCAGGCCGGGGAGATCAGGGTTTTGAGCTTCAGATCGGTTATGCCGCGGTCCCGCAGCGCGGTTTCGATATCCAAGGCGATCACCGCAGTTGCCGGGCAGCCGGAATAGGTCGGGGTGACGGAAACAACCAAGGTCTCCCCCTCCCATGCCACATCGCGGATGATGCCCAGATCGACCAGCGAGATCACCGGGATTTCCGGATCCGGCACGGCGTCGAGCCACTCCCAGATCTGGTCAATGCTTGGCTGAGTTGTCACTTGGCTCATGCGGTTCATCCCTTTTGGCAGTCCGCGCGGCGGATACGCCGGGCAGCCCCCGGCCTCCCGCAGGGGAGGGGGCTGCCGTTGGTGCTGTGTTACCACTTGGCGCCCGGGTAGGCGCGCTGCAGCCATTGCATCTGGGTCAGCAGGTGGCCCAGGTGTTCGGTGTGCATTGCACCGGTGCGGCCGCCCTTGTGGGCAAAACGGCTCTCCGGGATGGTCAGCGTGGCCTCAGTCAGGATGCGGGAGACCAGCGCGTCGTATTCCTCGCGCAAGGCCGCCGGATCGGGGGCAATGCCTGCCTTCACCATCTCGGCGTCGACCGCGTCGGACTGGAACATCTCGCCCGCGTAAGGCCAGAGATAGTCCAGCGCCGCCTGCATGCGGGCATGGCTTTCCTCGGTGCCGTCGCCCAGGCTCACCACGGTATCGGCGGAGCGTTCCAGGTGATAGGCAACCTCTTTCGACGCCTTCTCGGCAATTGCCGCGACGCGCGCGTCGGAGGATTTCATCAGCCGGCCCAGCTGGATCGAATGCCAGGCGTCGAACAGGAACTGGCGCATCAGGGTGCGGCCGAAGCCGCCGTTCGGCACCTCGACCAGCAGCACGTTGCGGAAATCCCAGGCGTCGCGCAGGAAGGCGAGATCGTCGGCGGATTTCCCTTCGCCCTGCACCTCGGCAGCGAGGCCAAGCCACATCTGGGTCTGGCCGATCATGTCCAGCGCGGTGTTGGCAAGTGCGATGTCCTCTTCCAGCACCGGCGCATGGCCGCACCATTCGCTGACCCGGTGGCCGAGGATCAGGGTGTTGTCGCCCATCCGCAGCAGGAACTGGGCAAAAGCCTCTTCGCGGGTCATCACATCGCTCCCACTTCTTCGGGAATGTCGAAGAAGGTCGGGTGGCGGTAGACCTTGGACTCGGACGGCTCATAGAGCGGGCCCTTGTCGCTGGGCGAGGACGCGGCAATGTGGTTTGCCTCGACCACCCAGATCGACACGCCCTCATTGCGGCGGGTATAGACGTCGCGGGCGTTCTTGATCGCCATTTCGGCGTCCGGCGCATGCAGGGAACCGACGTGGCGGTGGCTCATGCCGTGCTGGCCGCGGATGAAGACTTCCCAGAGGGGCCATTCGTTTTTCATGTCTCAAATCCTCCTGGCTGAGGGGGCGCTGCGCGGCTGGCCGGAGCGCCGGAATGCTTGGGGTTATTCGGCGGCGTGCTTTCGGGCGGCTTTCTTCCTGGCGTGGGCCAGCATCCCGTCGCGCACCCAGGCGCCGTCGTCCCAGGCCTTGTTGCGGGCGGCGAGGCGGTCCGTGTTGCAGGGGCCGTTGCCCTTGATCACGTCAAAGAACTCGCTCCAGTCCGGGTCGGTGTAATCATAATGGCCGCGCTCCTCGTTCCATTTCAGGTCCGGATCGGGGACGGTGAGGCCAAGGTATTCGGCCTGCGGCACGGTCTGGTCGACGAACTTCTGGCGCAGCTCGTCATTGGTATTCATCTTGATCTTCCAGGCCATCGACTGGGCGGAATGCACCGAGTCCTTGTCGGACGGGCCGAACATCATCAGCGACGGGTACCAGAGGCGGTTCAGCGCGTCCTGCGCCATCTTCTTCTGCTCCGGCGTGCCCTCGGCCATCTTGCGGATGGCGTCATAGCCCTGGCGCTGGTGAAAGCTCTCTTCCTTGCAGACCCGGATCATCGCGCGCGAATAGGGGCCGAAGGAGGTGCGCTGCAGCGGCACCTGGTTCATGATCGCGGCCCCGTCGACCAGCCAGCCGACCGCCCCGATGTCGGCCCAGTTCAGCGTCGGATAGTTGAAGATCGACGAATACTTCATGCGCC
Source organism: Leisingera thetidis (assembly GCF_025857195.1). Classification (NCBI taxonomy): domain Bacteria; kingdom Pseudomonadati; phylum Pseudomonadota; class Alphaproteobacteria; order Rhodobacterales; family Roseobacteraceae; genus Leisingera; species Leisingera thetidis. The sequence goes on along the minus strand of NZ_CP109787.1, from coordinate 3,194,418 downwards.
CGTCGAGCAGCATCTCCGTCATCTCGTCGCGGGAAACCCCCAGCGTTTCCGCCGCACAGTAAAGGTACAGGCCGTGGCCCGCCTCATCCTGCACCTTGGCGAGCAGGATCGCCTTGCGCTCCAGCGTCGGGGCGCGGGTGATCCAGTTGCCCTCGGGCAGCTGGCCGACGATTTCGGAATGGGCGTGCTGGCCGATCTGGCGGATCAGCGTCTTGCGGTAGCCCTCGGGCATCCAGTCCTTGGGCTCGATCTTCTCGCCCGCGTCGATACGGGCCTGGAAGGCGGCCAGCTTTTCCGGATCGTCCTGGGTCGCTTCGGATTTGATCATCTGAGCATACATGTCTGGGACCTCCTGCGGGTTAGGTTACACGCGTTCCAGGATCAGGGCTGTTCCCTGTCCGACACCGACGCACATGGTGCAAAGCGCAAAACGTCCGCCGGTGCGCTGCAGCTGATAGGCGGCGGTCAGCACCAGCCGCGCGCCGGACATGCCGAGCGGGTGGCCAAGCGCAATGGCGCCGCCATTAGGGTTAACATGGGGCGCATCGTCGGGAACGCCAAGTTCGCGCAGCGTGGCGAGGCCCTGGCTGGCGAAGGCCTCGTTCAGTTCGATCACGTCCATCTGCTCGATGGTCAGGCCGGTGCGGGCCAGAACCTTGCGGGTGGCCGGCACCGGACCGATGCCCATGATGCGCGGCTCGACCCCGGCGGCGGCCATGCCGACGATGCGGGCCATCGGTTTCAGGCCGTTCCTGGCGGCAGCCGCTTCATTCGCCATCAGGATCGCCGCGGCGCCGTCGTTGACGCCCGAGGCATTGCCTGCGGTCACGCTCTTGTCCGGGCCGTTGACGCCCTTGAGGCCTGCCAGCTTTTCGGCCGTGGTGCCGGGGCGGGGGTGCTCGTCGGTGTCCACAACGATTGGCTCGCCCTTGCGCTGGGGGATGGTGACGGGGGTGATCTCGTCCTTGAAGATCCCCGCCTCATGCGCCGCGGCCCAGCGGGCCTGGCTGCGGGCGGCGAATGCGTCCTGGTCCTCGCGGGAGACGCCGTAGTCGGCGGCGACGTTGTCAGCGGTCTGCGGCATCGAGTCGGTGCCGTACATCTTGTCCATCTTCGGGTTCACGAAGCGCCAGCCGATGGTGGTGTCGTAAACCGCATTGGCGCGGGTGAAGGCGCTAGCGGCCTTGGGCATCACGAAGGGCGCGCGGCTCATGCTTTCGACGCCGCCGGCGATGGCCATGTCGTAATCGCCTGCCTTGATCCCGCGCGACGCCATGCCGACTGCATCCATGCCGGAGGCGCAGAGCCGGTTGATGGTGGTGCCGGGCACCGCGGCGGGCAGGCCCGCCAGCAGGGCGGCCATGCGGGCCACGTTGCGGTTGCTTTCCCCGGCCTGGTTGGCGTCGCCCAGGATCACGTCGTCCAGCGCGCCCCAATCCGCATCCGGGTTGCGCGCCGCCAGCGCGGCAATCGGCAAAGCGGCAAGGTCGTCAGTGCGCACCTGGCTCAAGGCGCCGCCGTAGCGGCCGATCGGGGTGCGGGTGGCATCGCAGATGAAAGCATCCATGGTGTTCGCGTCTCCTGTGGCGGCGGCAGGGATAAGCCGACCGTTGGGTCGGTGATACGCTGGAAGATGATTCGCGGCAAGTCAAATGTAACCTGAAAATTACATGATCACGAATCTTGTAACGTATCTGCGGGCCGAACGCGGCCTTCGCGGCCCTGGACGCGGGGTCAAGGTTGCGAAACCAGGGCTTTGGCCGCCACGCTGAAGGCCGCGGCCCGGCGTTTGCGGGCAATCCCGTGTATGCTTTGCAGGAGCTGCCAGCCGGAAGGAGAAGCCATGCCACAGGTTCTGCGCATTGGCGGCGCAGCCGGGTTCTGGGGGGAGGCCTCCCTGGCCACGCCGCAGCTGCTGGCGGCGGGGGGCTTGGACTTTCTCGTCTATGACTACCTGGCCGAAATCACCATGGCGGTGCTGGCGCGGGCCCGTGCAAGGGATCCGCAGGCGGGCTATGCCACCGATTTCGTGACAGCAGCAATGGCGCCGAACCTGGCAGAGATCGCGCGGCAAGGGGTGCGGGTCATTTCCAACGCGGGCGGGATGAACCCGCAGGCCTGCGCCGCGGCCCTGCGGCAGGAGATCGCCGCCCAAGGGCTGGACTTGAGGGTGGCGGTGGTTGAAGGCGACGATTTGCTGGGCCGCGCGGCGGAGCTGGCAGAGGCTGCGCCCCGGGACATGTTCACCGGCGCGCCGTTTCCGCCGCTGGAGAAGATCGCCAGCGTCAACGCCTATCTGGGGGCCTTTCCGATTGCCGCAGCGCTGGACGGGGGCGCGGATATCGTGATCACCGGGCGCTGCGTGGACAGCGCGGTGACACTGGGCGCCTGCATCCATCGCTTCGGCTGGAACGCTGCCGGTCTGGACCAGCTGGCGGGCGGCAGCCTGGCAGGCCATATCCTGGAATGCGGGCCGCAGGCGACGGGCGGCAATTTCACCGATTGGCAGGAGGCGGCGGCGGGGATGGCCGGGATCGGTTACCCGGTTGCCGAGGTCCGCGCCGATGGCAGCTTCGACGTGACCAAGCCCGCGGGCACCGGCGGCCTGGTCTCGCGCGGGACGGTGGCGGAGCAGCTGCTGTATGAGATCGGCGACCCGCAGGCCTATGTGCTGCCGGACGTGGTGTGCGATTTCTCAGAGGTGAGGCTGACGGAGGCGGGGCCGGACCGGGTGCGGGTGGCAGGCGCCAAGGGGCGCGGCGTGCCGGAGGCCTACAAGACCTGCATCACCTGGCAGGACGGTTTCCGCAGCGGCCATTACTTCACCTTCTATGGGCTGGACGCCGAGGCCAAGGCGCGGCTCTTTGCCAAGACGGCTCTGACCCGGGCGCGGGACGTTCTGGACCGGCTGCAGCTGCCGGACTTCACCGATGCAAGCATTGAGCTGATCGGCAGCGAAAGCCAGTTCGGCGGGTTGCGGCAAAGCGGACCGGCGCGCGAGGTGGCGGTCAAGATCGCGGTGCGCCACCCGGAGGCCCGCGGGGTGGGGGTGTTCCTGAAGGAGGCGGTTGGCCTGGGCCTCGCCGCGCCGCCGGGACTGAGCGGCTTTGCGGGTGCGCGGCCCAAGCCGTCGCCGGTGCTGGCGCTGTTCTCCTGCCTGCTGCCCAAGGCGCAGGTGCCGGTATCCGTCCGGGATGCGGCGGGCCGCGAAACGGCAGCACCGGCTGCGGGCATGCCGCTGCGGGCCGCGGAACGGCCCGCGCCGCCGCCGGTTCCAAAAGCAGAGAGAATGATGGAGGTGCCGCTGATCCGCCTCGCCTGGGCGCGCAGCGGCGACAAGGGCGATATCGCCAATATCGGGGTGATCGCGCGGACACCGGAAGCCATGCCCTGGATCTGGGAGGCGCTGGACGCGGCCCATATGCGCCGGGTGTTCGGGCATTTCTGGGACGGCAGGTTTGAGCGGTTCTATCTGCCCGGCAGCCTGTCGATGAATATCCTGCTGCACGGCGCGCTGGGCGGCGGCGGGACGTCTTCCTTGCGCAATGACCCTCAGGCCAAGGGGTTTGCGCAATTGCTGCTGGCAGCGCCGGTGCGGGTGGATGCCGGACTGTTGGAGGAGCTGTGAAAATGCCGGAATCTTGCAGCACTGCCTGGCTTTGCCGGGAGAAAGGCGGATACGTGCGATGACGGTTTTTCAAACCAGGATCGATGCCAAAAGCGAGACCTTCGCCTGGAACCGCAGGGACATGCTGGCGCTGGTGGAGCGGATGCGGGCGCTGGAGGCCCGCGCCGCGGCCAAGTCCGAACAGCGCCGCGTGGTCTTCGACAAGCGGGGGCAGCTGTCGCCGCGGGAGCGGGTCTCGGCGCTGCTTGATCCGGGGCTGCCGTTCCTGGAGCTCTATAACATGGCCTCCTATCTGGTGGACGATCCGGACCCGGAGACCTCGGTGCCCGGCGCCTCGATTATCCTTGGCATCGGCTATGTCGAGGGCGTGCGAGCGCTGATCTTTGCAGATGATGCCGGGATCAATGCCGGCGCGATGACGCAGAAGTCGGTGGACAAGGCGCTGGGCGCCATCGCCATTGCCGAGCGGCAGAAGCTGCCGTTCATTCATCTGGTGGAAAGCGCCGGTGCCGACCTGATGCGCTACACGGTGGAGCTGTGGGCGCATGGCGGCGGCATGTTTGCGGGGCTGGCGCGGCTGTCGGCGGCGGGTATCCCGGTGATCACGGTGCTGCATGGCGCCTCGACCGCGGGCGGCGCCTATCAGCCGGGGCTGTCGGATTATGTGATCGGCGTCAGGGGCAACGGCATGGCGATGCTGGCCGGGGCCGCACTGGTGCAAGCTGCCACCGGCGAAGTGGCAGAGGACGCGGATCTGGGCGGTGCGGAGATGCATGCGGCTGTGACCGGGCTGGTCGAGTATCTGGCCGAGGATGACGCGCATGGCATCGAAATCGCCCGCGAGGTGGTGGCCGGGCTGGGCTGGAAGCCATGTGCCCCTGCCGTCCCGGAGTATGCCGCGCCTGCGCTGGACCCTGACGGGATCGCCGGCGCGGTGCCGGTGGACTGCCGCAAGCCGTATGACATGCGCGAGGTGGCGGCGCGGATCGCGGATGGCTCGGTCTTGCGCGAATTCAAGCCGGGCTTCGGGCCGGCCACAGTGTGCCTGCAGGCGCGGATCATGGGGCAGGCGGTTGGCCTTTTGGGCAACAACGGCCCGCTGGACCCGGACGGGGCCGCCAAGGCCACGCATTTCCTGCAGGCGATGGATCAGGCCGGAACGCCGGTGGTCTTTCTGCACAACACCACCGGCTACATGGTCGGCACCGCCTCCGAACGGGCGGGCATGATCAAGCAGGGCGCCAAGATGATCCAGGCAGTGACCAATCTGCGGGTGCCGAAGATTGCCCTCTACACCGGGGCCAGCTTCGGGGCGGGGAATTACGGCATGTGCGGCTATGCCTTCGGCGCCGATTTCCTGTTCACCTGGCCCAACGCGATGACCGGGGTGATGGGCGGCGAACAGGCGGCGCTGACGATGGAACAGGTCGCCCGCCGCACGGCGGAGCGCAAGGGGCTGGAGGCGGACGAGGCGCGGCTGGCGGCGCAGCGCGCAAGGATCACCGCGCATTTCGACGGGCAGTCGGATGCCTTTTATACCTCGGGGCGGGCGCTGGACATGGGGATGATCGACCCGCGCGACAGCCGCCGGGTGATCGGCTTCTGCCTGCAGACCTGCCAGGAGGCGCGGGCACGCCGCCTCAACCCCAACAGCTTTGGCGTGGCGCGGATATGACGGGGGCGGGATGAGCAGTTTTGACACGATCCTGGTGGCCAACCGCGGCGAGATCGCGCTGCGGGTGATGCGCACGGCGCGCCGGATGGGGCTGGCATGCGTTGCGGTCTATACCGAAGCAGACGCCACCAGCCCGCATGCGGAGTTTGCCGATGCCGCGATCTGCATCGGCGCAGGTCCGGCGGCGGACAGTTACCTGTCCATCGGGAAGGTCATCGCAGCGGCCCGGGAGGCTGGCGCCGGGGCGGTGCACCCGGGCTATGGGTTCCTGTCGGAAAACGCGGACTTTGCCCGCGCCTGCGCGGACGCCGGGCTGGTCTTTATCGGCCCTTCTCCGGAGGCGATTGCGCTGATGGGCAACAAGGCCGCCGCCAAGCGCAGGATGATTGCGGCGGGTGTTCCCTGCGTTCCGGGCTATGAAGGCGCGGATCAGGCGGCGGATGTGCTGGCGGCGGAAGCCTCCCGGATCGGGTATCCAGTGATGATCAAGGCGGCCGCGGGCGGCGGCGGCAGGGGAATGCGGCTGGTGCCGTCGGCGGCGGATTTCAGCGCCGCATTGGAGCTGGCCCGCCGCGAGGCGCAGGCGGCCTTTGGCTCGGATGAGGTGATCCTGGAACAGGCGCTGATGCGCCCGCGCCATGTGGAAGTGCAGGTGTTCGGCGATGCGCATGGCCATGTGATCCATCTGGGCGAACGGGATTGCTCGATCCAGCGCCGCCACCAGAAAGTGGTGGAGGAGGCGCCAAGCCCGGCCGTGGACGCAGCCCTGCGTGCCCGGATCGGCACCGCGGCGGTCAAGGCGGCGCAGGCCATCGGCTTTCAGGGGGCGGGCACGGTGGAATTCCTGCTGGACGGGAATGGAGCGTTTCATTTCCTGGAGATGAACACCCGCCTGCAGGTGGAGCATCCGGTGACGGAGATGATCACCGGGCTGGACCTGGTGGAGATGCAGATCCGGGTGGCGCGGGGCGAGGCTTTGGGGCTGGCGCAGGACGATGTGCAGATGCAGGGCCATGCCATTGAAGCGCGGCTTTATGCCGAGGATCCGGCGCAGGGGTTCCTGCCGCAGGCCGGGCGGATCGCTGAGTGGCAGCCGCCCTGCGGTGATGGCATCCGGGTGGATGACGGGATCGCATCGGGGCAGGAAATCTCTGCTTTTTATGACCCGCTGCTGGCCAAGCTGACCGCGCACGGCCGCACCCGGGAGGAGGCGCGGCAGCGGCTGCTGGCGGCGCTGCAGGACTGCGTGCTGCTCGGGCCTGTGTGCAACCGGGATTTTCTGTTGGAGGTGCTGGCGCATTCGGAGTTTGCAGCGGGGGGTGCGGCCACTGATTTCATTCCCCGTCATTTTCCGGACGGGCTGGACACGCCTTTGAGTTCCACGGATTTTGCGCTGGGGGCGGCGCTGATTTACCGGGCCGGGCAGCAGCGCTGCGCGGCTGCGGCGGGCGGCGTGGCACCTGAACTGCTGGGCTGGTCAAGCCAGGGCGGGCTGCAGTCCGCGGTGCGCCTGAATTGCAATGGCGCGCTCCAGTGCCTCGCTGTGTGCGAGGCGCCGGGGCAGCTGAACGTGGCCTGCGGCGGCCGGCTGCATCACGTGACAGGGGACGGTGGCTGCCTGCGGGTTGACGGCAGGCGGGCCGGTCTCAAGTGCTGGCGCTTCCAGGGCGGTCTGCTGCAGGTGGCAACCGGCACGCGGATATTCACTCTGACCCGCCAGCGGGCGTCGGCCGCTGCCGATACTGCCCGGCAGTCCGGGCAGGTTGTTGCACCGCTGCATGGCGTGCTCAGGGAGGTCTGTGTGGCCGTGGGGGATGCGGTTGACGCCGGCAGCCGTCTTGCGGTGGTGGAAGCGATGAAGATGCAGCACGAAATCCGGGCGGCGGGTCCGGGTATTGTCGCCCTGATCGCGGAGCACCCGGGCGCGCAGGTTCAATCCGGGCAATTGCTGCTGGAAATCGCACCGCAGGGGGCTGCGGATGCCTGACCCTGCGGCCACACAGACCTCCCGCCCGTCGCCGGTGCAGTGAAACTGCCCCGCTCCCGTTGGGCCTGGCGCCGCGCAGGGCGCGGCGCCAGGCCCAACGGGAGGAGGTCTTTCGTCAGAAAGGCTGACGACGGGCGGGAGGGCGCCGGCTTGAGGTCTGCGAAGGCGGCAGGGGGCCGCGGTATTGCAGAACGTCATTGGCGTAACTTGCCTCCCCGATCCGGAAACAGGTCAGGCCGGCCGGTTCGAACCCGTGGCGGAGATAAAAAGCGATGGCACGCAGGTTCTCCGAATTGGCGGCAAGCCAAGGCGCATCCCAGCCCCGGGTCCCGCACGCCTGCAGCCCGGCGATGAGCAGTCCGGCGCCCTTGCCCTCTCCCTGGTGGCAGGGCCGGACGTAAAGCGTGGCGATCTCCGTGCGGGAGAGCCCGCCGGCCGGGCAGGGGCTGTTGTGTGCCACCCGGATATATCCATCGATGCCCTCGCGGTTCTGCGATACCAGAATGCACTGTTCGGAGGTCTTGAGGGCTGCTGCAAAGTGATCCGGGGTGTACTGTGCCAGCACATGCTCCGCGAAGATGCGGCTGATGCCCGCGCGCAGATAGGTGGCCAGCCAGACTTCGATAGAAAGGGCGGCGAGGCTGGCGCAATCTTCTGCGGTGGCTGGGCGGATTTCATTTCGCGGCAAAATTCGGGTCCTAAGAAACAGCTGTGAATCGGATTGCAAAGAGGACCACTGTTCCTTTGGCGCGGCGGGAAGGTCAAGAATCGTCCTCGCCAAAAATTGCACCGCGTGTTCAATAATGGCGCATCATTGACCGGGAGGCGCCGATGAACATTCTTTACATCATGTTCGACCAGCTGCGGTTCGATTACCTCAGCTGCGCAGGCCATCCGCATCTGCACACGCCGCATATCGACGGGCTGGCCGCAAAGGGCGTGCGCTTTACCCGCGCCTATGTGCAATCGCCCACCTGCGGCTCGTCGCGGATGTCGAGCTATACCGGGCGGTATCCCTCCAGCCACGGGGTGCAGTTCAACAGCTATCCCCTTCGGGTGGGCGAATGGACGATGGGCGACCATTTGCGCAAGACGGGCATGGGCTGCCACCTGATCGGCAAGACCCATATGGTTGCGGATGCCGAGGGGATGCAGCGTCTGGGGCTGGCACCGGACAGCGTGATCGGGGTGCGGCAGTCGGAATGCGGCTTTGACCCGTGGGTGCGCGATGACGGGCTGTGGGCGGAAGGCCCGGACGGCTTCTATGACCAGAAGCGCAGCCCCTATAACGATTACCTCAGGCAGCAGGGCTACCCGGGCGGAAACCCCTGGAATGATTTCGCCAATGCGGGCGCAGAGGATGGCGATATCGCTTCCGGCTGGTTCATGGTCAATGCGGACAAGCCGGCCAATATCGCCGAAGCGGACAGCGAGACCCCCTGGCTCACCTCCCGGGCGATGGACTTCATCGAACAGGCGGAAGGCCCCTGGTGCGCGCATCTGAGCTATATCAAACCGCATTGGCCCTATATCGTGCCCGCGCCCTATCACGATCTTTACGGACCGGAGCATGTGCTGCCGGCGGTGCGCTCGGCGGCGGAACGCGAGGACGCGCACCCGGTGTTTAAGGGCATGATGAACAACCGGATCGGCCAGGCCTTCAGCCGCGATGAGGTGCGGCAGAAGGTGATCCCGGCCTACATGGGGCTGATCAAGCAGGCCGACGACCAGATGGGGCGGCTGTTTGCCTGGCTGGAGGAGACCGGCCGGATGCGGGACACGATGATCGTCATCACGTCGGATCATGGCGACTACCTCGGCGACCACTGGCTGGGGGAGAAGAACCTGTTCCACGAGCCGTCCATCAAGGTGCCGCTGATCATCTATGATCCGCGCAGCCTGGCGGATGCCACCCGCGGCACAGTCTGCGATGAACTGGTGGAGGCGATTGACCTGCTGCCGACCTTCCTGGAAGCGGCCGGCGGCGAGCCGGCCCCGCATATTCTGGAAGGGCGTTCGCTGATGCCGTTCCTGCGCGGGGAAACCCCGGACTGGCGCGGCTATGCGGTTGCGGAATTCGACTATTCCACCATGCCGCTGTGCAGCAGCCTCGGGCTGGAGCCCAGGGATGCGCGGCTGTTCATGATCGCCGACAAGCGCTGGAAGTTCATGCACGCAGAGGGCGGTATGCGGCCGATGCTGTTCGACTTGGAAAACGACCCGGACGAGCTGGTGGATCTGGCCGCGCGGCAGACGCATCAGGAGGTCATCGATCTGATGTACGGCAGGCTGCTGGACTGGGGCCTGCGGATGTCGCAGCGGATCACCCTGTCGGATCAGCAGATCAAGGCGCGCCGCGGCAAATCGGGGCGCAGGGGCATCCTGCTGGGGGTCTACGAGGCAGAGGAAGTCGAACCCGAGCTGACCGCGAAGTGCCGCGGGCCGGTGCCGCAGTAACCGCCCTGCATTTTCGCCTTGGCAAAAATACTCCAAGGGAGCCCGCAGGGCGGCGGCAGCGCCCCCTGGGCCGTGTTCTCGAGGGGCGGGCTGTGATTGGGCGCCTGCGGCGCAGGTGCGTGGCGGCTGTCCCCGGCGCGGGCCGGGGGAACCAGGCAGGGAACGGCGCCTGCGGCCCCGTGCCTCCGGCGGGAGTATTCCGGGAAAGATGAAAGCCGGCGCTAGCGCTGCGCGGCGTGTTCGAAAAAGCAGGCAAGGCTTTGCGCAAAGGCTTGCTGGTCCGCGTGGCTGCGCAGGCTTTCCAGCGCGCGGGCGCGGACTGCGGGGCCAAGCGTTGCCCGCATTTCCCAGGTCAGCGCGGTGATGAACTCGTGGCTCATTTCCGGATGGTGCTGAGTGGTCAGGATGTGGCGGCCGAGGGTGAAGCCCGCGTTGACGCCATTGCTCTCGGCCAGCGGCACCGCGCCGGGCGGCAGGGCGCAAACGCACTCGCTGTGGGAGCCGTAGAGCTTGACCTCTTCCGGCAGGGCGGCGGCCCAGTCCGGCCGGTTGCGCAGGCGGTTGCGGGTCAGCCCGTGCACCCAGCCGCCGGGATTGCCGCCGACGCTGCCGCCGAGCGCCAGTGCGATGGCCTGATGGCCGAAACAGGCGCCAAACAGCGGAAAGCGGCGGGCGTGCGCGGCACGGATCAGCTCCAGCAGGTCCGCAATCCAGGGCGCGCCGGAGCGGACAGAGGCCGGGCTGCCGGTGATCATCGCGCCGTCGAAGACTGAAAGGTCCTCAGGCAATTCCCCGTCCTTCGCCGCATACACCGAAGTGCGCCAGTCCGGCCGCGCCATTTGGATCAGGCGGGTGAACTTCTCGCTGTCCCTGGGGCGGGCCCGGGCAAAGTCGCTTTCGTCGGTGTTGGTCATCAGGATGGCCAAGTGCATGGGCATGCTCACAAGGGTTTCCTTTGCCTATTCATGGTATTTGTTAAGATGCGCTAAGCAGGCAGGCCAGGGAAGACCGCAATGACAGTTTGGACCCCGACGGATGACGGTCATGCGGACCTGAGCAGCCACGATAGCTTTGCAGGCGGCGCGCCGCACAACACTTTTGCGCGGCTGCGGCGCGAGGATCCGCTGCACTGGACCGAATATGCGGACGGTGAAAATTTCTGGTCGGTCACCCGCTATGAGGACATCACGGTGATGAACAAGAACACCGAGGTGTTCTCCTCTGCCCGGGGGATCCGGATGGAGGACCAGTCCCATGAGGAATACCTGGCGCGGCGCACCTTTCAGGAGACCGACCCGCCGGAGCATTCCAAGGTGCGGATGAAACTGCTGAAGGCGTTTTCCAGGACCACCATGGCACAGTACGAGCAGGACATTCGGGATTTGTGCGCGGACATTCTGGACCAGGCGCTGGCCAAAGGGGAATTCGACGCCACCAGGGAAATTGCCCGGCAGCTGCCGATGCGGATGCTGGGCCGGGTGGTTGGCCTGCCGGAGGCGGATCTGCCCTGGCTGGTGGAAAAGGGCGATGCGCTGATTGCCAATACCGATCCGGATTTCACGTCCCATGTGCTCGACAGGATGCAGACGGATGAATTCCGGATGATGCCCTTCAACTCGCCCGCCGGCGCGGAGCTGTATGCCTATGCCAGGGAGCTGATGGCGGCGAAGGCGCGCAGGGGCGATACCTCCGGCGTGCTGAACCTGATCCTGGAGCCGGCCAGGGACGGGTCGGTGATCACCGGGACCGAGTTCCGCAACTTCTTCTGCCTGCTTGTTGCGGCGGGCAATGACACCACCCGCTATTCGATTGCCGCCGGGATCCAGGCGATGTGCCACCAGCCCGAATTGCTGGCGCAGATGCAGCAGGGCGGCGCGGTCTGGGACACCGCAGCGGATGAGATCATCCGCTGGGCGACGCCTGCGCTCTACTTCCGGCGCACCGCGACGCGGGATGCCGGGATGCACGGCAAGACCATCCGCGCGGGCGACAAGGTGCTGTACTGGTTTGTCTCGGCCAACCGGGATGAGGGGTATTTCGAGGATCCCTTTCACGTGAATCTTTTCCGCAGCCCGAACCGGCATTTGTCGTTCGGCCAGTTCGGTCCGCATGTCTGCCTGGGCATGTGGCTGGCGCGGCTGGAAGTCACGGTGCTGTTTCAGGAACTGGCCAAGCGGATCCGGCATATCGAAGCGGCGGGGCCGCACAGGTTCCTGCGGTCGAATTTCGTGGGCGGGATCAAGGAATTGCCGGTGCGTGTGGACGCCGTGTAACCGCGAAGTGCCGGCACGGGGCCGTGCCCGGCCTGGCGGCCGGGCGGGGCTGGCTGCGGTTTGTGCGCAGCTAGGTGAAAACCTCTAAATGTGTTAAGCAACAAGGTGCGCGAAACGATGCAAAGCACGCCCAACAGGGAAGGACCTCCAGCCATGAAGACCCGCCTGCGCGCGATGTTCTGCGACCACCTCAGCATCATGCGGGGGAAGTATCTGCCCCTTTCCAGGACCGGCGAGGGCTCGACCCGTTTCTGCCGGTCGGTTTTTGGCACCCATTTCGACAAGGACCTGCTGGATGCGCCGGGCGCGATGGTGAAGCAGGGCCTGCCGGACATGGAGCTGAGGTGGCTGCAGGAGGATATCCGCGACAGCTGGCATGCCGCGACCAAAGTGGTGCTGGGCGATCTCTTTGATGATGCGGGCCAGCCGCTGGCGCTGTGTCCGCGCGGGGCGCTCAAACGGGCCGTGGCGGACTGGCAGAAGCGCGGGCTGGCGCCGAAGGTCGGGATCGAACTGGAGGCCTTTGCCCTGCAGGCGGACGACCGCGGGCGGCTGATGCCCTATGATGCGCCGGGCGGGGTGGTCTACGGCACCGGACCCTTCGCCGATCCGTTGCGGGTCAATGACCGGATCTGGGCAATGGCGGATGACATGGGATTTTCGCTCGACATGATCACCGCCGAGTTCGACAGCCCGCAGTTCGAATACGCGCTGACCTTTGACGATGCGGTGAAGGCGGTGGATGATGTCGTGCTGTTCCGCCTGATGGCGCGGGAGGTGGCGCTGGAATACGGCATCGTCCTCACCTTCATGCCGAAACCGGTGGCGGAGGCCGGCGGCTCGGGGATGCACATCAACTTTTCCTTTGCGGACGAGGCAGGCGGCAATGCGCTGGCCGCCGGTCCGCGGGGCGGGCCCGCGCATATGACCGATCTGGCGCGCGGCTGCCTGGCCGGCTTGCTGCATCATCACAAGGGTCTGGCCGGGCTGATTGCGCCGACCGCCAGCAGCTATATGCGGCTGCAGCCGGGAACGCTGTCGGGCTACTGGCGGAACTGGGGCGGCGACCACCGCAACGTGACCACGCGGATCAGTTCCGAGGGCGGCGCCAAGGCGCGGCTGGAGCACCGGACCGCCGATTCATCGGCCAACCCCTACACGGCGGTGGCGGCGGTGCTGCAGGCGGCGCGGCTGGGGGTGGAGAACGGGCTCAAGCTGCCGCCGATGGAGACCGGCGACGGGTTCGACCGCACCGATGCGCGCGAAGGCACAGCGGCAGATCTGAAAGGGGCGGTGGAAGATTTGCAGCGGGATGCCGCGCTGACCGAGGCCGTCGGTCCTGAACTGGTCGCAAACCACGTTTTCATGAAGCTCAGGGAAGTGCGCAAGACCCGCGATCTGGAGGGCGACGGCATGCGTGACTTCTATGTGCATTTCATCTGATGGCGGCCGGGCTGCGGCAGCTGCGCCCGTTTCAGTACCGCGCCGCCGCGCCGCGCCAGCGGCGCTGCCGAAGGCGCGGGCCCGAAGCAAGTGCTTCGGGCCCGCCATGGCATCCGGCAGCGCCCGGACCTGGCGGCCCGGGCGCGGGAGCGCCTGGTGCAGGCGTCAGCTCACCGCCGCGAAACCCGCGTCGAGAGAGGAGAGGATCGTATCCGCTTCCGCCTCGCTCAGCACCAGCGGCGGCGACAGGATGATGTTGGGGCCGGAGACCCGCACCATGGCGCCGGCCTCGTAGGCGGTCTGCTGCAGTTTGCCGAGGGTTCGCTTGTCCGCGGCAGCCTTGGTTGTGCGGTCCGCAACCAGCTCCAGCGCGCACATCAGGCCGTGGCCGCCGCGGACGTCGCCGATCAGCTCGTATTTCTGCTGCAGCGCCAGCAGGCCCTGGTGGATCTGGGTGCCGCGGGCGGCGGCGTTCTCCGGCACGTTCAGGCGCAGGGTTTCCTTCAGGCAGGACAGCGCCGCCGCTGCGCCGACCGGGTGGCCGGAATAAGTGTAGCCGTGGCCGATGGCGGCCTTGCCGGTGGTGTCCTTTTCGAAGGTTCCGGTCATATGGTCCGCGATCATCACCGCGCCGAAGGGGAAATAGCCGTTGGTGATCGCTTTCGCCGTGCACATCATGTCCGGCTGCACGCCCCAGTGCCGCGCGCCGGTCCAGGACCCGGTGCGGCCGAAGGCGGTGATCACCTCATCCGCGATCAGCAGGATGCCGTTGCGAGAGCAGATCTCCCGCACGCCGGGCATGAAGCTGGCATGCGGAGGGATGACGCCGCCTGCGCCCAGGATCGGCTCCATGATGAAGGCGGCGATGGTGCCCGCGCCCTGGAACGCGATTTCATCCTCCAGCGCCTGCAGGCAGAGCTGGGCCAGGCGCTCCGGGTCGGTCTCGTTGAACGGGTTGCGGTAGGTGTAGGGCGCCGGGATGTGGTGGCAGCCGGGCAGGAGCGGCTCGTACTGGGTGCGGAAATTGGCGTTGCCGTTCACCGAGGCGCCGCCCATGTGGGTGCCGTGGTAACCCTTCTTCAGGCTCAGGAACTTGGTGCGGCCCGCTTCGCCGCGGATCTTGTGGTACTGGCGGGCGAGGCGCAGGGCGGTTTCGACCGAATCGGAACCGCCGGAGGTGAAGAAGGCGCGGGTGAGCCCATCGGGGGCAAAGAACTTGCGCAGCTCCTCGGCCAGCTGGATAACCTGGTCGTTGGTGGTGCCGCGGAAGGTGGAGTAATAGGGCAGCACATCCAGCTGCGCGGCGATGGCTTCCTTCACCGGCTGGCAGGAAAATCCGAGGTTCACGTTCCACAGGCCGCCGACCGCATCGACCACCTCGTGCCCGTCGATATCGGTGATTTTCACCCCTTGCGCCGAAGTGATGATTGCAGGCGGATTGGCCAGGCTGTCGCCGGGATGCGCCATCGGATGCCAGAGCGATTTGGCGTTGTGCTCTTTCAGGAAGTTGGAGTCGTTCATGGGGTCAGCTCCTGGATGCGGCCCCCAAGCCGGGCCGGAGAGGGAAGGTCAGGCGGCAGTGTCCTGCGGATAATCCGCAGGAGCGGAGCCGCCGATGCGATGGGTGAGGGCGGCGCCCGCGCGGCGCAGGGCCGCCGGGATCAGCTGCTTCTGTTCCGCGGTCATGCGGGAAACCGGGGCCGCCACGGCCAGCGCGCCAATCGCCTGGCGGTCGGGGCCGAAGACCGGCACCGCGTGGGAGTGCACATCCGCCTCGAACCCGCCGACCGACTGGGCAACGCCGTTCCGGCGCACCGCCTCCAGCTGAGCGCGGATTTCCAGCGGATCGGTGATGGTCGCGGCCGTGCGTGCTGCCAGCGGCTGCGACAGAACCTCGTCGGCAAAGGCCGGGCTGGCGTAAGCCAGAACCGCCATGCCGGAGCTGGTGCCATGAAAGGTCAGCACCTCGGCATCCTCCATCATCACCTTGGTCGCGTGGCGGGGCGAGTAGGCGTGCGACAGCGAGTTGAGCTGGCTGCCCTGCAGGAGCGACAGGTGGGCGGTCTCGCCGGTTTCGTCGCTCAGGTCGCGCAGCACCCGGCGCGAGACCGACAGAATCGGCACCGCTGCTTCGCGCAGGGCGGCCAGGCGCAGGACCTGGGGGCCAAGGCGGTAGGACCGGTCTGTTCCGGCCTGCTCGACAAAGCCTGATTCCTGCAACTCGCTCATCAGCCGGTAGACCGTCGCCTTGTTCATTGCTGACAGGCGAGTCAGGTCGCTGAGCCCGATTTCGGTCCGGCCATGGTTGAAATATGTCAATAATGACAAGGCTTTGGATACCGTTCCCATGCTCTTGCCGATGCTCCCTGTTCAGTTCTTCCAGGCGGGTGTTGCGGAAAAACACGCACCTGCGATGCAATTTTGTTGACAGATAACCGGGTGGCCTGTCAATCTAAATTCAAACCAACGGTTCAAATAATGAACCATGCAGTGTGATTGGTGATTGACTGGGAGGATAGCCATGAAACTCAACACCCTCGTGAAAGGGGCGGCCGCAGCGGCTGCACTGGGGCTGAGCGCGGTTGCGGCGCAGGCCGAGTATCCGGAAAAGCCGGTGAACTTCATCGTGCCCTGGCCGCCGGGGGATCTGGAGGATGTGCTGACCCGGATGATCGCCGAGGACTTCCAGAACGCATACGGCGTCGCGGCAGCAGTGGTGAACAAGCCGGGCGGCGGCGGCGGGCCGTTCCCGGGCGCGATCGAGGTCGCCAATGCGCCCGCCGATGGCTACACCATCGGCTCCTTCGTGATCGGGGTGCCGGTGATGGGGCATCAGATCGGCATTCCGCCGCTGACGCCGGAGAAATTCGACCCGCTGGGGATCTTCCTGACCTATCCCTTTGTGATCGCCACCTCTGGCGATGCGCCCTACAGCACGATGGAGGAGCTGGCAGCCTATGCCAGGGAAAACGACGTGGCGCTGGGCCATTTCGGCGATGTGCTGACCCCGACCCAGGTGACCAAGGCCTATGCCAGGAACGCCGGTTTCGAGTGGGGCTCCGACGCGGCCTTTGACGCACTGGACTGCAACACGCTGGCCTCGGGCGATGCCGATGTGATCAACACCACGCTGCAACTGATTCTGCCCTGCCTGGATCAGATCAAGGTGCTGGTTTCGATCACCGACGAGCGCATCCCGCTGGCGCCAGACGCGCCGACCATCGGCGAGTTGGACGAGAGCCTGAACATTGCCCTGTGGAACGGTCTGTTCGTGACCAAGGACACCCCGCAGGACGTGCGCGACAAGATCATTGCAGTGGCCGAACAGACGGTGAGGAGCGAGCGCGCCCAGAATGTCGCCAAGGAAACCGGTGCGCTGGTCTACTGGCAGGGTGCCGATGACAGCGCCGCCCGGGTTGCCAATGACATCGGCACCATGGCCCGCATCAGCAGCCTGCTGTCGGAATAATCCTCCCGGCTTCGGGGCCCCCGGCGGTCCCGGTGCCCCTTTCACACGCGCGGACAAAGAACTCTTCTCATGCCTTCGGAACGTGAACGCCGCTTTGCAGGGCCGCGGCGCGGACAGCTGGTCTTTGCCCTCTTTCTGGTGGGCGCCGCACTGCTGCTGCTGGCTCTGATCACAGAGCAGACAACCTGGGTCGGCAAGACCAAGCTGTTTGCCCAGCCCCGGTTCTGGCCCGCTGTCGCCATCGGCGGCATGGTGCTGCTGGGCGGGCTGCACCTGTACAAACTGCCCTGGCGGCGGGTCAGCCGCTATGACCTGCGGGAGGTCAAGCGCTGGGGGCGGGTGCTGGAATATGCCGGGTGGTTCATGGGCTATGTCCTGTTGGTGCCCATCATCGGCTACCTGCCCGTGACGCTGGTCTTTGTGCCGCTGCTGTGCTGGCGGATGGGCTACCGCAGCCGCTTGATGCTGTGGACAAGCGCTGCCTTTGCGGTGGCCGTGGTGGTGCTGTTCAAGGCCTTCCTGTCGGTCAAGATCCCGGGAGCGATGCTTTATGAGTATCTGCCGGGCAGCTTGCGCAGTTTCTTCATTCTCTATCTCTGAGTGCCCGCCATGGACCTTATTCTTTCTGCCATAGACATCCTGATGCGCTGGGACGTGGCGCTGGCGCTGCTGGCGGGCTCGGTCGGCGGCGTGCTGATCGGCGCCATTCCCGGCGTCGGCCCGGCAGTGGCCATTGCGATCCTGCTGCCCGCGACGTTCTCGATGGACCCGATTGTCGGGCTGACCGTTCTGCTGGGGATCTACGGCTCGTCCATGTACGGCGGCGCCATTCCGGCAATCCTGATCAACACGCCGGGCACCGCGGTCAATGCGCTGACCACCTATGACGGCTACCCGATGACCGCGCGGGGCGAGCCGCGCCGCGCCCTGAGCCTCGCCTATTCCGCCAGCTTCTTCGGCGGCATCTTTTCGGTCGTCTGCCTGATCCTGTTTGCCCCGGTCCTGGCCAAAATCGCGCCGATGTTCGGCTCGCGCGAGATCTTCATGGCGGCGCTTCTGGGCCTGATCCTGGTGGTGGTTGCCCACCGCGGCCAGGCGCTGGTGGCCGGGGCGCTGGCCTGTTTCGGGATCTTCCTGCAGACCATTGGCCTCGAGCCGGTGAAATACACCCAGCGCTACACTTTCGGGCAGGACTTCCTGGGCGGCGGCATCAACCTGATCGTGGTCGTGCTGGGGCTTTTCGCGATTTCCCAGGCCTTTGTGCTGCTGACGGACGAGGATGAGAAAATCCGCATGGCCCGCCTGCGCGGCGGCATGTTCCAGGGGCTGCGCGAGCTGGCGCGCCATCCAAGGGTGGCGGGTGTTTCCGCCACCTTCGGCGTGCTGATGGGCATGGTGCCCGGCGTCGGCGAATTCACCGCCCAGTTCATGTCCTACACCTATGCGCAGAAGACCTCGAAACGGCCGCAGGACTTTGGCAACGGTTCCTCCGAAGGGCTGATCGCGGCGGAGACCGCCAACAACGCCGTGCCTGCCGCCGCCATGGTGCCGCTGCTGGCCCTGGGCATCCCGGGCGAGGCGCTGACGGCGATGATGCTGTCGGTGTTCTACGTGCACAACGTGGTGCCGGGGCCGGGACTGTTTCAGAACGACATGGATTTTGTCGTGGCCCTGTACCTGGCGCTGCTGATCCTGAACGTGCTGGTGCTGCTGTTTCTGCTGTTTGCCACCAGGCCGCTGATCCAGGTGGTGCGCATCCCCAACCGGTTCCTTGGCGTCTGCATCCTGACGCTCAGCTTTGTCGGGGTTTACTCCTTGCGCAACTCCGCCACCGACTGTGTGATGGCGGCGGGGTTTGGCATCCTCGGATATGTCCTCAAGCGGCTGTCGCTGCCCGCGGTGCCGATCATCCTGGGCATGGTGCTGGGCGGCATCATGGAGGTGAAGCTGCGCGCGGCCATGGCGCGGGTGAAGGAACCCTTTGATTTCATTGACCGCCCGGTGGCGTTCATCCTGTTTCTACTCATCATCATCGTTCTGGCGGTCCACATCCTGCGGGTGCTGAAGGACCACAAGGAACTGAAGGAGGCCGAATGGCAGACCAAAACCTCATCGACAGGCTTCGGCGGCTTGATGTGGCGCCGCAGAAACTCTTTCTTGAAGGATCATGGCAGGAAGGTTCGGGCCAGACACTCGAAGTTGCTTCGCCGGTTGACGGATCTGTTCTGACGACGCTGGCGGGCGCGTCTGCCACAGATGTCGAGAACGCTGTCGCTTCGGCGCGGCGGGCATATGAGGACCGCCGCTGGGCGGGACAGAGCCCCGCCGCACGGAAACAGGTGCTGCACAGGATCGCCGACCGCATCCAGGCCGAGGCGCTGGAGCTGGCGGTGCTGGGCGTCCGCGACAATGGCACCGAGTTCAGCATGGCGCTGAAGGCAGAGCCGGGATCGGCGGCGGGCACCTTCCGCTATTACGCCGAGGCGCTGGACAAGGTGGCGGGCGAGGTCGCGCCGACCGCGCCGGATGTGCTGGGGCTGGTGCACCGGATGCCGGTCGGGGTGGTCGGAGCCATCGTGCCCTGGAACTTCCCGCTGATGATCGGCGCGTGGAAGCTGGCGCCGGCTCTGGCGATGGGCAATTCAGTGGTGCTGAAACCGGCCGAGACCGCCTCCCTGACGCTGTTGCGGCTGGCAGAGATCTGCTCCGAATGCGGCCTGCCGGATGGCGTGCTGAACGTGGTGACAGGCTCCGGCGCGGAAACCGGCGCGGCGCTGGCGGCCTCAAGCGGTGTGGATGTGCTGGCCTTCACCGGCTCCGGCGCGACGGGGCGCAAGCTGCTGGAGGCTTCGGCGCGCTCGAACCTCAAGCGCTGCTATCTGGAGCTGGGCGGCAAATCCCCCAATATCGTCTTTGCCGACGCGCCGGACCTGGCCAGGGCGGCCAAGGTTTCCGCGGCAGGCATCTTCCGCAACTCGGGCCAGGTGTGCGTGGCGGGCTCGCGCCTGCTGGTCGAGGCGTCCATCCAAGATGAATTCATCGAAATGCTGAAAGCCGAGACAGAGGCGCTGCAGGTCGGCGATCCGCTGGATCTGAACACGCAGATCGGGGCGGTGAACTCCGAAGCGCAGCTGCGCCAGAACCTGTCCTTCATGGATATGGCGCGGGCCGAGGGCGGGCAGGTCATCACCGGCGGCCGGCGCATCCTGGAGGACACCGGCGGCACCTATATGGCGCCTGCGATCGTCACCCAGGTGGCCCGCGATCATGCGCTGTTCCAGCGCGAGGTGTTCGGACCGGTGCTGGCAGTTACGAAGTTCGAAACCGAAGAGGAAGCGCTGAGCCTGGCCAATGCCACCGCCTTTGGCCTCGCGGCGGGGGTCTGGACCGCAAACCTCAGCCGCGCGCACCGGATGGTGGCGGGGATCCGGGCGGGCGTGGTGCATGTGAACACCTATGGCGGGCCGGACAACACCGTGCCGCTGGGCGGCGTCGGGCAGTCCGGCAACGGGCATGACAAGTCGCTGCACGCGCTGGATAAATATACCGACCTCAAGACCGCCTGGATCCAGCTGTGAAGCAGCATTTGCCGCGGCAAGTGCTGCGGCCTCCGGCGGGAGTATTTGCGGAAAGATGAAACGCTGCGGCGCAGAGACAGCCGCCGCCGCGAAGCTGAAGAGACGGGAGAAAGCCTGTGGCAGACAAGACCATTCTAGTCGCCGGAACCTATGACACCAAGGATGACGAGCTGGGCTATCTGGCGGAGGTGATCCGCGGGCAGGGCGGCAAGGTGCTGACCATGGATGTCAGCGTGCTGGGCGATCCCGCCCGGCCTGAGGACGTCAGCAAGCATGAGGTGGCGGAGGCCGGCGGAAGCTCGATCAAAGAGGCGATCGGCTCAGGCGATGAAAACACCGCCATGCAGATCATGGGGGCAGGTGCGGCGGTCATGGCTCTGCAGCTGTACCAAGACGGCCGCATTGACGGTGTGGTCGTGCTGGGCGGCACCATGGGCACCGATCTGGCGCTGGACATGTGCGCGGCGCTGCCGGTCGGGGTGCCGAAGTATATTGTCTCAACCGTCGCCTTCTCGCCGCTGGTGCCGCCGGACCGGATCCCGGCGGACGTGCAGATGATCCTGTGGGCCGGGGGGCTGTACGGGCTGAACTCGATCTGCAAGGCCTCGCTCAGCCAGGCCGCAGGGGCGGTACTGGGCGCAGCGCGTGCGGTGGAGCCGCCGCGGCGGGACCGGCCGCTGATCGGCATGACCTCGTTTGGCAAGACGGTGCTGCGCTACATGGTGGCGCTGAAACCCGCGCTGGAGAAGCGTGGATTCGAGGTTGCCGTGTTTCACGCCACCGGCATGGGCGGGCGCGCGTTCGAGAGTCTGGCGGCGGAAGGCGCCTTTGCCGCGGTGATGGATTTTGCGCCGCAGGAGGTGTCGAACCACCTGTTCGGCGGACTGTCGGCGGGGGCGGACCGAATGACCAATGCAGGCCGCGCAGGGATACCGCAGCTGGTGGCGCCGGGCTGCTGTGATCTGGTGGATTTTGCCGGATGGCAGGAAATGCCCGCGCAGTTGAAAGGACGGGAGACGCATGCCCACAACCGCCTGCTCACCTCTGCCCTGCTGAATGCAGACGAGCGGCGGCAGGTGGCACACGCCGTCTGCGGCAAGCTGGCCGCCGCACGGGCGCCGGTTGCGGTGCTGCTGCCCAGGGGCGGCTGCAACGAATGGGACCGTGCCGGGGCGCCTTTGCATGACGCGGCGGGGCTGGCGGCCTTTTGCGGCGAGATGCGCCGCAGCTGTCCCGGAAATGCCAGCCTGCATGAGCTTGACTGCCACATCAACGATGCGGAATTTGCGGCCAAGGCGCTGGAGGTGCTGGACGGCTGGATCGAAAGCGGGGCGGTGAAGACGCACTGAGCGCTCCGCAGCGCCGTTTGGCGCGGCATCCCTGCTCGAAACGTTTCAAAAAGTTTTCAATTTCGTCCCCACCTGTTACATGATCCGCGACGAAACAGGCGCCGTGCTTTGCCATCTCCCCTAACGCGGGGTTTGGCGGCCTGCGGCTGCCATTAGGGCTTGGCGCAGATACTGCTGCCGTGCCTAATCAGTCGGGACTTGGGCGCGGCAGGCGGCCCCAGAAGAAAGGATGACCGGATGACCGAAGCCATTGCATATGAGCGCGTGGGCGAAATTGCCGTTCTGAAGGCGCAGAACCCGCCGGTGAATGCACTGGGCGCGGAGGTGCGCAAGGGGCTGCTGGCCGGGATCGAACGGGCCGAACAGGACGGCGCCAAGGCGGTTCTGATCTATGGCGAGGGCAAGACGTATTTTGCCGGCGCCGATATCCGCGAGTTCGGCAAGCCGCCGCAGGATCCGCAGCTGCCCGGCCTGTGCAGCCGGATTGAGGCCTCGCCGCTGATCGTGGTGTCCGCGATGCATGGCACCGCTCTGGGCGGCGGGCTGGAGGTGGCGTTGGCCTCGCATTACCGGATTGCGGTGCCGTCTGCGAAGATGGGGCTGCCCGAAGTCAATCTGGGGATTCTGCCGGGCGCCGGCGGTACCCAGCGGCTGCCGCGGGTGGCAGGTACAGAAGCGGCGCTGGAGATGATCACGACAGGACGCCACATCGGCGCGGCGGAGGCGCTGGAGAAGGGCGTCATCGACCGGATCGAAGACAGTGATCCGCGGGACATCGGCCTGGCCTACGCGCAGGAATTGCTGAAGCAGGGCGCGCCGCGCCGGGCGGTGGGGGAAATGCCCGCGCCGGACGCGGTGGATTTCGATGCGGTCTACGAGGCCACGCTGAAGAAAGGCCGCGGCCAGCTGTCGCCCGCGGTGGCGGTGCGCGCGGTGCAGGCCGCAGCTGAGGCGGAGAGTTTCGAGACCGGCCTCAAGCGCGAACGCGCGCTGTTTCAGGAACTGATGGACTCCGATCAGCGGCAAGGGCTGATTCACGCCTTCTTCTCGGAACGCGCGGTCAGCAAACTGCCGGAACTGGAAGGGATTGAGCCGCGCGGGGTCGCCTCGATGGGGGTGATCGGCGGCGGCACCATGGGGGCAGGCATTGCCACTGCGGCATTGCTGGCCGGATTGCCGGCGGTTCTGATCGAGATGACCGAAGAGGCGGCAGCCGCAGCCCGCGGACGGATCGAGGGCAACCTGAAAGGCGCTTTGAGGCGCGGCAAGATCAGCCAGGCGCAATACGAACAGCTGACCGGCGGGGCGCTGACGGTGGCGACGGACTATGCCGCGCTGGGGCAGGTGGATCTGGTGGTCGAGGCGGTGTTCGAGGACATGGGCGTGAAGCGCGAGGTCTTTGGCAAGCTGGACGCCCACTGCAAGCCGGGCGCGGTGCTGGCGAGCAATACCTCTTATCTGGATGTGGACGAGATCGCCGCGGCGACCTCCCGGCCGCAGGACGTGATCGGGCTGCATTTCTTTTCGCCCGCGCATGTGATGAAGCTGTTGGAAGTCGTGGTGGCGCAGCAGACCGCGCCGGAGGTTCTGGCCACCGGATTCGCGTTGGGCAAGCGGCTGAAGAAGGTCGCGGTGCGCTCCGGCATCTGCGACGGGTTCATCGGCAACCGGATCATGAACGCCTACCGCAAGGCGGCGGAATACGTGGTGCTGGACGGGGCCTCGCCCTATCAGGTGGACCAGGCGGTGACCGGTTTCGGCTTCCCGATGGGGCCGTTTGCGATGGGGGATCTGGCCGGGCTCGACATCAACTGGGCCGCGCGCAAGCGCCGCGCGCCGACCCGTGATCCGCGCGAACGGGTGCCGCGCTTCTACGAGATGCTGTGCGAGGGCGGCGATTTCGGCCAGAAGACCGGCAAGGGGTTTTACATCTACGAGGAAGGCAGGCGCGGCGGCGTGCCGAACCCCGATGTGGCGGATCTGATTGCGAAGGATCAGGAACAGCAGGGCGTTGCCCCGCGCGCGTTCAGCGATGCCGAGGTCCTGCGCCGCTATATGTGCGCGATGGTCAACGAAGCTGCCAGGGTGGTGGGCGAAGGCATCGCGCGGCGGCCGCTGGATGTGGATATGGTGATGGTCTTCGGCTACGGCTTCCCGCGCTACTGGGGCGGGCCGCTGAAATGGGCCGAGCTGCAGGGATTGGACGGCATTCTGGCGGATATCCGGTCCTATGCGGCGGAGGATGATTTCTTCTGGCAGCCCGCGCCGCTGCTGGAGCAGCTGGTGGCCAAAGGCAAAACCTTTGACGATCTGAACAAGAGCGGCTGAACGGGCGGGCGGGCGCCCTTCCGGCCCGTCGAGGGCCATCAGGGCGCGGCCCGGCAATGCCGGGCTGGACGCAAAACGCTGGCCGTATCACGCATAAGCGCCGCGCGGAACGCGCGGCGCCTGGCCCAACAAGAGCGGTGCATCTTTGATGCGCCTGGCGATTGGCGGGAGTTTCCGCGCTTTACGCCCAGGTGCCTTCGGTGGCGGAACGGATCTTGCGGATGTTGTCGCCGTAGACCTGCGGGTTGTCGACCGAGCCGCCCTTGAACACGGCGGAGCCTGCCACCAGCACGTCGGCGCCTGCCTCGGCCACCAGCGGCGCGGTTTTGGGATCAACGCCGCCGTCGATTTCGATATGCACCGGGCGGTCGCCGATCATCGACCGCAGGCGGCGGATCTTGGCAGTCATGTCGAGGAACTTCTGGCCGCCGAAGCCCGGGTTCACGGTCATCACGCACACGAGGTCCGTGAGGTCCATGAGATGCTCCACCGCTTCCGCCGGGGTGCCGGGGTTCAGCGCAACGCCGGCCTTCATGCCCGCTGCGCGGATGGCTTGCAGGGTGCGGTGGATGTGCGGGCCAGCTTCGACATGGGCAGTCAGAACGTCGGCGCCCGCATCGGCGTAGGCGTCGATATAGGGATCGACCGGCGCGATCATCAGGTGCACGTCCATCACCGTCTTCACATGCGGGCGGAACGCCTTGACCGCCTGCGGGCCGAAGGTGAGATTCGGGACGAAATGGCCGTCCATCACATCCACATGCACCCAGTCGGCGCCCTGCGCCTCGATGGCCCGGATCTCCTGCCCGAAGTTGGCGAAATCGGCGGAGAGGATGGAGGGCGCGATCTTGATCTTGCGGTCAAAGGACATCTGGCAGCTTCCTTTTGCAAAGGGAAAATGAGGAGTCGATGGCCATATAGACCGTCCCGCCCCCCGTGCACAGGGGCAGTTTTCCTTGCCGCGCCCGGTTGCGGTGCGGTGCACGTCCCGGAGTTGCGCCGGGCGGCGTTACAAAACTTTCACGGCAGTGACACATGAGCTTTGAGCAGGCGCGCTAGGCATGCCCTCGAACGAAGAGGGAGCGCCCCGGTGCTGCGCATTGACAAACTGACAAAACGGTTCAGCGGAAAGATTGCGGTGGATGCCGCGACGCTGGATATCGACAAGCCCTGCATGATCGGGGTCATCGGCCGCTCCGGAGCAGGCAAATCCACCCTGCTCAGGATGCTGAACCGGCTGGAGGACGCCAGCGGCGGCCGCATCCTGTTCGAGGGCCGGGAAATCACCGGCCTGAAGGGCCGCGAGAAGCGCGCATGGCAGTCCGAATGCGCGATGATCTTCCAGCAGTTCAACCTGGTGCCGCGGATGGATGTGGTGTCCAACGTGCTGCATGGCACGCTGAACCGGCGGTCGGCGATGGCGACGATGTTCAACCTGTACCCGATGGCGGACATCCACAAGGCAATCGACATTCTTGACCGCCTCGGCATCGCGGAACATGCGGCCAAGCGCGCCGAGGCGCTGTCCGGCGGCCAGCAGCAGCGGGTGGCGATTGCCCGGGCGCTGATGCAGGATCCGAAGATCATCCTGGCGGATGAGCCGATCGCGTCGCTCGACCCGATGAACGCTCAGACCGTGATGGAGGCGCTGCGCCGCATCCACGAGGAAGACGGGCGCACGGTGATTGCCAACCTGCACACGCTGGACACTGCGCGGCGCTATTGCGACCGGGTGGTGGGGATGCGCGACGGGCGCATCGTTTTTGACGGCCTGCCCGAACAGCTGACCACCGGCGTTGCCCGCGAAATCTATGGCGCCGGGGAGGAATTCTCCGAAGCGGCCACGTCGACCGAGATCGAAACGCTGGAAAAGACGGACGCGCTGCGCGCTGCCATTCCGGCCGAATAACCCTGACCTGTTTTCATCTTCCCGGACGCTGCTGCGCCGGGAAGGCCAACCGGAGAGACACGAGATGAAGACCCTGCTTGCCGCCGTTCTGGCCGCCACTGCGCTTACAGCCCCCCTCAAGGCCGAAGAGATCAGCGAATTCCGCATCGGCATCCTGGGCGGCGAAAATGCCCAGGACCGTCTGAACAACAACGAGTGCCTGCGCGAATACGCAGAGAAGGAACTGGGTGTCGAGACCAAGCTGTTCGCCCCTGCCGATTACAACGGCGTGATCCAGGGTCTGCTGGGCGGCACCATCGACATGGCCTGGCTGGGCGCATCGGGATATGCCAAGACCTACCTGTCCGACCCGGAGGCGGTGGAGCCGGTTCTGGTCAAGGTGAACACCGACGGCGGCTACGGCTACTACTCGGTCGGCTTTGCCCGCAGGGACAGCGGCATCGGCTCGCTGGAGGACATGAAGGGCAAGGTGTTCGGCTTCGGTGATCCGAATTCCACCTCCGGTTACCTGATCCCCTCGATCGAGATCCCTGCCAAAATCGACGCAACCATGAAATCCGGCGATTACTTCGGTGAAGTGAAATTCACCGGCGGCCACGAGCAGACCATCGTCGCGGTAGCCAATGGCGACGTGGACGGGGGCGTGACCTGGGCAGACGGCCTGGGCGAATGGGAAGACGGCTACCAGTCGGGTGCGCTGCGCCGCGCCGTGGACGCGGGCCTGGTCGACATGAACGACATGGTCGAAATCTGGAAATCCGCGCCGATCCCGGAAGGTCCGGTGGTGCTGCGCAAGGCGCTGCCTGCAGAGGTGAAGGAAAAGATGACCGCGCTGATGGACAACCTCAGCGAAACCGACCGCGAATGCTTTTATGGTGTGGCTGCGGGCGAAGCCAAGAGCTTTGATCCGATCACCCACGACGCCTACGAGGTGATCATCAAAGCCCGCAAACTGAAATCCGAGTAATTTCAGCCAAGTGCCTTTCATACCGAGCTCTGCGGGGTTCCGGGCCAGTCCCGGGCCCCGCAATTTCCCTGATGGCCGCCGCACCGGCCGCCCTAGCAAGACCAGGACCCTTACATGGCAGATCTGACGGCAGCCCGGCCGGCGGTGGACGAGATCCGGGACCACTACACCGCGCACACCCGGCGCAAGCGGCTTTACGGCGGCATTCTTCTGGCAGTTTTCGTGGCGCTGATGGCGGCAGGGTTCCGCACCGCCGATGACCGCAATGCCGGTTCCTTTGCGGACGGGTACACCCGCATCTTCGATTATCCCGCCGAGGTGCTGGCTGAGGCGGCGGAAAAAGCCGCGCAGCTGCCCGGGCATCTGGCGACCTTTTTCCCAGCACTGGTGGAAACCCTGAACATTGCCGCGGCCTCGACCCTGGCGGGGGCTGTTTTCGGAACCTTGCTGTCGCTGCTGGCGACCCGGGGCATGGCGCCCTGGGCTCCGCTGATCCCGCTGTTCCGCCGGATCAGCGACATCTGCCGCGCGGTGCCGGAAATCGTCATCGCGCTGGTGCTGATCTTTGTCCTTGGCGGCGGGCCGGTGCCTGCGATGATCGCCATCGCCATCCACACGGCGGGCGCGCTGGGCAAGCTGTTTTCCGAGGTCAATGAAAACGCTTCGCTGAAGCCTGTCGAAGGGCTCAGCTCTGTCGGCGCCGGCTGGGCGCAGCGCATGCTGCTGGGGGTGCTTCCGCAGGTCGGCCCCAACTATGTGAGCTATGCGCTGCTGCGGTTCGAGATCAACATCCGAGCCTCTGCCATCCTCGGCTTTGTCGGGGCCGGCGGCATCGGCTACGAGCTGAAGAACGCCATGTCCTGGGGGCAGGGGCGTTACGACGAGGCCGCAGCGATTTTCCTCCTCCTCTTTGTCACCATTGTTGCCGTCGACCAGCTGTCCGGCATCATGCGTGACCGTCTGACCCATGGAGCGAAGGCATGACCACGTTCGACACCAATCTCTCCTCCGCCGAGCTGAAGCAGGGCATATCGCGGCTGTTCCTGAAGAAGCGCCTGATGAACTTTGCCCATCCCGCTGCGGTGCTGGCCTACCTGGCTTATGTCTTCTTTGCCTTCGACGTGCCCGGGCTGTGGCAGAAGGCCAGTCTGGAAAACGCCAGGACCCTGATCAGCGACAGCTACAGCTACAAGACCCATGTCACCCGCGACAACCGCAGCGGCGCGGTTTCGGTTGCGATCGAGGGCGAGCGCAAGGGCGCCTATCCCGACGGGACCGCGCCGGATTGGGTCGCCCTGGGCACAACCACGGTGATTGATCTGGAGGACGGTCATACCGTCACCTTCGGACCGGACAGCATCGCCTACGCGATCCCCGGGTATGGCACCGTGCGCGCCACCCCCAGCCGCAGCGCCGGCGTTCAGGCCGAACTGCCGCCCGGCGGCGTGCCGGAGTGGATCAATGTCTCCAAGAACCGGCTGGCGGTCACCACCGAAGCCGGCCGCCTGACCGTGACCCGCAACCGGGCCGAAGTGTTCCGCTATTTCACCGGCTGGGAACTGTTCTTCTTTACGCTGGACAGCCCCTATTACGGCATGGGGGCAGGGGAGCTGTTGCAGCGTGCAGCCTCGGGCGAAGCAGCCGCAATTCTCAACGCGTTCTGGACCAACAAGATGTGGCGCCACCGGGATGTCGCCTGGGCGATTGCGGAGACCCTGCTGATGGCCTTCCTCGGCACCATCGGCGCCGGTCTGATCGCGCTGCCGCTGGCCTTTGCCGCGACCCGCAATTTCATGCCCTTCGGGGTCCTGCGCTTTGCCATGCGCCGCATGTTCGACTTCTTCCGCGGCGTGGACTCGCTGATCTGGACGGTGGTTCTGGCCCGCGCCTTCGGGCCCGGCCCGCTGACCGGTGCATTGGCGATCCTGGTGACGGATACCGGCACTTTCGGCAAAATCTTCTCGGAAGCGCTGGAGAATGTCGACCGGAAGCAGATCGAGGGCATTGCCTCTACCGGTGCGGGGCCAGTGCAGCGCTACCGCTTCGGGGTGATCCCGCAGATCACCCCGGTGCTGCTGAGCCAGCTTCTGTACTTCCTCGAATCCAATACCCGCTCCGCCACCATCATCGGCGCGATCACTGGCGGCGGCATCGGCCTGCTGCTGACCCAGGCGATCATCACCCAGAAGGACTGGGAGGAGGTGGCTTATTACATCACTCTGATCATCCTGATGGTGATGCTGATGGACTGGTTCTCGGGCTGGCTGCGGCGGCGGCTGATCCAGGGCGATACCGGGGCGGCCAGGCGCAAGACGGACAAGGGGTCGCCCCTGCTGCTGCCCTGAGCCGCGGGACCTGCGGGCGGAAGAATTCCTGGCGGAATACGCCTGATCCGGCAGGCGGGGGCGCCCGCCTGTTCCGGTGCAATCAAGGAATGCACGTCACAGTCGGGCGTGGCGCCGCTGTGCGGCGCACAGAGGACCGCCGGGGAAGCGCTTCAGGGGAGGGTCTGCCCTGAAGCGCGTCTTCCCGTCTGTGGACTGCCAGCCCCGCCTCAAGAAGGGGGAGCGGAGCTGTTCACCGCCGCTGCGCGGCGCTTGACCCCGGGGCTGGCAGAAGTCAGGATGTCAGGCGGCGCCTGCGTCCACCAGCTGGGTTGCGATGTCGAGGAACACCTTGGCCTGGGCGCTTTCCGGCTGTGCGGCCACGATCGGCGTGCCGCTGTCGCCTGCCAGCCGCACATCCAGATGCAGGGGCACCTCGCCCAGCAGCGGCACGTTCAGTTTCTGCGCTTCCTGTGCCACGCCACCATGGCCGAACACATGCTCCTCGTGGCCGCAATTGGAGCAGATGTGGGTCGACATGTTCTCGATCATGCCCAGCACCGGCACGTTCATCTTGCGGAACATGTCGATGCCCTTGCGGGCGTCGATCAGCGCCACGTCCTGCGGGGTGGAAACCACGATGGCGCCGTCCACATGGGTCTTCTGCGCCAGCGTCATCTGCACGTCGCCGGTGCCCGGCGGCAGGTCGACAATCAGCACATCCAGCTCGCCCCATTGCACCTGCAGAAGCATCTGCTGCAGCGCCCCCATCAGCATCGGGCCGCGCCAGATCACCGCCTGATCCTCGCCGGTCATCAGCCCCATCGACATCATGGTGACACCGTGGTTGCGCAAGGGCAGGATGGTCTTGCCGTCGGGGCTGGCCGGCCGGCCGGACACCCCCAGCATCTTGGGCTGCGAAGGACCATAGACGTCGGCATCCAGCAGCCCCACCCGGCGCCCCTGCATCGCCAGCGCGCAGGCGATATTGGCCGAGACGGTGGACTTCCCGACGCCGCCCTTGCCCGAGGCCACGGCCAGGATCCGCGCAACGCCCGGAACCTTCTGCGGCGCCTGCTGCTGCTGCTGTTGGGGCTGCGCTGCTTTCTGCGGCCTCAAATCCGGCGGCGCCTTCTCGGAATGGGCCGTCAGCATGGCCGAGACCTTCTCCACGCCCGGCAGCGCGGCCACAACAGCATCGGCCCTGTCGCGCACCGGGCCATAGGCCCCGGACTTGCCGGGATCGATCTCCAGCACAAAGCGGATTGTGCTGCCCTCGACGGTCACCGCCCGGGCGATGCCCGCGCTGACGATATCGCTGCCGCTGACGGGATCGGCGATGGTTCTGAGCGCCTCGAGGACGGTTTCACGGGTGACGGTCACGCCGGTCTCCTGTAGCTGGTCAAGTCTTGCGCCCGTTGTGGCGCAATTCAGCGCGGCATGCCAGCGGTTCCCGGGGCGGAGTTTGTTTCGGCGCATCCTGGATTCAGCATTTTCCCAGGCTGGGCTTGTCCGCCGCAGAGAACGGGCGGCCAGCACCGGAACGCCGCAGCGCCGCGCGTCAGCGCGGCGCCGGGCCCAACGGGAGGAGGCACCTGCAGGTGCCGGACGACGGGCGGGAGAGCCCGGTCAGCTGGCCAGGGCAATCTCGGCGGATTTCATCACCTCGCCGATGCTGCGGCCGGTGTCCACCATGCGGTTGGAAAAGCCCCATTCGTTGTCATACCAGCTAACCACCCGCACCAGCCCTTCGGAGGTGACGGCGGTCTGCGCGGCCGCAAAACAGCTGGAATGCGGGTCATGGTTGAAATCGACCGAGACCAGCGGATCCTCCTCATACGACAGGATGCCCTCCAGCCCGTTCCCGGCTGCCGCCTTCACCGCGGCATTCACCGCTTCGGCGGTGGCGGGGCGTTCCGGCACAAAGCTCAGGTCCACAACGGAGACGTTGGCGGTGGGCACGCGGATCGCCGAGCCTTCCAGCCGCCCCTTCAGATGCGGCAGCACCTCGGAGATTGCCCGCGCCGCGCCGGTGGAGGTGGGGATCATCGACAGCGCCGCGGCGCGGGCACGGTACAGATCCTTGTGGCTGGTGTCGTGGGTCGGCTGGTCGCCGGTATAGGCGTGGATCGTGGTCATATAGCCTGTCCTGATCCCGAAGGCCTCATCCAGCACCTTGGCCAGCGGTGCCAGGCAGTTGGTGGTGCAGGACGCGTTGGAGACAACCACATCCTCTGCCGTCAGATCCATGTGGTTGACGCCGAAGACCACGGTCCGGTCGGCATCCTTGCCGGGGGCAGAGATCAGAACCCGCTTGGAACCGTTCCTCAAATGCCGCGCCGCGTCATCGCGGGAGGTGAACAGCCCGGTGCATTCATAGGCGATGTCCACATCCTGCCACGG
This sequence comes from Leisingera thetidis, assembly GCF_025857195.1. Lineage (NCBI taxonomy): Bacteria > Pseudomonadati > Pseudomonadota > Alphaproteobacteria > Rhodobacterales > Roseobacteraceae > Leisingera > Leisingera thetidis. The sequence continues at coordinate 3,162,628 of NZ_CP109787.1, read as the reverse complement.
CAGCTCCTCCGGGTTGCGGACGGCGCTCAGCCGGATGCTGTGATGGCCCACCCGGATCAGGTCATCCGCCAGGAACACCGGTGTCTTCAGCCGCCCATGCACGCTGTCGTATTTCAGCAGATGCACCAGAGTTTCCGGCGCGGACAGGTCATTGATGGCCACCACCTCGATATCCTCGGCGCGGCTTTCCAGAAGCGCCCGCAGCACCCCGCGGCCAATCCGCCCGAATCCGTTGATTGCGATCTTCAATGTCATCCCTGACCTCCGGCTGTTGCACCGGATGCGAATCCGGTATCGATAACGGTTGCGATACCGATAGCGATAACGAAATTGAAAATCAACCCCTCCGCCGAAAGAGCGGCCCTTGCGGCTGCCCGCAAAGTGCAGGAGCATGGCGGCATGACCAAGAAACTGCTGCTGAAAGACGTGGCCCGGCTGGCCGGGGTCAGCGAGATGACCGCTTCCCGCGCCTTGCGCGGCGCCCCGGATGTCTCCGCCAAAACCAAGGCGAGGGTCGAGGAAGTCGCCCGCGCCCAGGGCTATGTGCCGAATCGGATTGCCGGGTCGCTGTCGTCGCAATCGGTCAACCTGGTGGCAGTGGTGGTGCCCTCGCTCAACAGCTTTGTTTTCCCCGAGGTGCTCTCGGGTATTTCTGCGGTGCTCAAGGACAGCGAGCTGAAGCCGGTGGTGGGAATCTCCGGCTATGATCTGGAGGAGGAGGAAAGCGTCATCCGCGAAATGCTCAGCTGGCGGCCTTCGGGGCTGATCGTGGCCGGGCTGGAACATACCGAAGCCACACGGCGGATGCTGCAGCAGGCCGACTGCCCGGTGGTCGAGGTGATGGATACGGACGGCGACCCGGTGCGCCATTGCGTCGGCATCTCGCACCTGCAGGCGGGGCGCGACATGGCGGAACAGATCCTGGCGCGCGGCTACCGCAGGATCGGCTTCATCGGCACCAAGATGCCGCAGGACTTCCGTGCCCGCAAACGCTTTGACGGTTTCACCGACGGGCTGGCGGCAGAGGGTGCGGCGCTTGCTGACCTGGAGCATTACTCGGGCGAAAGTTCGATCCTGACCGGCCGCGAGCTTACGGCACAGATGCTGGCGCGGCGCCCGGACCTGGATTGCATATACTATTCCAGCGACGTGATGAGCGTCGGCGGCCTGATGCATTGCCTGGCCGCAGGCCTATCGGTGCCCGGTGATATTGCCCTGGCGGGGTTCAACAAACTGCAGATTCTGCAGGGCCTGCCGTTAATGCTGGCCACCACCGATGCGTCCCGCCGGGAAATCGGTGAACGCGCGGCACAGATCATCCTGCAGTCCCGCGCAGAGGGCGGAGCAGAGGGGCTGGTCTTCGACCGCCTGTGCCCGGCTATCAGCCTGGGAGAGACGCTCTAGCCTGCCAGCCGGGACAGCTGCCGCGGCCGGGGAATTGGCGGCGCAGTTCGCCAAGCGGATTTTTGTAGCTTTGCGGTGCGCTCCGGTGCAACCATGCTGGCATGGATCCCGTTCAGCTCAGGCCAACCCGGTGGAGGATTGCTGATGCCCAAATACAACGAGATGTTTGCGCTGTCCGTTGAGGACATGGAGCTGATAGAGACAGCATTGCACCGCACAAGGGAAATGCTGTCCGAAGCGAAACCCCCCGCGGGCAGCGGCGACGAGATTACCTTGCGCCGTATTCATGAGCTGCTTGGCCGGCTGCACAATCAGAAAGTTTTCTACCACCCCAAGGACAAGGTCTACGTCAGCGGCTGATGAAGGCACGCGGCATTGACAATGCGCTCCCCGCTGGGCGGAGAGCGCCGGAGTTCAAACGGACCCTTGTGTCAGATCGCGGCTTCAAACAGCTGAGTGAGGTTTTTTTCGGTCAGCTCGATGGGGTTGCCGCCGCAGCTGGGATCCTTGACGGCCCCTTTGACCAGCTCGGGGATGGATGCTTCGGCAACGCCCAGGTCCGCCAGCCTGCGCGGGATGCCAAGCGAGTCGTTGAATTCCTGCACGAAGGCACGGAAGCCGTCGAAGCCGCCGTCGATTCCCAGATAAGCCGCCGCCTGGTTGAACCGGTCCGCGATGGCGGGCGCGTTGAGTTCCAGCACGCTGGGCATGCAGACCGCGTTGGTGGTGCCGTGGTGGGTGTTGAAATGCGCGCCGATCGGGTGGCTCATCGCGTGGATCGCGCCCAGCCCCTTCATGAAGGCGGTGGCGCCCATGGCTGCGGCTGACATCATCTGGGCACGGGCCTCGATGTCGGTGCCGTCGGCATAGGCGCGCGGCAGGTAGTCCTTGACCAGCCGCATCCCCTCCAGCGCGATTCCCTGGGACATCGGGTGGTAATGGGGGCTGCTGAACGCCTCGACGCAATGGGCAAAGGCGTCCAGACCGGTGCCTGCGGTGATGAATTTGGGCATGCCCACGGTCAGTTCGGGATCGCAGATCACCACCGCCGGCAGCACCTTCGGGTGGAAGATGATCTTCTTGGCGTGGCTGACGCTGTCGGTGATTACGCTGGCGCGCCCCACTTCGGAGCCGGTGCCCGCGGTGGTCGGCACCGCAATGATCGGCGCGATGGCATCTGCATCGGCGCGGGTCCACCAGTCACCGATATCCTCGAAATCCCAAACCGGGCGGGTCTGGCCCGCCATGAAGGCGACCATCTTGCCCAGATCCAGGCCGGAACCGCCGCCGAATGCGATCACGCCGTCATGGCCGCCGGCCTTGTAGGCGGCAACACCGGCATCCAGGTTTTTCTCGTTCGGGTTCGGATCCACGTCCGAGAACATCCCGCGGCCCAGACCGGCAGCTTCCATGATGCCGAGCGTGCCTTGGGTGACCGGCAGGTCCGCCAGCCCCTTGTCGGTGACCAGCAGCGGCCTTTTGATGCCGGCGGCGGCGCAGGCATCGCCCAGTTCCTTGATCCGGCCGGCGCCGAACTTGATTGCGGTCGGATAGGACCAGTTTCCAACGAGGCTCATGATGTTTTTCCTTTGATGCAAGCGGCCCGCCCCGGGAGGAGAAACGGGGCGGGCGGGGTGTCCTCAGCCGGTGACCTTCTTCAGGTGGAACGACTTCGGACGGGTCAGGTTGTGATAGCCGATGACGGACAGCCCGCCGCCGCGGCCGGTGTCCTTGCAGCCGGTCCAGCACAGGCCCGGATCCAGGTAATCGGCGCGGTTCATGAAGACGGTGCCGGTTTCGATCCGGTCGCCGACGGCTTGCGCCCGCTCCACATCACGGGTCCAGAGCGAAGCAGTGAGGCCAAAGTCGCTGTCGTTCATCAGCCGGATCGCTTCCTCATCCGAGGAGACCTTCATGATGCCCGCAACCGGGCCAAAGCTTTCCTCGCGCATCACCCGCATATCGTGGGTGACATTGGTCAGGATCTGCGGCGTCAGATAGGCGCCGCCGTCGTCTTCGGGCATGGTCTCGATATGGGCCACGGCGCCCGCGGCAACGGCGTCGGCGATCTGGCTGCGCACTTCATCGGCAAACCGCACGTTGGCCATCGGGCCGATGGTGGTCTCCTGGTCCAGCGGGTTGCCCAGCTTGTACCCCTTCACGATGGCAATCGCCTTTTCCAAGAAGGCATCATAAAGGCTTTCGTGCACATAGATCCGCTCGATGCCGCAGCAGCACTGGCCGGAGTTGAACATGGCGCCGTCGATCAGCGTGTCCACCGCCGCGTCCAGATCGGCATCCTCCATCACATAGCCGGGATCCTTGCCGCCCAGTTCGGTGCCAACCCCTGTAAAAGTGCCGGCAGCCGCCCGCTCCATCGCCTTGCCGCCGCCCACGGAACCGGTGAAGTTCACAAAGTTGAAGGCGCGGTTCGCGATCAGTTCCGAAGTGGTCTCGTGATCCAGGAAGACATTCTGGAATACGTCCCCGGGAATGCCTGCCGAATGAAATGCCTGCGCCATGCGCTCCCCGGCCAGCAGGGTCTGGGTGGCATGTTTCAGCATCACGGCATTGCCGGCAATCAGGGCAGGCGCCACGGTGTTGATCGCGGTCATGTAGGGGTAGTTCCAGGGCGCCACCACCAGCACCACGCCATGCGGCAGGCGCTTGATGTAGCGTTTGAAGGTGGCGTCCTCGCCCGCTTCGATATCCGCCAGCGCCTCCCTGGCGATCTGCGCCATGTGGCTGGCACGCTCGTTGAAGCCGCCGAATTCGCCGCCATAGCGCACCGGGCGGCCCATCATCTGCGCCAGTTCCGGCACAATTTCATCATTCATCGCACCGACGGCGGCCACGCCGGCCATCACCAGATCGATGCGCTCCTGCAGCGGCCGTGCTGCCCAGGCTGCTTGCGCTGCCCGTGCCCGCTCTGCCGCCGCAAAGGCATCCTCCCGCGGCAGCACCGCGCGCTCCGCAAAAACCGATCCATCGACCGGTGAGATGCATTTCAATACCTGGCCCATCGCCATTTACTCCATTCACAAAGGGCAAAGCCCTCTTCTTCTTTGCCAAAATACTCCGGGGTTTGGGGCTGGCCCCAATCCGCCGGAAGGCGGATCACGCCCGTTCAAACCCGCGCGCGATCTCGTAATCGGTGACCACCCGGTTGAAATCCTCGATCTCGACCTCCGCGGCACGGACATAATGATCCACCACGTCCTCTCCCATAGCGGCGCGCAGCATTTCTGACCGCTGCAAGGCGTCCCGCGCGTCACGCAAGCTGCCCGGGATCATGCCGCTGCCGCCCTGGTAGACGTCACCGCGGGCGGGCGGCTGCAGCTCCAGTCCTTCCTCGATCCCGGCACTGCCTGCCGCCAGCATCCCGGCCATCGCCAGATAGGGGTTCATGTCCGACCCCGGAATCCGGCATTCGACGCGGATTGCCTTGGTGCCGCCGCCGCACAGCCGGTAACCCGCGGTGCGGTTGTCCACCGACCAGATGATCCGGGTGGGGGCGAATGTGCCCTTCATGAACCGCTTGTAGCTGTTGATATAGGGCGCCATGAAACAGGTGTAGTCGGGCGCGTATTTCAGCAGCCCGGCCATATAGCTCTTCATCAGGGGCGACATCCCCAGCGCGTCGCCCTTGTCAAAGAACGCGGGCTTGCCGTCCTGCCACAGCGACTGGTGCACATGGCTGGAGGAACCAACCTTGTCATGGCTCCATTTCGGCAGGAAGGTTACCGCGTGGCCCTGGCTGTGGGCGATTTCCTTCACCGCGTGCTTGGCAATCGTGTGGTACTCCGCGGTGTCCATCGCGGCGGCGTATTTGATGTTCAGCTCCTCCTGGCCGGTCTCCGCCTCGCCCTTGGTGTTCTCGATCGGCAGCCCGGCATTCCACAGGTGGTTGCGGATGGGGCGCATCACATGCTCTTCGCGCGAGGTCTGCAGGATGCTGTAATCCTCGTTGTAGCCGGAGATCGGCGCCAGATCCCGGAATCCCGAGCGGCGGATCTCGTCAAAGCTCTTCTCGAACAGGAAGAACTCCAGCTCGGTGGCGCACATCGCTTCATAGCCCATCGCCTTGAGGCGGTTCACCTGTTTCTTCAGGATGGCGCGCGGGGAGTGGGAGACCTCCGCGTGGGTGTGGTGATCCAGCACGTCGCAGAGCACCATCACCGTGCCCTCCAGCCACGGCACCGGGCGCAGGGTGTCCAGATCCGGCTTCATCACATAATCGCCGTATCCCCGCTCCCAGCTGGTCGAGGCATAGCCGTCGGGCGTCGCCATCGCCAGGTCGGTGGCCAGCAGGTAGTTGCAGCAATGGGTCTCCTCCCAGGCGCCGGCAATGAAATGCCCGGCGTGGAAGCGCTTGCCCATCAGCCGCCCCTGCATGTCCACAAGGCAGACGAGAACCGTGTCGACAAGGCCCGACGCGACCTGGTCTTTGAGTGTATCGAAGGAGAGCATGAGCGGCCCTTTGCGTATTGAGGCCAAAACTTTTCCTCAAAAGTTTTGGCAAATTCCTTAGTTAAGGAATTTGGCCCGCTGCGATGCGGGCCAAACACCGTTTCCCGGCCGGCCCCTCAGCCGTAGCGGTAAGGGCGGCCGGCCTTCTGCATGTCGGCGTTGTACTTCTTGAAGATCTCTACAACCTTCGCCTTGGTCTCGGACTCTGCGGCGATCTCGTCCCAGAACTTGACGGCGGCGTCTTCGACTTGTGCCCATTCATCATCCGGGATGGTGGTCAGCTTCATGTCCGTGCCGTTGACCCGCAGGTTGGCCTCGCCGCCCCAGTACCACCACTGGCGGTAGTAATGCGACTGGTCGCAGCAGACGCGGAACAGGGTCTGCAGATCTTCGGGCAGCTCTTCCCAGCGGCCCATGTTGGCAAAGAAGGAGCCGGCCCAGGCGCCGGATATGTTGTTGGTCAGGAAATAGTCGGTGACCTTGGACCAGCCGACGGTGTAATCCTCGGTGATGCCGGACCAGGCGATGCCGTCCAGCTCGCCGGTCTGCACCGCAACCTCGATGTCCTCCCACGGCAGGGTGACCGGCACCACGCCGAACTGGCTCAGGAAGCGGCCTGCGGTCGGGAAGGTGAAGACGCGCTTGCCCTTCAGGTCTTCCAGCGAGTTGATCGGGTCCTTGGTGGCGAAATGGCAGGGATCCCAGGCGCCGGCCGAGATGTGCTTGACGCCGACCTTGGAGTATTCCGCGTCCCAGATTTCGTTCAGGCCGTACTGGTTGAACAGCACCGGCACGTCCAGCGAGTAGCGCGAGGCAAAGGGGAAGTAGCCTCCGAACACGGTCACATCGGTGGGCGAGGCCATCGAGTCGTCATCCGATTGCACCGCATCGATGGTGCCGCGCTGCATGGCGCGGAACAGCTCGCCGGTCGGCACCAGCTGGTCGGCATAGAACAGCTCGATCTGCATCCGGTCGCCGGCGATCTTGTTGAACATATCGATCGCGGGCTTCACCACATGCTCGCCAAGCGCAGCGCCGGCATAGGTCTGCATCCGCCAGGTGATGGTGGATTGGGCCAGCGCCGGGGCGGCCAGCGGCGCTGCGATGGCGCCTGCGCCGGCCGATTGCAGGAACTTGCGTCTTGTTGTCATTATTCTCTCTCCTTGTTGAAACATCCGGCCCCTTGCCGGGACTCTCCTTGGCTATTTTCCGTAGACATATTCCGGCAGCCACAGGGCGATCTGCGGGAACATCATGATCAGCGCCAGCGCCAGCGCCATTACCGCGGCAAAGGGGATGATCGAGACATAGATGTCCTTCAGCCCGATCTCCGGCGGCGCCATTGCCCGCATCAGGAACAGGTTGTAGCCGAACGGCGGCGTCATGTAGGCGATCTGGGTGGTGATGGTATAGAGCACCCCGTACCAGATCAGGTCGAACCCCATTGCCCCGACCAGCGGCACATACAGCGGCGCCACGATCACCAGCATCGCGGTGTCATCAAGGAAGGTGCCCATGATGATGAAGCTCAGCTGCATCAGGATCAGGATCATCCAGGGGCTGAGGCCCAGGCGTTCGGTGAACAGATCCTCGATCGCCTTCACCGCGCCGAGGCCGTCGAAGATGGCGCCGAAGGCCAGCGCGGCCAGGATGATCCACATGAACATGCAGGAGATGCCAAGGGTCGAGCGGACCGAGATCTCGAACACCTCCCTGGTCATCCGCCCCTTCAGCACCGCGGCGAGGAAGGCGGTCATTGCACCGATGGCCGAACTTTCCACCAGCGAGGTCCAGCCGTTCACGAAGGGCACCATCATCGCGGCAAAGATCGCCAGCGGCAGCACGCCGGAGAACAGCAGGCGGTACTTCTCCTTCATGAACACGTCCTTGTAGAACAGCGGGTTCTTGCGGAGGGCAAAGGACAGGGCGCCAAGGCCGAGGCCCAGCCCCAAGGCGTGTTCGGTCGCCATCGCGCCGGCCCAGATCAGGAGCGGCACCAGCACCAGCGCCGCGAGAATGATATAGTTCAGGCGCAGCGGATGATCGGTGACCGCTTCATACTCCGCCAGATCCTCGGGGTGCATGGCAGGGCCGAGATCCGGCTGCATCCGGGCACGGACATAGATGTAGATGATGAACATGGTGGCCATCAGAAGGCCCGGGATCACGCCCGCCAGCCACAACTGCCCCACCGGCTGGCGCGCGATCATCGCATAGAGCACCAGCACCACCGAAGGCGGCACCAGGATGCCAAGGCTGGAGCCCGCCTGAATGGTGCCGGTCACCAGAATCTTGTCATAGCCGCGCCGCAGAAGCTCCGGCAGCGCGATGGTGGCGCCAATTGCCATGCCGGCGACGGACAGGCCGTTCATCGCCGAGATCAGAACCATCAGGCCGATGGTGCCGATCGCCAGCCCGCCTTTCACCGGCCCCATCCACACGTGAAACATCCGGTAGAGGTCGTCGGCGATTTTCGACTCCGACAGCACATAGCCCATGAAGATGAACATCGGCAGCGTCAGCAGCGGATACCATTTCATCAGCTTCATCGCCGCCGAAAACGGGATTTCCACGCCGCCGGTGCCCCACAGCAGCATGCCGGCAACCGCACCGACAAAGCCGATGGCGCCAAACACCCGCTGGCCGGTCATCAGCATCAGCATCATGCCGGCAAACATGACAATGGCAATCCATTCGTAGGACATCAGATTTCAACTCCGCGCAGGCGTCCGATATCCCGGAACAGTTCGGCAAGGCATTGCAGCAGCATCAGGAAGACGCCGAAGCAGAGGATGGTTTTGACGGGCCACAGGAATGGCCGCCAGGCGGTGGAGCTGCGCTCCAGATAGCCGAGCTCTTCGCCCGCGGCCGCCGGGCCTTGGGTCACCAGCGTCTTCAGCAGGTCCCAGAAGAACTGCACCGGCTCCAGGCCGAAATAGCCCAGGGAATAGGCGGTGGAGCTCAGCGCCCCGTACATCAGGATCACCAGATAGGTGATCAGGAACAGCACGGTGAAGGCATCGACCAATGCCTTGGTCCTGGTCGACCAGGCGCCGTAGAACAGGTCCATCCGCACATTCGACCCCATCTGGATCGAATAGGGCCCGCCCAGCACGTAATAGGCCACCATCACGAACTGTGCGGTTTCCAGCGTCCAGTGCGACGGGTTGAAGAAGGTCTTGGAGACCGACGACCACAGCAGCACCCCGATGAGGGCAAAGATCAGGTACATGGCAAAGCGGCCGATGAAGCGGTTCATCGCGTCGATGCCGCGCACATAGGCCCGGATAATCCTAGGCATCAGGCCCTCCCTCTGCCGCCAGCGCGGCCAGGGCCGGGCGCAGCAATGTCAGCATTTCTTCTGCCATGGCCTCTTCTTCTTCCGGTGAGGTCACCAGATCGTTGCGGATTTCGATCATCACATTGGCCAGCCCGTGTGCCAGGCCGTGGATTTTCAGCGAGTGGGTGACGCCGTCTGCGGGGCCGTACGGCGCGTTCCGTTCCACATGCCGGTGCGGCAGGGCAGGGGCGGCAGCCAGCATCGCATCCGCCAGACGGCTGTCCGAGTCATGCAGGACGCCGATCTCCACTGCGCGGTGCTGGCCGTAATAGACCGGCGTGAAGCTGTGCATCGTGACCAGAACGGTTCGCAGCCCGGCTTCCTTGCGGGCATTGATCACCTTGGAAACGGTGCCGCAGAACGGTGCATAGACCGTGTCGACGCGCTCCTGCCGCTGTGCTGCTGTCAGTTCCTTGTTGCCGGGCACCTCCACCAGTTCGGATTTCTCCGGCATGGCGCTGGCCGCTTCGGGCGGGCGGTTGCAGTCATAAACCAGCCGCGACACCCGGCTGGCAACCAGCGGCGCATCCAGCGCCCTGGACATGTGCAAGGCAACAGCCCGCGCGCCCGGGTCCCAGGCGGCATGGCTCAACCGGTCCGCCTCTTTCAGGCCCAACCCGCCATAGCGTGCGGGAATATCGCTGGAGGCATGTTCGCACAGCAGCAGGACCGGGCCGGTGCCCTTTCGGTTCACCACTTCCACTGCATCCCCCTGAGTGTGAGAATCACCCTCGTGCATTTGCCGCCTCCCTGCGAATTGGAAAAATGTTTTCATGAAGGGATATTTGTGTCAATATCTTTTCATGACCGGTTTCGAACAGAGATTCCTGAAACTATCTTTTCAGGCCGGAGCCGGGTAAGGAAGTGTTTGTTCAAGAAGCAGGAATGCCCCGTTGACGAAACCGCCAGCCACCGTTCGCGAGTTGATCCGAGAGAGTTACTCCTCGCTCACCCAAGCCGAGCGCAAGTTCGCTAACCTCCTGCTGGAGAACTACCCTGCAGCAGGCTTGGCCTCGATCACCATCGTGGCCGGCAATGCCGAAGTGTCGACGCCGACGGTGGCGCGGATGGTGCAGAAACTGGGCTTCAAGGGATACCCGCAATTCCATCAGGCACTGCTGAAGGAATTGGAGGCCAAAGTCTCCGGCCCCACCAAACGGCGCGACAACTGGGCCTCCGAGGCGCCCGAGGGCCACCTGCTGAACAGATTTTCACAGGCGGTGACCGACAACCTGCAGCAGACGTTTTCCAACATCGATTCAGCCCAGTTCGATGCTGCCGTCCGCCAGCTCGCCAACACCGAAGGCCGGCTCTATGTCGTCGGCGGCCGCATCACCCGGGCCCTTGCGGACTACGCCTTTACCCATTTCCAGGCGATCCGGCAGCGGGTCACCCATATGACTTCTTCCTCGGCCACCTGGCCGCATTACGTTCTGGACATGGTCGAGGGCGACACGCTTCTGATGTTCGACGTGCGCCGGTACGAGACCAACCTGCAGCGGCTGGCAGAGCTTGCCTCCGAACGCGGGGTGAAGATTGTGCTGGTCACCGATCAATGGGCCAGCCCGATAGCCCCGGTTGCCGGACACACCTTCAATTGCTGGGTCGAAATTCCGTCGGCCTGGGATTCCAATATCGCCACGATGATGCTGTTGGAAGCAATGATCGCCGCCACCCAGGAGGAAAGCTGGGACAAGACCAAGGAGCGTTACGACCGGCTGGATGAACTGTTCGACATGACCCGGCTGTTCCGTAAGTTTTCCTGAACTGCGGGGCTGCCGCCGCATGGACAATGCCTTCGGGTTGCGCCTTACTGGACCGAACGCGGCCTGCCGCAGCGCGGGGGCCAGGCTTTTACCTTACAGGCAGGAGTACTCGTAATGCGATTTTCAGGAATTCTCGTTGCCGCCGCCGCCGCATCGGTGCTGACGCTGTCCCCTGCAGCGGCCAGCCCGCTTAGCCGTATACTGGCCGAATCGGGGCTGACGCCGCAGGACACCAACATCATGCGCCAGGCGGAACAGTCCTTGTTGGCCGAGGCGCAGGGGGAACCCGGCAAACGGGCCCAATGGTCCAACCCGGACAGCGGCGCACGGGGCGAGGTGCGGGTCAGCGGCAAGGACGGCGGTTGCCTCCTGTTGCAGCACCAGGCCTTTCTCAAGGACAGCCAGGAGCCCAAACAGGTCCGCCGCAAGTTCTGTCCCGCTGGCCGGGACTGGAAGCTTTCCCAATAACCCGGCATTGCGGCGCGCTTGCCGCAATGCCGCGGCAGCGCCAAGTGTGCCGCAGCTTTTCCCGATTATTCCATCTGCGAGGAACCGATGTCCGAAATTACCCGTAACCACACCACCCAGCGCATGAGCCAGATCGTCAGCCATGGCGGTACTGTCTACCTGGCGGGCCAGGTCGGCACCGCCGGTGCCAGCGTGGCGCAGCAGACCCAGGACTGCCTGGAAAAGATCGATGCCCTGCTGGCAGAGGCCGGCAGCGACAAGACCCGCATTCTGCAGACGGTGATCTGGCTCGCTGACATGAAGGATTTTGCCGAAATGAACGCGGTCTGGGACGCCTGGGTGCCCGAGGGCCACGCGCCTGCGCGGGCCTGCGGCGAGGCGAAGCTGGCGCGCGAGGATTTCCTCGTCGAACTTATCGTTACTGCCGCCACGGGCTAAGATGCAGGCAGCTGGGACTGCGGGCGGCCCGCCGGCCCGCCTTTTCATTCCACGGTGCCGCTGCCGCAAACCCAGTCCGGAATTCCATTGCGCCAGCCGGTATCCGGCGCGCGGAGCCGCCCAATAGAAATACCGGCGGGCCCGAGTTGTGCCGGCGGCCGCAGGCACGTGCCGCGTGCCGGCCCCGATCATCCGCCCCACCAGAAGCTAAGGGGACGCCGGGCGGGGGGCGCCTTTTCAGGGCACTGGTGATCGGACACCAGCGCTGCGCCATCCCACGTGCGGGACGGCGCGGCTTGTTGCGCAGGAATTCAGTCCAGGGCCATCGCGGCTTTGCGGATTGCCGCCTCGGTCTGCTGCAGGTCTTCTTCGGCCAGCGCCAGGCTCGGATAGGTCTTGCCCGGCGACTTGAAGATGCCTTCCTCGCGGAGCACTGCGTTGTAACGCCTGGTACGCTCCGCATTGCCCGATTGGGTGCCGCGGTAGTCCCGCACCTTGGCGCCGGTAAATACCACCTCGAACAGTGCAGGCTCGCCAACGATCTGGAACGGCACCCCGGCGTCTTCCAACGCGGCGCTGGTCGCCTGCATCAGCCGCTTGCCGGTGCCGTTCAGCTGTTCATAGGCGCCCTCGCGGCGCAGCACCTCCATCGTCTTGAGGCCCGCAACAGCCGCCACCGGATTGCCCGACAGCGTCCCCAACTGCATCAGCCAGCCATCGGCGCCCGCCTGGGTCTTGTCGAAATGCCGCATGATATCCGCATGGCCCGCGATGGCCGCCAGCGGGAAGCCGCCGCCGATCACCTTGCCCAGCGTCGCCAGGTCAGGGGTCACGCCGTACAGTTCCTGCGCGCCGCCATAGGCGAAGCGGAAGCCCGTCACCACCTCGTCGAAGATCAGGAGGCTGCCATGTGTCCGGGTTTCCGCGCGCAGCAGTTCCAGGAAGCCCGGCAGCGGCGGCACGATCCGCTGCAGCGGCTCGGCTATGATCGCGGCGATCTCGTGCCCGTGCTCTGCCATCAGCTGCTTGATGTATTCAAAATCATTGAACGGCGCCACCAGCACCTCGGCCGCCACCGACGGCGGGATGCCCGCGCTGTCCGGCACCGCCTGCGGAAAATTCACCCGCTTGACCGGTGCCAGGCTCATCTGCGCTTCTGCCGACATGCCGTGATAGCCGCCCTCGAACTTCACGATCTTCGTGCGCCCGGTAAAGGCGCGGGCCAGCCGGATCGCATACATATCCGCCTCGCCGCCGGTAGAGACGTAACGCAGCTGCTCGCTGCACGGAACGGCGCGGCAGATTTCCTCGGCCAGCTCGATCCCGCGGGCGTTATTGGCAAAGAAGGTCATGCCCTTGGGCAGCTGCTCCAGCACGGCTTCCATCACCTCGGGATGGCCATGCCCCAGCATCATCGGGCCGGAACCAATCAGGTAGTCGATATACTCCTTGCCGTCTTCGTCCCACACGCGCGAGCCCTTGCCCTCGCGGATGACAATGCCGGGGTCGAAATTGCCGAAACCGCCGGCGGGCAGCACTGCGCGGGCGCGGTCTGTCCATTCTGCCTGGGTGAGGATCTTTTCCATTTTTTCGGTTCCTGTTGCGTGTGGTTGCACATTCTAAGATTGTTTTTGACCAAAAAGTCAAAAATCAGCTGATCACGGCTGCGGGCGCGCCAAGGCTCTCGCGGTCCGGCCGCACGCCGAGGCCGGGACCTTGGGGCGGTGCGATACGGCCGTTGCGCCGCTCCGGCCCGTCCGGCGCCAGCCGCGGGCTGACATAGGCGGACAGGTCGCAGACGTTCATCAGACGCAGCGGGTCGGTGGCCGCACCCAGATGCAGCAGGGCGGCGGTGGTGATGTCGGAGCCCCAGGTATCCTCGATGCACATCTTCGCACCCAGATGCAGGCACAGGTCCCGCGCCCGGCGCGCCGCCGACAGGCCGCCGAATTTCGACAGTTTGATGGCCACCGCATCCATTACCCCCGCCGCATGGCCTGCCAGCAGAGATGCCGTATCATGCGCGTTTTCATCCAGTTTCATCGGCAGCCCGCAGGCCGCGCGCACCCGCGCGCAATCCTCGATGGTGGCGCAGGGCTGTTCCAGCATGATGTCCAGATCCGCCACCGCCCGGCCCGCGCGCGAGGCATCCAGCGAGGAGGCGCCGCAGTTCCAGTCGCCATAGACCAGCGGTCCGTCCCCGACCGCCTCGCGCACCATCCGCAGCCGCGCCGCATCGGCCTGCCAGTCGCGGTCCGCGCCCAGTTTCACCTGGAACTGGGCGATGCCGGTCTCCTGCGCCTCGCAGGCGATGCGCGCCATCTCCTCCGGTGCGACACAGGTGATCGAGTGATAAAGCGGCATGTCCGCCTGCCGCTGCCCGCCCAGCAGCGCATGAAGCGGCAGGTCCGCTGCCTGGGCAGTCAGGTCCCACAGGGCGATGTCGATGGCGGACTTGGCGTAAGCGTGCCCTTGCAGCCAGCGGTCGAGCCCGGCCATCACCGCCTCCGGCCCCACCGGGTCAGCACCCAGCAGCACCGGCGCCATTTCCTCGACAGCCGGCACCACGCCACGGGCATAGGCGGGCAGGTAATGCGGGATCGGGCAGACCTCGCCCCAGCCGGTGAGCCCGGTATCGGTGTCCAGCGCCAGCACGACGGTTTCGACCGTGCCGCAGGTCTTGCCCTCGGCCATGTGATAGGCGGTGTGGCTGGTCAGCGGCACATGCCACAGCGAAATCCGGATGATCTTCATGCGCGTTTTCCCAGATCGGATTTCTTCAACAGGTCCTCGCCGCGCCAGAACGCCGCCGCCAGCAGCGGCCCTGGCACCATATCAATGGCGTGTTTCTGGTGCGGCGCGTGGTGGATGGTCTCGCCGGGTCCGGCATCGCGTGCTGCGCGCCCCTCGGAATGGAACCGGGCCTGGCCTGCGAGGATCAGATAGGTCTCCTCCGGCGCGTGCGAATGCTCGTCATAGTGCTGCCCGGCGCCCCAGTAGCCGATCGACAGCCGCATTTCATCGCTGGCGAACAGCCCCTCGGGCGAGATCAGGTTGACCCAGCCGTAATTGTCCAGCCAGCTGCGGGAAAACCCGTCGGCCTCGGTGTAGGTCTGCTGCCAGCGCAGGGCGGGCAGGGCGGCGGCCAGCGCAGCCACCGCGGATGCGGTGCCGGCGCTCACCTGCGTGCCGCTGGCGGCCAGTTCCGCGATCCTTCCGCACACCGGCAGCCGGTGTGGCTCAACCTCTAGCGCAGGCAACCCCTGCATCCGCCCGGCAAACCATGCCAGCCCTTCGGTGCGGGCGGCTAACCGCCACAATTCCTGCAACAGGTGTTCCGCCATCTCCTCAGCCTCCGTAAACCGCAACCGGCTCCCCCAGCGCGCCCTCTTCGGGGGTCACCCCCAGGCCGGGCAGCGACGGCGGTACCGCTACGCCGCGGTCATTCCGCGCGCCCTGGCCGGGGACCGGATCCGCGTCCAGATGATAGTGGCACAGCCAGCTCGCCAGCCGGTTTGCTTCGGGAGTCGAGGCGGCCAGATGGATCGCCGCGGTATCGGCCAGCGCCGAGCCGCCCACATCTTCGATATGCATCTGCCAGCCGACGGAGACGCCAAAGTCGCGGATCTGCCGGGCCTTGGTCAGCCCGCCTGCGCGGTTGGGCTTCACCTTCACACCCTCGCAGGCACGGCGTCTCCAGGCTTGCAGATGGTCGCCGAAGGTATGCAGGCATTCGTCCAGCATGATCGGATTGGACACGCGCGCCGCCACATGGGCGCATTGATCCAGCGTCTCGCAGGGCTGTTCCACCCAGTCGCGCGCCTTGACCGAGTTCAGCACCTCAACCGCCACACCCGGCGGCCAGGCGCGGTTCACGTCGAAGGTCACCCTGTGCCCCTTGGGCAGCCCTTCCGAAATCGCCTCGATCCGGGCGATGTCGAGGCCAATATCGGTGCCGCCCACCTTGGCCGAATGCACGATGTAGCCCTTCTGCGCAGCACGGGCGATCAGCGCCAGCATCTCCTCCGGGCTGCCGGTGGAGATTGAGGAGTTCACCAGCACCGGCGCCGCCTCCGCTCCGCCCAGAAGCTGCCACACGGGCAGGCCGGAGGCCTTGCCCAGAATATCCCAGCAGGCCATGTCGATCGGCGATTTCACATAAGGGTGGCCCGGCAGCTGCAAATCCATCACGTGGTTCACATGATCCAGGCTGCGCGGGTCCAGCCCGATCAGGGCTGGTGCGAGTGTTTCGATCCCGGCCCGGATCCCCGGCCCGTGCGCGGGCAGATAGGTGTGCCCCCAGGGGCAGCCCTCGCCCCAGCCTGAGACACCCTCGTCGGTATCGATGCGCACAAAGGTGCTGTCGAGTTTTTCGAACTTCAGACGGCCGCCTGACAAGGAATAGGGCTCGGTCAATGGCATATCGAGCTGGTAAACGGCAATGCGGGTCATTCTCATGCGTTTGTCCTTATGGAGAGGGCGGGAGCCTCCGGCGGGGGTATTTTCAGCAAGAGGAAGGCGCGGCGGGTCATTGCGAAGCTCCGAAGCCGGCCATCGGGGCGCCAAGGTTTTCGAAATCGGGGATGGCACCCAGGCCGGGCGGGACCGGCGCAACGTGCATGCCGGTCTTCACCCGGGCGCCGCCAGTGGCAGCAGCGCAACCGAAGCTGCACCGGTTGCGATCGCGTTGCCAGCTCCGCGGCCAAGGGGACCGCCCAGGTTTGGCAGAGGGAGGCTGGTACGGGCGGATGCCGGTGAGATTCATGTTCGGCGCTCCTGTTGCTCAGCCCGGGGACATTGCCGGATCATCCGCCAGCCCCTCGCCGCGCCAGAAGACGAAGCAGAGGATCGGATGCTCGTTGGTGATCATGGCATGGGGCTGATTGGACCCGTGCATCTTGGTGTCGCCCGGCACAAGGCGGCGCACCTCTTCGCCCTTGGCCATGAAATCGGCGCTGCCGGACAGGATGGTGTAAAGCTCTTCCGGTCCGTGCTGGTGCCAGGGGTAGTCCAGCCGCGGGCCCCAGTAGCCGATGGTCATCCGGCTCTGCAGGGAGTGGAAATGGCCGGTCGGCCCCACCAGCTCAAACCAGCCGAAGCGCTGCAGGAAATCCTTGCCGACTTCCTCCTCGGTATACGTGAGGCGCCATTCGGCGTGCGGCGCCAGCGCCATGATGGCCTGCTGCAGGGCCCGCACTTCGGCCGCGGCCGGAAGGCCCTCGGCGGCAAAACCGGGGTCGGATTGCACCAAAGCCGCACCGGGCACCTGATGGCCTTCGCGGCCGGCCCAGGTGATGTCATCGGGCCAGGGCTGGAACTCCGCCACCGCGGGCAGGGCGGCATGAAAGGCTTTGGCTGCTTCCAGTGCCTGATCGAACAGGTCTTTGCTCATGGGATCACCACAATGTTTCCGGTGTGCTTCTTGGCGATGAAGGCGGCCTGGGCCTCCTTCAGGTCCGACAGAGGGTAGACCGCTGCCAGCGCCGGTCTGATCTCTCCCTTCTCGATGGAGGAAACGACATCGGTGAAGCTGCGGTGCAGTGTCACGGTGGAGCCGGTGAAGGTCAGGTCGCGCAGATAGAAGGTGCGCAGGTCCAGCTCCACCATCGGCCCGGCAATTGCACCCGAGCAGGTGTACCGCCCGCCGCGTTCCAGCACGTCGATCAGTCTGGGCCACTGCACGCCGCCGACCACATCGGCGACCACGGTGACTTTCTCATCGCCAAGGGCTGTCCGCAGGTTCTCCGGCGCGCGCGGCAGGATCAGGTCGGGGCCAAGCTCCGCCACCTCGGCGTGTTTGGCCTCGGAGGCCATTGCGATCACCCGCGCGCCGCGGCGCTTGGCGAGCTGAATAAGCGCGCCGCCAACCCCGCCGGAGGCGCCGGGGATCAGCACCGTGTCATCGGCGCCCACGCCCGCGCGGCTCAGCATGCCTTCGGCGGTGACGTAAGAGCAGGAGAAGGTTGCCAGCTCCGCATCGCTGAGGGGGCTGTCGACGACGGCCACGCCGCGCGCATCCGCCTTGGTGTATTCGGCAAAGCCGCCATCGCATTCGGAGCCGAAATAACCGGCCTTGTCCTTGTTCTCCGGGTCGTCCCAGTCGCGCACCCAGCCGCCAACCATGACGCGCTTGCCGATGAGGGCCGGGTCGGCGCCGTCACCCAAGGCCACCACTTGGCCAACAGCGTCCGCGCCCTGAATGCGCGGGAAGGCGAGGGGACGGCCGCCCCAGGCCGGGTCTTCCTTGCCGGCCTCGCCAAAGGCGCCGCCGGCGGTGGCGCCCTTGACCGTCTTGGAATACCAGCCGGAGCGGGTGTTCACATCGGTGTTGTTCAGCCCGCAGGCGCCGACCTTGATCAGCACTTCCATCGGTCCGGGCTGCGGCACCGGCCAGTCCTCGTGCCATTCGTATTTGTCCAGATCGCCGTGGCCGGTCAGAACCATCGCCTTCATGGTGTCGGGCAGGGTCATTGTTCGCGTTTTCCTTTTGGCTATGGGGAGGGGGCGCTGCCCCCCGCCTTCGGCTCCCCCCGGAGTATTTTCACAAAGAAGAAGAGGGGAGCCGGGTTCTGCTTATTCCGCCGGGGCGAGTGCGGCGTCGGTGCGCGGGAGCAGGCCTTCGGGATCGTAGGCGGGGGCGCCCAGGATGCGGCCCCGGCGCGGGGCGCCTGCAATCACCACCTCGATCGGCGTGCCCGGCACATTGGCGTGCGGTTTGACATAGGCAAAGGCCAGGATCTTGCCGGCGGTATGGCCATAGGCGACCGAGGCGGTGGAGCCCACGACCTTGCCCTCCAGCAGGACCGCTTCGCCGCCATGGCCGTCGGTGACGCCGTCAGGTTCGATCTCCAGATAGGCGCAGACCCAGCGCAGGGCGTCCGCGTTCAGCGTCTTGTCATTGCCGAGGTAGTCCTTGTCTGTACGGGCAAAGCGCAGCACATCCGCCTCGGCCAGGGTCACTTCGTTGGTGAGTTCGCCAGCCCCCTTGAAACCCTTTTCCATCCGCATGGCGTTCATCGCGAAAGAGCCATAGTCGGCAATGCCATGCGCCGCGCCAGCGGCCCAGAGCGCGTCATACACTGCCAGGGCGTTGCCGCGCGGGATGTGCAGCTCCCATCCGAGCTCGCCCGCATAGGACATGCGGAAGGCCCAGAGCCTGTGCCCCGCAACCTCGATCTGCTGCGCGGTGAGCCATTTGAAACCGGCGTTCGACAGGTCCGCATTGGTGCAGGAGGCCAGCACCGTGCGGGACTTCGGACCATTGAGCGCAAGGGCGGCCCAATCGGTGGAGAGGGTTTTGATCGCCACCTCGTCGCCCGCGCGGTTCTGGTTCAGGTGGTCCAGCAGCCGCTGTTCGAAGAAGGCGGCGCAGACCAGGTAGTAGCTGTCCTCTGCCAGTTTCACCACGGTGGTTTCCAGCTCGATCCGGCCGTGGCGGTTCAGCATGTGGGTGAGGGCAATGCCGCCCGCCTTCCGCGGCAGGCGGTTGGCGGTCAGCCGGTCCAGGAGCGCCGCGGCGCCGGGGCCGGAAACCTCGACCTTGGTGAAGGCGGAGATGTCCATGATGCCCGCGCCCTCGCGCACGGCCTTCACCTCTGCCCCGACAATGCCGTGCACCACATTGCGCTTGAAGGAGTAGTGGTCGCGCTGCTCCACACCGTTCCTGGCAAACCAGCGCGGCCGCTCGTGGCCGTAGACTTCCTCATAGACCGCGCCTTTTTCCTTCAGCCGGTCATAAAGCGGCGAGGGTTTGACCGGGCGGCCCGCCAGGCGGTTGAAATGCGGGAAGGGGATCTCGTGGCGCAGCTTGTAGTCCTCATGCGCCTTGGTCACCTGCCAGTCCTTGGTGGCATAGGAGCCGAAGCGGCGCGGGTCATACTCGCGCATGGAAATGCCGGCGGCGCCATGCACCATCCACCGCGCCAGCTCGCGGGTGAGGCCGGGGCCCCAGCCGATGCCGATCTGGGTGCCGCAGCAGCACCAGTAGTTTTTCACGCCCGCTGCCGGGCCGATCAGCGGGTTGCCGTCCGGCGGATGCGAGATCGCGCCGTGCACTTCGCGCTGAATTCCGAGGTCGGCAAAGATCGGCATCCGGTTCAGGCTTTCCTGCAGCCACGGCATCACCCGGTCGTAATCGGCATCGAACAGCCAGTTCTCGTAGTCCCAGGGGCAGTGGTCATGCCAGACCGAGTTGGAACCTTCCTTCTCGTAGATCCCGATCAGGCCGCGCTTCTGCTCCATCCGGATATAGCCGGAGACCTTTTTGTCATCGCGGATCACCGGCAGTTCCATGTCCAAGCCCTCGAACTCCGGCACTGGCTCGGTCACGAAGTAATGGTGGGTCATCGAGGTCATCGGCAGCTGCAGGCCCGACCATTCGCCCATCTGGCGGGCATAGGTGCCGCCGGCGTTGACCACATGCTCGCAAGCAATGGTGCCCTTTTCCGTTTCGACGATCCATTCGCCACCCGGTCCTTGCGTGATGTTGGTGGCGCGGCAGCGGCGGAAGATGCGCACGCCCAGCTGGCGGGCGCCGGCGGCCAGCGCCATGGTCACGTTGGTCGGGTCAACATGGCCGTCATCGGGGGTGTGGAGCGCACCCAGCACTCCTTCGAGATTATAGAAGGGATGCAGCTCGGCGACCTTTTCGGGCCCGACAAGTTCAATGTTGAAACCCAGGCTGCGCCCGACCGACAGCGTGTGGCGCAGCCAGTCCATCTCATCCTCGGTATAGGCCAGGCGGAACGAGCCGCAGCCGTGCCAGGTCACCGCCTGGCCGGTCTCTTCCTCCAGTTTCCCGGAGTAGAGCCCGATGTTGTAGTCGACGCATTTGCCCAACCCGAACGAGCTGGTGGAATGGGTGATCTGCCCCGCCGCGTGCCAGGTCGAGCCTGAAGTCAACTCGGCCTTTTCCAGCAGAACCACCTCCGGGCCCCAGCCCTCATGCGCCAGGTGATAGGCCAGGCCCGCCCCCATAACGCCGCCGCCAACAATGACCACACGGGCCTGCGTGGGGAATTCCTTCTCAGCCATTTCGCCGTTCCTGATTGCCATGCGCTTTTCTGCTCGACAGGCTAATTCCACATTTGTACCATCGTCAATCATGAATGACACAAATGTATCAAATTCCGTTTTGGAGCGCCTCACCGAAGAGTGGGAGGCCCTGACGCCCGAGGCGCAGAAGGCGGCTCGCTATGTGCTGGAAAACCCCGCGGATGTCGGGGTTTCCACTGTCCGCGAGATTGCCGAGGCAGCAAATGTGAAACCCAACACCTTTGTCCGCATGGCGCGGCAGGTGGGTTTTGAAGGCTACGAGGATTTTCGCGCCCCCTTCCGAGAGGCGATTCGCAGGGGCGGGGTGTCCTTTCCGGACCGGGCACGCTGGCTGCTGGATATCGGCAAGTCCGGCGGGTTGGGCGGGCTTTATGCCGACATGGCGGGGGCGGCGATCCGCAATATCGAAGAGACCTTTGCAGGCATCGATGCGGGCTGCCTGGAAGCGGCGGCAAGGGTGATCTGGCAGTCCCGTCAGGTCTTTACCCTGGGTGTGGGCGTCAACAACGCCAATGCCCGCAACTTCACCTATCTGGCCTCCACCGGCATGAAGCAGTTCCACGCCATCCCGCAGCCCGGTTCCACGGCCGTTGACGATCTGGCCTGGGCCGACAGCCAGGACGTGCTGATCGCAATGACCTGCAAGCCCTACCGCACCGAGGTGATCGAGGCGATCCGCATCGCGCGCGAACAGGGGGTCACCATTGTCGGCATTTCCGACAGCCCTGCCAGCCCCGTGGTCCTGAATGCGGATCACGGTTTTGTCGTCGCGGCGGACACGCCGCAATTCTTCCCGTCTTCCGTCTCGACCATCGCCCTGCTGGAAACGCTGCTCTCCTTCGTGATCGCGGTTTCCAGCGACGAGATCGTCGAACGGGTCGCGCATTTCCACCAACGCAGGCATCAGCTGGGTCTTTATGCGGAGGAACCTGAATGAACGCCCCTCTGACACATTCCCTCGCGGGGCGGTACTATACCGATCCGGTTGTCTTCGAGGCCGAGCGCAACGGCCTTCTGGCCCGCACCTGGCAATACGCCGGTCACGCTAGCCAGCTGGAAAACCCCGGTGACTATTTTACATTCGAGATGGCCGGGGAAAGCCTGTTTTGCATCAAGGGGAGGGATGGCGAGATCCGCACCTTCTACAATGTCTGCCAGCACCGCGCTCACCAGCTGGTCTCGGGCGAGGGCACCACGCGGGTTGTGGTCTGCCCCTATCACGCCTGGACGTATGAGCTGACCGGCCAGCTGCGCGCCGGGCCGAACCTGAAATCGGTGCAGGGCTTTGACAAATCCAAGGTCTGCCTGACCGAAGTCCGCACCGAAGTCTTCCTGGGCTTCATCTTCGTGAATCTCGATCCCGAAGCCCAGCCGATGGACGACTGGTTTCCGGGCGTGCGCGGCGAGCTGGAAAGCTTCGTCCCCAATTGGGGTGAGCTGAAGCCGCTGGAATGGGTGGAAATCCCGGAAAACTGCAACTGGAAGGTCTCGGTCGAGAACTACTCCGAGTGCTATCATTGCAGCCTCAACCACCCGACCTTCTCCACCGGGGTGATCAAGCCGGAAACCTATGACATTCAGCCCCAGGGCTTCTGCCTGCGCCACACCACAGAATGCAATTCGCTGGACCAGATGACCTATGACATCAACTCAGGGTTCGAGAACAACGGCAAATACTCCAGCTGGTTTCTGTGGCCGATGTTCTCCTTCCAGGTCTATCCGGGCAACATCCTCAATACCTATCACTGGCGCGCGGTGGATGCCGATCACGTCGTGGTCTGGCGCGGCTGGTACTCGGTCCGCGGCGAAGACAATGAAACCGTGCGCCGACTGGCGGTGCAGGACCGCGCCACCACGGTGGAAGAAGATATTCACCTGGTGGAATCAGTGCAGCGCGGCCTCAAAAGCCGCGGCTATGTGCCCGGGCCGCTGGTGGTCGATCCCGCTTGCGGTGTGAACTCGGAACATTCCATCCTGCATCTTCAGAAATGGATGCGTGACGCGGCAGACCGCGATCTGGCAGCAGCAGGGATTTGAACGATCATGACACAGCTTGATGCCGAATGGCTGAACTATATCGACGGCGAATGGGTGCCTGGCGGGGCAGGGTGGATCGATGTCACCAACCCGGCCAATGGGGAGCTTTTGGCCCGCCAGGCGCTGGGTGATGCCGCCGACGTGGACCGCGCCGTGCAGGCCGCCCGCCGCCTGCACCTGTCCGGCGAGCTGACGGCGCTGCGCCCGATTGCACGCGGCCGCATGGTGCAGGCGATGGGCCGCTACCTGCTTAGCCACATTGACGAGATCGCGCCGGTCCTGACCCTGGAGCAGGGCAAGCCGCTCTGGGAATCCCGGATCGAGATCGAGGGCGCGGCGCTCTATTTCGAGTACTACGGCAATCAGGCCAGCACGGTGGAGGGCCGCTCGATCCCGCTCGGCGGCGGCTATTTCGACTGGACCGAGAACGAGCCGAAGGGGGTCTCCGCCCAGATCATTCCCTGGAATTACCCGGTGGAGATGACTGCGCGCTCGCTGTCGGCGGCGCTGGCCACCGGCAATGCCTGCGTGATCAAGACACCGGAACTGACGCCGCTCACCAATGCCTGGCTCGCCCGCGCGGCCGAGGCCGCGGGTTTCCCGCCGGGGGCAGTCAACATCCTCTGCGGCTACGGGCATGAGGCGGGCGCCGCCCTTGCAGGCCATCCGCAGGTCAACCAGATCGTCTTCACCGGCTCCGTCCCCACCGGCGTCCGCATCGCCACCGCGGCGGCGCAGAACGTGGTGCCTTGCGTACTGGAACTCGGCGGAAAATCCGCCGCCATCGTGCATGAGGATGCCGACCTCGACGCGTTTGAAAATGACATCCGTTGGGGTATCTATTTCAACGCAGGCCAGGTCTGCAGCGCCATGAGCCGGGTGATCGTTCACGAAAGCCGCCACGACGAACTGGTCGAGCGCGCGGTGAACGTGGCCGAAAGCCTCACCGTAGGCGCCGGTATCGACCGGGCCGAGTTCGGCGCCAATATGGGGGCGATGGTGTCCATGCCCCAGCGCGACCGTGCGCTTGGCATCGTCCGGCAGGCGCAGTCCGGGGGCGCAACCATCGCTGCGGGCGGGACGCCCGTCGGCAATGCGGGCGCCCTCCTGGCCCCGACCGTGGTCTCCGGCATCACCCCGAACGACAGCATCGCCAGCGAAGAGATCTTCGGGCCGGTTCTCTCGGTCCTCAAATTCCGGTCTGATGCCGAAGCCATCAAGATCGCCAACAGCACCGAATACGGGCTGGTCGGCGGTGTCTTTACCCGAGACCTGGACCGCGCAACCCGCTGCGCCCGCCAGATCCGCGCAGGCCAGGTCTTCGTGAACGAATGGTATGCCGGCGGCGTCGAGACTCCCTTTGGCGGTTACGGCAAATCCGGCTACGGCCGCGAAAAGGGCCGCGGGGCGCTGTGGAACTACGTCCAGACCAAGAACATCGCCATGAAACTGAGAGGCTGACATGAGCACATTTGACGAAGACCTGTTCCTGAAGGGCCTGGAACAGCGCAAATCCACCCTGGGCGCCGAATATGTCGAAACGAACCTGGCCGCGGCCGATGACTTCACCCGGCCCTTCCAGGAGGCGATGACCGCCTGGTGCTGGGGGTTTGGCTGGGGCGATGATGTGATCGACGCCAAGACCCGCTCGATGATGAATCTGTCGATGATCGGAGCGCTGGGCAAGATGCACGAATGGGAGCTGCACTGCCGCGGTGCCATCAATAACGGCGTTACCAAAGAGGAGATCCGGGCGATCATCCATGTGATCGGCATCTACTGCGGTGTGCCCCAGGCACTGGAATGTTTCCGCGCCGCCCGCAAGGTGCTGGAGGAGCAGGGCTGAATGCTGAGCTTTCAGGTTTGAAGTTTGAGGGGCGGCCCATGGGCCGTCCATTTTGTTTGGGGCTCTGCCCCCGGCCCTTTGGGCTTCCCCCGGGATATTTTGAGCCAGAAGAAGAGGATTCTTTGATTCCGGGCTGTGAATCTGTGGATAAGGCGCGCTGTTCTGTGGGTAAGTGGCCGGTGCTGCGGTTCCGGGGCATTCCGGGCGGTTTGGGGCCGGGTCCGGCGCGGGGGTACGGGCCGGTGGTGCTGGCTTTGTTTTGCCTTAAGGCGTTGATTTCATTTGCATTGTCATTTTTCTTTGCG